>CALBSQ010000231.1 GCA_937967325.1 uncultured Chloroflexota bacterium
GGCACGTTCGCGGGCTGAACGTTGAACTGGATATGCGCGAGATTGGTTTGCAAGTTCCTGCTCCTCTGTTACCGAACGACTGAACCTGGGCGACGACGTAGCGTCATATTAGAACATTTATTCTTTGATGTCAACCAAGGGTACGGCCCTGGTTTGTCCAGCTTGGTGTTGCCCTCCCCTCCACAAGGCGCTCTCCGGGCTGCTCGACGGTATCCCGCTGCACGGGGAAGCGCTAATCCGGCGCTGGCAGGAGAGAGATGCAAGCTATCCCGATGCGCTGGCGCGAGCCATGTCGAGCTGAGTCTGCCTATGTGCTAACGTAGCCGGTACGAGGCACGGGCGAGTAGACGGTAATGAGGAGCGGAATGTACAGTCGAGGGGTCATCACGGATGAGGTATCGCAGGACCTCGACGTTGTCGTCGCGCTGATGCGGCGCTTCAAAGTGACGGGAGCAGAGATCCGGACGATCTGGAACACGCGGATCGACCAGTTGAGCGGCGACCAGGTGCGCCAGTTGAAGCAGCGTCTGGACGCCGAAGGCATGATGGTTCCGGCTGTGGCAACGCCGTTCCTCAAGTGCGACCTAGGCAACGCGGCGGAGTATCAGGAGCACCTGGACATTCTGCGTCGCAGCATCGAGGTAGCGCACGGCCTGGGCGCCAAACTGCTGCGCGTGTTCACGTTTTGGAAGAAGGAGCCGCTCCCCAACTGGCAGCCGATCATCGAGGCCTATCATCGCCCGGCGGAGTTGGCGAGGCAGTCAGGCGTGCTGCTCGGGATCGAGAACGAGCCCTCCTGCTACATCGGTAGCGGCGCCGAGCTGGGCCGATTCCTCCGGATGCTACAACTGCCCGAGGTGCGCGGCATCTGGGACCCCGGCAACACGATTGCTGAACCGGGCTTCCCTGACGGCTATGGACACGTTCGGGGTCTCTGCCCGCATGTCCACCTCAAGGATTTCAAGATTCATCCTGACCGCAGCCACACCCCCGTCGTGCTCGGCGACGGCAACCTCGACATTCGCGGCCAGTTGCGGGCGCTGCTCGAGGATGGCTACGACGGCTGTATCTCTTTGGAGACGCACTGGCGGCCGCGTCAGCTTTCCGAGGATCTGCTGCGCCGGCCGGGCGGTGAGCAGTTCTCAGCCTTCGGCGAGGAGGCCAGCGCAAGGTGTTTCGAGCGCTGGGATCAGATCGAGGCGGGGCTGGACGGCTAAGGTCGCCAAGGGGTTGAGGAAAGGAACCTTTGGCGGCGGCGGGGATGCCGGGGGCGGCGAGGCTGACAGGTGATCGCATGAATTCGCCGGTCGTCCTGTCCTATCGTCAAGTCGAGCCCCTCCTCGCTGCACGCCGGCAGGGGAGGATTTCGGACCACATGTCGACCGATCTAGGTCTCTCGGTGCTCGAGGTAGAAGTCGGCGCCGAGGGTGTACGCTTGCCCGATGGGGAGGCGCTCTCCTGGCAACAGATCGAGACGATAAATGAGTCGCGGAACAACTGCTTTTCCTTGGAGGAAGGACGCCTGGGCAAGATCCAGCGGCTCTCGGCGGAAACAAATCGATTGATCAGTCTGCTGCCAACCGAACGTGCTCCCGCCTTGCTGATTTCCGGCATTCTGATGCATCGCATCAAAGACATGGACCCGTATCGCGATACGCTCACCAAGGTGGGGGCCATTGCCCCTGTGGTGGGCCGAGTGCTCGATACGAGCACCGGACTCGGCTATACCGCCATCGAAGCGGCGAAGACCGCCGAGGAGGTCGTCACAGTTGAGCTCGACACGGCGGTTTTGGAGGTGGCGCGCTACAATCCCTGGTCACGGCCTCTCTTCGCGGGCCGAAACATCACCCAGGTCATTGGCGACAGCACTATAGTGGTCGCACAGTATCCGGATGAAGCGTTTACCAGGATCGTCCATGACCCGCCGACCTTTGACATGGCGGGGGACATGTACGCTGGGACGTTCTACCGCCAACTGTATCGCGTCCTCTGCCGCGGCGGACGCCTCTTTCACTACATTGGCAATCTGGACAGCGGATCGGGCCGCGGCGTCGCCCGCGGCGCATTGCGTCGGTTACAGGACGCCGGATTTCGTCGCGTCGTCAAGAGGCCGGACGCCTTCGGGTTGGTCGCTTACAAGTGAGCACGGCTACGGTCGGGTCGCCACTGCCGGCCGGGGACCTACGATGCGCTATGCCGTGGCCAGGCGCACCTCGTCGCCGCCGCGCTCGACGGACGCGTTGGCGGCTTCCTGAAAGGCGACCGGCTCCAACAGCTCCTCGGGTGTCAGCGGCGACTTGCCGGTCTGGAACATGGCTACGATCCGCTGGAGCAGCTCGCGGTAGATGGGGCCGGCATTGATCGCGGTGTTGACGACTTTCTTTTCGCAGAATGCCGTGAACCCGTAGGAGTGGGCGCCCTGGCGGGTACCCCGCACCGTCGCCATCCGGCCATCCTTCCAGCGGCCCACCGCGACGTGCGTACCCTCGGTAGCGACGGAACGCACTGCCTCGCAGCCGGTGCCCATCAACTGGTACATTGGCTCCACGCCATGGACGCCGTAATGGAACCAGCCGGGGTTGCGGGGATGGAGCGATGCCGGGCTGTAGGCGTCGACTCCCACTACCGCCCCGAGCTCCTCTCGGCGCTGCAGCACGTCCTGCACCTCCAGCGCGAACCTCAGCGAGGAGGCGCTGAACAGAGGGAGATTCTTGGCGCGCGCCGCGTCGAGCAACTTCCGTGCGTCCGCCACCGAGCAGGTAAAGGGCTTGTCGACATAGGTTGGCAGGCCGGCCTCCAGAAACGGCAGGGCACGCTCCATGTGAACCGAGCCGTCCACGCTCTCGATCAGCACGCCGTCGACCTTGCCGATAAGCTCAGACGGCGAGTCGACGATCGGTATCCCGAAGCCGCGCAACTGCTCCACGAAGCCGGGGATGCGCTCGGGAGAGAGCAGCGAGGTCCCCGGCACGGCCATCACGACCTGCGCCCCGTCGACCCACTGATCCTCCCCAACCCCAACGTGATTCAGCCGAGTGGTAAATGCCACCACGTGGCTGGTGTCGCAATCGACGATACCGAGACGGAACATCCTTCACCCCCATCGCTTGACGCACCCTGCCCTGCCGGCGGATGCGCCCTTCCAGGTACCAGCTTCTGGCCTGCGCCAGGCCGACCGTCCGCATAGTAGCACGCGCCACAAGCTTCGTCTAAGAGGTTAACAAAGTGCGGCGCCCCCCTGGAGCGCAAGGAGGCGAGCACGCCGGATCATCTAAATCAGGTACCATCCGGCACGGGTCGCCAATCAACTCAGTTGCCGCCCACATGGCATTGACATAAGGAGCTCGCCCATGAGAATATCAATCCAAAGACGTGTGCGTCCGATCTCACGCCGTCGCCTCTTGTCCCTTGCTGCCCATTCGGCCGTCGCGATGGGACTGCTGTCGGCCTGCGGTGGCGGGACACCAAGCACAACCGCAACCACAGCCGCAACCAGTTCGGCCGGCAGCGTGTCTGTTCCGGCGGCGGCCACGACGAGCGCCGTTTCGTCGTCCGCGAGCGCCGCACTTGCTTCGTCCAGTTCCGTCGCCTCCGCCAGCACGGCCGGCTCAGCGTCCGTCGCCTCAGCGATAACGAGCGCCGCCGCGCCGCCAGCGAAGTCCGGCACGTCCATCCAGGTCTGGATGCCTACGGACTCCTTCTCCCTCACCGCCGGCATCGGCGCCGAACTGACGAAGGATTTCCTGGCGGCGAATCCCGGCCTGTCGCTCGATGCCGTCGTGGAAGGTAGCACGGAGAAGTTCAAGACGCAGGTTGCGGGCGGAACGCCGCCGGACATGTTTCACACGCAGAGCTACCTTCAGACGACCTGGGGTGTCACCGGCATCGTGCAGGCGCTGGATAGCTACATTGCCAAGTCCAAGAATGTCAAGCCGGACGATGTCTGGAAATACAAGTGGCAGGAGGTCGCCTGGCAAGGAAAGACCTACGCCCTGCCCTACAGCATCGACAACCGCGTGATCTACGCCAACACCGACATGTATCAGCGTGCCGGCCTCGATCCTCAGAAGTTGCCGGCTGCTTGGAGCGATATGGAAGCGTCGGTGAATAAGACGCTAGTCCGCGACGCCGGCACGCTGATCAAGCAGCTCGGCTGGGATCCCTTCGGTGGGTCGGGCGGACGCCTTACGTGGCTAGTACCATTCTGGCAGCTCGGGGGCGACTTCGCCCCCGGCGACGGCAGCAAGGTCGATGTCGCGAATGAAATGGGCGTCAACTCGCTCGCGTGGACGCTCAAGATCTACGAGATGCAGGGCGGCTATGATGCGGTAAGCGGCTTCGCCAAAGACCAGGCCAAAGGTGATGGTATCAAGCTCTTCTCCGACAGCCATACGGCCCACCTGTATGCCACCATCGCCACGAAGGCGCAGTATTTCGCCAAGGTACAAAATCTGACCTACGCGGTCACTCAGTATCCCCTGCCCCCGAATGGTAAGGTTGCGACCTACGCCGGCGGATGGGCCATGTGCATCGGCACAGGGGCGAAGCACGTGGACGGCGCCTTCCAGCTCATGGATTACTTCTACAAGCCCGACGTTCAGGTGAAGTGGGCCATCGCCCAGTTGCGCGTCCCGCCTAGCGTATCCGTGGCCCAGAGCGTCAACTACACCCAGAGTGACCCGCTATTGAAGCTGACCGTCGACGCCATGCCCAACGGCCGCTTCGTGCCCAGCGTCCCCGGCGGCGAGCAAATCCTACCGATCCTTGACGGTGCTGTCCTCTCCGTGCTTCAGAAGAAGTTGGACGCGCGCGCCAGCCTGGAAGACGCCCAGCGTCGCTGCCAGATCGAGATCGACAAGTATCGGAAATGAGGAGTTGGCGGCAACGAGTGAATCCCCGTGGCTCGGGTGACAAAAATCCGGCGGCGGACAACCGGCCGGGGAGCGCGTCGCCAGTTGCATCACCGAGGGTCGCGACGCGCGGTCATTAGTGAGGAGCATGGAGCGATATTGGCAGCAGCCACGCGGCCGGCGCTCCACCCGCCGCTAAAGCAGCGGGCTAACACCACAAAGCCGCCTAAAGGCGGCTAGGTAACGAATATAACGGATGTTCTTTTTGCAGGAACGGGAGAATACTGCCGTATGCAGCGTACCCAGCCTGCTTTAGCAGGCTTTGTGATCTTAGCCCGCTGCTTTAGCGGCGGGTGGAGTTGCTGTACCTGCACCGGTGCCGCCTTGTGCCGAGATCGCCGGCTTGTGACGCAATCTCCGTTCGCAGCGGATGGACTGTATTTCGATTGTTGGCGCCCTTAGCGTCCGAACAGCTCGGCTGTTAGCGAGTTGGCCGCTGCGACTAACGCTTCTCCCGTGCCGGGCTCCACGGCCGACGAGCGCGCTGCCCAGGTCTCATAGCCGCCCTGTTCGTAGCCGGCGCGATCGGGAACGTAGCCCAGGTACCCGTTGGCGAGGCCCACGACGGCAGTCGATGGCGCCGACGAGGCGGCCTTGATGGCCAGCCCCAGCTCTACGAAGATCTCCCCGGGCAGTCCGACGATGGCCAGGTCGCCGACGCGGAGCGCCTGCACCTCCGCCGGCAATTGCTCGGGGAGCGCCGCCAGCAAGGGCATCTCGCGAGCGTAGGCGTGCAGCACGTTCGCCGGGAGCTCCTGACCGGCCACCCAACTGAAGGGGCCGGGCGGCAGACCCGACGGCTGCTGGCCCTCGGGCACGCTGAGGATTTGCTCGGAAAGGCGAATGTCCTCAGCCGTGACGCGCCGACGATCGACCTGGATTGTGCGCGCCGCTCCCGCCAGCGTCACCTGCTCCTGGAGTCGCGCGCTTCCCGCTGCGCGCAGGGCGCCGCCGGCCACGACACGGGCGACGCGCTCGGACTGGTAGGCGCCGGAAGGTTGGCTGACGTCGTGGACGTCGATACCGTTGATCTGGCCTGAGGCGCCGTTGGTCAACAAGGCCATGGCGCCGCCGCCTAGCGCGACTTCCACGATACGAGCGAAGCGGCCAAAATAGTCGGCAGAGACGGCATCACCGTGATCGGCGCCAACGTAGTGCAGTGTGAAGTTGGCCCATAGCGCCAGCGGAGCACGCGACTCGGCTTCCTCCAGATAGAGCACGGTGAGGGCCGGATCGATCGGACTGACCGGCTCCACGATGTCCGGATCGTTGCGGCGCGGATTCATCCGGACGGTTCCGTCGCGCAGGCGAAACCGCCGGCAGAAGGTCACCCCGTCCACGGGAACCGTCGCGTGGCCCAGACGAGCCGGACGCAGGCGTCGCGCCGCGATCTCTACCGCGCTCGTTACTCGCGCCGGCAGCGCCTCCATATAGGCCTCCGCGCGTGGAGTTCCCAGTAGCCCGGTAGGCGACGCCGCGGTGTGCGTGTGCGTCGCGGCCAGTTGGACCTGCTGCTGGGGGATGCCGGTGCGCGCGGCGATCAACGACCGTGTGTGAGCAACGTCCGCCGTGGGCCAGCAGATGATGTCGCAGGCGACCAGCGCCAGGCGCACGTCGCCAACCTCCAGCACCAGCGCCCGCGCGTAGAGCGGATCGTCGACATCGACGGCGCGACGCTCGTTGAAGCTGCCGGCGATCGGCGTATCCAGCGGCGGCGTGATGTCGAGCTTGGCCACGCCGGCGCGCAGCAGTCCGGTTGCCGGGGTCACCACGGCCCCACCCCCGGCCCCTCCCCAGCGGAGCTGGAGAGGGGAGAACCGGACGGCATCGACGGGACCGTCCGTTCCCCTTCGTGGTCTCCCCTCTCCAGCTCCGCTGGGGAGGGGCCGGGGGTGGGGCCGTCCTTCACAGTCACACCGAGTAACGGATGTCCAGCTCCGGCGTCTCCAGGCGCACTCCCCCGCGCCAGTGTGACTCCATCGCCCGGTCGAGGATGCCGGTCGTAAGGAGCGTGCGCTCGACCGGATGCGGCTCGCGTCCGTTACAGATGAGGTCTTGGATCTCCTCGAGCAGGTAGGCAAAGTGGCCAAACGGCTCCTGACCGTGCGCTAGGATGCGGGTGGCGACGACCTGGGCCGGCCGGCTTTCTGCCGCCGCCAGCCGCGCCGCGAACAGCCAGTTATCCACGGCGCCGTCAAGCATGCAGACGGCAGCTCGCAGCCCGTCCCGAAACTCCAGAAGGAACACCGCCGGATTCTTGACTAGCGCCGGCAGATCGCCTGCCGGCGGCTCCTCCTCCGTGGCCAGCGCCGCGTCCAGCAACCGGCGATCCCAGCGTCCGTCCGCCGCTGCCTGCCATACCGCCTCCCCACTCAACGTCTGCACGGCGGCGACGCCCGTCTCGCCGCCGACGCGGCGCTCCACCATGCATTGCAACACCTCCAGCGTGTGGAAGCCGTAGGCCTCGAGCGGGCCATAGCCGACGACCAGGGCGCCGTCGAGGCGACTCCCCATCGGCAGTTCCAGTCGCGGCGTGCGCCAGCGCAGAGGCACGGTGGAAATCGACGAGCCGGCAGCCAGAGGTATTCGCAGCGATCTGGCCGTGTCGTACATCCACTTGGCGTCGGCCCAGGCGTAGCCCAGATGCTTGTCGTTGAAGATGGGGACCGCGTGGCCGGACTCTCGCACCACGGCAATGGCCTCCTCGAACAGCCGGCGGCGAGGATATTCCTTCTGGCCTCGTTCGTTGGTCGGGTAGTCGCCGTGCTCCCCGATGATTAGGATGCCATCGACGGCCAACCGGTCGCCGCCCAGCGTGAGCGCCTCGCGGATCGTCGGGAAGATTGGAATGTCGGCGCGCGCCGCCCATTCCCGACTGATGTCGTTCTCCGACAACTGATCCGTGTACAAGGACACGACCTGCACGCGCGGCTCGCGCAACCGACCTGCCGCATCGGTGGGGAGCGGCATCTCCGTGAGGTGCCGAGCCGCTCGATTGAAGTCGTACCGGGCAAGGTCTCGCGGGGCCGGGTGCGTGTAGTCGGCAAGCAGTTTGGACACGATAACGTCGGCATGAGACCGTGGGAAGTAGGTCGTGAGAATGCATGCGACCCGCGGTCGGTTGTCCGTCGAGAGGGCAGTTTGGGCTCTTGCCATGTGAATGCTCCTTCCGGGGGGATACTAGCTCAGGATGTGTCCCTGGGCCGAACTCGCGCTAGTCCAAGAGAACCTCTCGCCCGGAATGGCTAGACGCCTCGCAGGCAAACAAGGCGCGCATGACGTCGCGGCCCCATTTGGCTGGCACTTCCAACTGGCCGTCGCCGCGGATGGCCGCCGCGACATTCCCCAACTGGCGAGCGAAGCCATTGCCGGTCGGAACGGTAATCGTCTGAAACGCCTCGGCGTCCAGTTGATCGGGGTTGGTGACTTCCAGCTCACGGCCGTAGCGCAGCATGCCGCGGGTGCAGATGGCCTGGGCCAGCGAGGTCGGAGCTCCGCTCCAATGGCCGGTGAGCGCCATCGTCCCGGCGGCGCCGGAGGCGAACTGAAAATAGGCGAGCGTGCCGTCGTCGGCCGGATAGTCATTGAAATAGGCGCCAACGGAAGCCTTGACGGCGACGATGCGGCTGCCGGCCAGCATCATCAGGCGGTCGATGAAGTGGACGCCATTGGCAAGGAGTTGGCCGCCGCCCTGGGCCCGGTCGAAGAGCCAGTCCGGATTGGAGCCGCGGCGACGCTGGCCGTACTGCGTCTCCGTAGCCCAGATCAGCCTGCCGAGCCGCCCGGAGCGCAGCAGGTCGCGCGCCGCCGCCGGCACCGGATGGAAGTGGTGGGTCAGCCCGACGGCCAGGAGCCGTCTGGCAGACTGTGCCGCCTCGATCATGCGGTCGCATTCCTCCACGGACATCGCCATCGGCTTCTCGACCAGCACGTGTTTGCCCGCCCGCAGCGCCTGGATGGAGGCGTCGGCGTGGAGGGTATGCGGTAAGGCGACGACGACCAGATCGATGTCGTCTCGCTGCAAGGCGTCCTCCAGACGTGCCAGGCCTGCGCAGCCGTACTCACCGGCAAACTGCTCGCGGCGTGCCGCATCGACTTCCGCCACCGCTCGCAGCTCGATGCCGTCCACTTGCTGCGCTGCCCGCGCGTGGCTCGCCGCGACGCGCCCAGCGCCGGCAATCGCCAGGCCCAATGGATCTGCCATTTGGTTCTCCGTGTCCTTCCATGCGTATCACCAGGTGGAAGTCTAGCCTAGGCGGATGCCTTCAAATCATCCGGACGCAGGGATCGGCTTCTCGGCCCATGCGCGCATCCACTCGCTCGTAGTCGGCCTCCAGCACCGAAGCGCCAGCGATCGCCGGCCAGCCAAAGAGTGTCCGGAACGCCGCGTAGGCGGGAGAATGCAGCAGCGGAAAGCTGTCGAAGACCTCCCGCCAGCCATTCAGGAGACGGAAAGTCTCGATTTCCGGTACGATGCCGAAATCCCAGGCCCCGCAGACGCGGGCAACGTAATCCGCCTTCGCCTCCGCTGTTGTCAAGTCCGCCGGCAGGTACTCTAGGTCGGGGTACACCGAGTAGTCGATCATCTGCCCAGCTTCTGGTCGCCTTGCCGATCGTCGTCAAGGACGAGCCGAGCGAGCGTCTCCCGAAACTAGCGTCGCTGCGGTTCCGCGTATCTAGGACACAGCCTACCACGGGTTTCGCCCGTTGGCAGATCGGATGCCACTGTAGGCAGGACGCGCCACATGGCAACCCCACACAGGATACTGTAGTCGTGACTAGCCGGAAGGACTGTCCGTGTTTCGACTACCAGTTGCTGTTCTCACCCTCCTTGCCCTCGCGGCGTGGCCGTTAGCGGCCAGCGCCCAGGCGCAGACCGCCGATTGTAGCTTCGTGCTGGGCTTCCAGACCCTGCACGCTCTGATCCCCAATGTGGTGGGCGGCTGCGTTGACGACGAGTCACACAACTCGAGCAACGGCGATGCATTGCAGCACACGACCAACGGGCTGCTGGTCTGGCGAAAAGCCGACAACTTCACCGCCTTTACGGATGGGTACCGCTCCTGGGTCAATGGTCCCAATGGCGTTCAGGAGCGTCTGAACAGCGAGCGCTTCCGCTGGGAAGCGGGTGGCCAGCCCGCGCCGACGCCCGCGGGCGCCCAGGCGCAGCTCCGACACTATTACGACCTGATCAATCAGCGCGACTACGCCGACGCCTACGCGTTATTGCTCAGTCATCCCCAGTCCTATGCGCAGTTCGTGCAGGGGTACCAGGACACCGCGCACGTGGACGTCTCGGTAGGACAACCTGAGGGGAATAACGCCGCGGGGCACCTGGGCTACGACATCCCGACGGTGCTCCTGGCCCGGCATACGGACGGTTCCCTGCAGGGCTTTTCCGGCTGCTACACGCTGACGACGCCGAATCCGGGTGTGCTGCCACCCGGCGCCCCGCCCCAGCCCTGGACGATTGCCAACGCGGAGATTCAGTCGCTGGCTGGGATCACCAGCCTTAGTGATCCTGCCGCGCAGGCGGCGCTGGCCGGGCCGTGTCCCGGGCATTCGACCGCGTGAGGATATGCCGGGGTTACCCCGCCTGCACAGTGATCGTGACGTTTCGCGTGTCCACCGGCGGATCGAACGCCACCAGCGTATCGGCGCCTTCGTGATAGAACGTACCGCTCGTGAATCCGCGACGGCCGCCGGCCTGGCGCAGCGGCGCCTGCCCGACGGTCATGCCACGCGCCCGGACGCCGCTAAGCCGCAGGGTCAGCTCCGGCACACGCAGCGGCAGGTCGAGGGTGATCGCGCTGCCGTCTACGCTGAGCTCGGCCATCGCTCGGGCGCAGGCGTAGTTGGTGATCTCGCTGCAGGTGCGCCAGCGCGTGCGCTCGCCATCGGGGTCACGCTGGCGCAGACGCTCGACGACCGTCTGGAAGGTTCGGAAACCGCGCCGATCCTCGTTGTGCATGCCGTACATACCCTGCCAATGGCTGCATAGCACACACGGGCTGCCGGCGTCGATCAGAGCCGGCAAACGGCCGCCTTGAAGGTCGGCAGTGACATAATAATCGGCACTGACGTCGCCGTAGCCCGTCCAGGAGCCGGTGTGGTCACCGGTGCCGGCGATGATCTCGCCGACCGCCGTCCCCGCCTGCCGGTCCGCGTACCAGACCGGCGTGTCGACATTGACGTCCTGGGAAACGACGCGCTGGAAGAAGAAGGGAGTCGGGTTGCCGGTGACCGACCGGCAACCCTCGCCGGCAACACGGGCGTAGAGGTCCAGGGACTTGCCGCCAAAGCCGCCGGGGGAGGTCACGCCTGACGGCGGCAGCCCGACGTTGGTAAGGATGCGGCAGGATAAGGCGATGTAGCGGTCGACATGGTCGTCTTCGGTGAAGCGCGACCATTCGACCTGCTCCCAGATTCGGGAAGGCAACGGCCGCAGCGTTTCCAAGTCAAGCACGTAGGTGTGGGTCAGCATCTCTGGGGTGATGTCGAAGGACGGCACGATCACCTCGCGGCACATCTTCAGCCAGCTCTCGAGCTGCGCCTGGCCGAACAGCGGCAAGCCCTGGTCGACGCGGCCAATGCCGGCGGGGTTCGGCACGACGCTGAACTTGCCACGCACGCCGTGCTCGCCGCACCACTCCGCCCATTCCCGCGTGAAAGACTCCGGTGTGACCACCGGCACATCCTCCCAGCGCTGCTGCTCGCCGCGATGGGCATTGCGATCGCGCAGGAAGAAGTAGTTCAGGTTGACCAGCGCCGACGAATCGTCGATGATGATCGAGACCGGTACGCGGTCGAGGGCATGCCGGCAGATTTCCACGTCCATGGTCGTCACCTCCTCACTTGGCGCTGGCCTTACAGGTGTGAATCTTGCCATTTGACCCCGAACTCAGCAAGGTCAACTGCTCTTGACCGTCGTCGCGCTTCCCGATAGTTGGAAGTAGCGCCAGAGGACGTAGGCGTTTCGGCCGAGGATCGAACCCGTACCCAACAGTAACAGCACGTCCGAAACCGGGGTCGCCCAAGAGCCGATCAAACCGGCGCCGGCGAGGTATCGAATGCCAAAACGCAAGGCGAAGAGGCCCACCCAGATGAGGAGCGCCAGTGCCGCCGACTTCTGCATGATCTGTCCGGTGGCCGCATCGCGGTAGATGGTGATGGTGCTGCCTCGGAACAGACCGATGGCGACGCCCAAGACCGCCCCCAAGACATAGAAGGGCATCGCGGAGGGGTCGATGCTGACTCGGAACGTGGGAGCGCTCGCCCCTGAAGCGGCAGCGCCGGTAGCGCTGCCCAGGGCGATCAGCTCGTACGTGCCATACAGCACCAGCAACGTCGTGATCACCGGCATGATCGGATTGACGGGGCGGGCTCCGCGCGAGCGCACCAGCCGCAGCGCCAAAACGAGAACAATCAGGATGAGGATGTAGATGTTGCTCTGACCGGAGCCGGAGTAGGGGTACATGGCCGAATCCTCCCGTCGCCGTTCGCGACTGTTCCGGCTGAGGATACCACGCTGCACGGCCGCAATCTCCCGACGAGGGGGCGAACCCAAAAAGGAAGCAACGACGACACGTAGCCGTGCGCAGAGACCTTCCGTGCTGTAGCCAGCCGGCTCCCAGGGCAGCCGATCTTGATGGAAACGAGGCCGGTGGCCTCGTAGTCATACCCCCGTTGACAACGCAGGGACAATAAAGGAGAATGGTTCCGAAGAAAGAATC
The DNA here is from genome assembly GCA_937967325.1 of uncultured Chloroflexota bacterium. Classification (GTDB taxonomy): domain Bacteria; phylum Chloroflexota; class UBA4733; order UBA4733; family UBA4733; genus UBA4733. The sequence continues at coordinate 12,644 of CALBSQ010000231.1, forward strand.
GGTCAAGAGAGTAGCCCGTGCGATCGGCAGAGCAACTGGCGGGAAGGCTGCGCGCGGCTGGCGGCAAACTGACGCCGCAGCGGCTGTTCCTGTTCCGAGCATTGGAGGGCACAACGGCCCATCCAACGGCCGAAGACCTCCACGAGCAGGTGCGTGCAGACCTGCCGATGTTGTCGCTGGCGACCGTCTACAAAACGCTGTCGGAATTGGTTGGGCTGGGCGAGCTGCGGCTGGTGAAATCAGGGGATGGCCGGGCGCACTACGATCCGAATACCGAGCCGCACGCCCATCTGGTTTGCCGGGCCTGCGGCAAGTTGGAGGATGCCCCGGCAGGACTCGTGACCGTTCGCGTGTCTCCCGAGATGGGCGACTTTCTTGTCACTGATCGTCGGGTCACTCTGGAGGGCTACTGTGCCGCGTGCCGCTAGGGGTGGCGCGGAAGGGGGTCGCAGGCACGGGTAGGGAGATCGCAGGAGGGAGAAGCGGCAGCGGCTCCGCGGGTGTTGTCCTCCTGCTCCTTCGTCAGTTGTCAATTGCCGACGATCAAGAATGAGGGGTGTGCCATGTCGACGCCGGCCGAATCGCCGATGCAAACGAGCGAGCAGCTCGGTTCCGGGAGAACGAAGCAGGGCCACCAGCAGACTTTTGTGCTTCAGATCATCCAGCCCGGACTAGCGGGGCTGATGGATGGTTCGGTGTCCACGCTGGCCCCAATCTTCGCTACCGCCATTGCGACAAAGCAGACCCACACCGCATTTCTGGTTGGCCTGGCCGCCGCGGTCGGCGCTGGCATAAGCATGGGCTTCTCCGAAGGGCTATCCGACGACGGAACCTTGACCGGCCGGGGAACTCCGCTGAAGCGTGGCGCGATCACTGGTGGAATGACCTTCGTGGGGGGCATCTTCCATACGCTCCCGTTCCTCATCTCTACCTACGTTCTTGCGCTTGCTCTGGCCTGCGCGGTCGTCGGCGTCGAGCTCGTCGTCATCGCGTTCATTCGTTACCGCTTTTTTGCCAGCTCCTTCCTTCGCTCAGTCGTGCAGGTAGTCATTGGGGGCGGCCTGGTCTTCACCGCCGGCATACTGATCGGCAACTCCTGACCGGCTCCGCCGCTGTTACACTGAGGCGCTGGGACATGTGATCCGGCGGGGCGCCCGAGGAGCCGCGTGTGTTGCTGTACCTAGTTCGCCATGGCCAGTCGCGGGCCAACGCGGACTTTTCCTGTCGTGAAGTGGATTGTGAGCTGACCGCGCTGGGGCAGGAGCAGGCCGAGCGCGTGGCGGCTCGACTCTCTGGCGCCGGCATATCCCAGGTGCTCAGTAGCCCGTATCGACGCACGGTTGCCACGGCACGCGAGATTGCCCGCGCCTGCGGCGCTCCCCTGGCGTTGCTGCCGAGCAGCCACGAGCACCACGGTGTCACGCCAGCGGATTGGACGCCACCCACGCGTGCCGAGCTACTGTGGCGCTACCCTGACCTCGCCATCCCTTCCGACATGCCGGAATCGACTTGGCATCAGCTCCCCGAAACGGCGGAAATCGTCTATGCCCGCATGCTGGTCGTCGCAGAGTCTTTGCGTACGCAGTACCGGCCCGACGACAAGGTGACGCTGGTGTCGCACGCCTCACCGATACAGCAGCTGGTGGCCGCGGCGACCGGCGCGTACAGCTCACTCGACGCTACCCGGCTGGTTATTGGCAACGCCTCGCTCACGATCCTCGACCTGGGCGTGACACCGGCGCGGCTGGAGTCGCTGGGCCAGGCCGAATTCCTCCAGACGGCGGAGGCCGTGCTGCTGTAGTCCGATGGTCCTGGAAGGACCGCGGGAGCCACACTGCTGGTATACTGCGCGAACACTGCGCGCGGGCAAGATGTTGTGGTGGCATGTCAGCTTCCCAAGCTGAACGCACGGGTTCGATTCCCGTTGCCCGCTCCGTTACCCCCTCCGGCCTGAGCCGACTCCGCAGCGGAGTCCGCCTACGATCGAGGCGCTATGTCCGCACGTTTCGACGCGGGCTGGAGTTGCGTCGAAGGCTACCTTGCTGCTACCAGCGCCTTGGAGCGAGCCGGCTCTAGTCCGCACGGCGCGGCGGCAGAGTGGAGGATTGGCAAGGAAAAGATCATCTCCGTGCCTTCGCCGAGCACGCTGCGCGCTTCCACGCCGCCGCCGTGCGCGGTGACGATCGCCTTGACGATGGCGAGCCCCAGGCCCCCGCCTCCCGTATCGCGGGAGCGGGAGCGATCCACGCGGTAGAAACGCTCGAATATCTGGGGAAGCTCGTCCATGGGAATGCCGCTCCCGGTGTCGGCGATGGCGATCTCGACCTGCTGTCCCACCGCCCGGGCGCGGGCGGTGATGCGTCCACCGGCCGGTGTATAGCGGAGGGCATTGTCCAGCAGGTTCAACAGCACCTGCGTGACCCGGTCCCCATCGGCCCAAACCATCGGCAGGTCGTCCGGCACGCGGCGGGCCAACGTCACGCCGCGGTCTTGCGCCTCTGTGCCGACTACCTTGAGGGATTCCTCGATGAGCTCCGCGACCTGGAGCGGTTGGGGCTGGATCTGTCCCATGCCGGACTCTAACTTGGACAGGTCCTGCAGGTCGCCGACGAGGCGGCGCAGGCGTTGCACTTCTCGATAGATACTGTTGTAAATATCCGACCGTTCAGCCTCGCCCGGCACCATGTTGTCCAGCAGCGCCTCGGTGAAGCCCTGGATACCGGTTAGTGGCGTCGCCAAGTCGTGCGAGACGTTGGCGACGAGGTCGCGGCGCAGGGACTCCTGCCGATGCAGCTCCGCCATGTGCGCTTCCAGGCGCGCGGCCATGCGGTTGACGTCGTCGGCGAGGGCGCCGACCTCGTCGTGGGTGCGCACGCGGACGCGCTGGCCAAAATCGCCCGCGGCAATACGACCCACGGCACGACGAAGCTCGTGGATGGGATCAGTAATTGACTTCGCCAGCAGGAGGCCGAGGAGGATCGCGCAGGCGCCGACCACGAGTCCGGTGAGCGCCACCCGCCGTTCCACGGTCGTGACAAAGTCCTCAGCGGTTTGGATAACCGCGGCGATCGGCGGGCCGCGGCGCGGCCCGATGTTCGCATCCGGCGTGGTCGCAAGATAGACCGCGCCAATCACGGTCCCACCAGTGCGAATCGGAACCGCGATCCACACTTGTCCTGGCTGGCCCGAGTATCCAGCAGTCAAGCCTTTAGCGACTTGTCCCTGCAGCGCGGGCCGAAGCCGGTTCATCGGTGGGCGATCGCCAGCAGGTCGATCAGGTGGCTGCTCCAGCGTGGGCGACCCCTGGCTGTTCACGACCCACACCTCGCTTCGCGGCAAGCGCGTCCAATCGGAGAAGTGGGGCTCTACTACCGTCCAGTCATGGTGGGCGGAATAGTCGGCGCCGACCAGCGTCGCCAGGAGCTGCCCCTCACGTTGGAGCAGGCTCTGCTGGTAGGTCACAAAGATGGTACGGACGGAGTAGCGGGTGAGCAACACGATGGAAAGCAAGACGGCCGCCACCAGCAGGAGGTAGCTGCCGATCAGCTTCCAGCGAAGGCTCAGCAGGTGCGACATCACGATGCCTGCGCCGGGGTGTCGGCCGGCACGTCCTCAAACTTGTAGCCGATGCCCCACACCGTCTTGATCCAGCGCGGTGTGGACGGCAAGGGCTCAATCTTCTTGCGGAGGGTACCGATATGGACGTCGACTGTGCGCGCGTCGCCGTAGTAGTCGTACCCCCATACCTGGTTGAGCAAGGCATCGCGGGTGAACACCTTGCCGGGCGCCCCCGCCAGGGTGCGCAGCAGATCGAACTCCTTGGCGGTCAGGCCAACCGGCCGCGCGCTCACGCGTACCTCTCGGCGCGGCACATCAATCTTGAGCTCACCGAACTCCAGCAATCCATCGGGCAGCGCGGGCATGCTCCCCGACTGCTTGGCGCGCCGTAAGATTGCCCGCACCCGCGTCACCATCTCCCGCGGGCTGAACGGCTTCGTCATGTAGTCGTCCGCGCCTAACTCAAGGCCGACGATCTTGTCCGTCTCGTCTTTTTTGGCGGTGAGCATGAGCAACGGCACAAATGATTGGCGACGAATGCGCCGGCAGACCTCCAAGCCGTCGAGCTTGGGCAACAGGAGGTCCAAGATCACGAGGTCTGGATGCTCGCGCTCAAAGCGTTCCAGCCCTAGCTGACCATCTCGAGCGATGGTGACGCGGTAGCCATCCTTTTCTAGATACATCGTGAGGAGCTTGGCGATGTTCGCTTCATCCTCGATGACCAGGATAGATTCGCCGGCCACGGTAGTCTCCGGAAAAGTCGACAGCATCATTGTACCGTTGCCCTTTCCCCTACTCACTGGTCCAGCGAGTCGCCAAGCGGGGTGGCCGCGAGATTTCGTAGACCTACCGTAGGGTACAGGCAGTCGGTTGGCGATCTGTCAGAGATTTCTAAACTTTGTGTCAACCGGCTGGCCGGGAGCGACAAGGCGGCATTCCCACGGCAGCGCGCTCATTGACGAGTCGTAACCCTTGTTGTATCTTTACCGCGGACGCCTGTACATCACGGACGCCAGACGAAGGGTCGTTCCGAGATCGGTCGCGCCGACCTTCCGCCTGAATCCGCCGACGTTTGCTCAGGAGGTGGTTCGTGGCAATCTCGTCGAGTCCCAGTCGCGCCGATTGGCTGTATCGCGCGTTGGTGGCCGGCTTCGTCGGCACGGCCTGCGCGGGATTCGTGCTGTTACTGGCCTACGGGGCCTCCAGTTGGATCGGGCAGGCCATGCCGCCCGGCGCCATCGGGCAGTGGTTTGTCGCCTTGACTCGGAATCAGGCGACGGCCATGGTTCAGGATGCTCTGGCCCGCGCGCTGCTCTTGCATATCTTTGTCGGCCTCGTTTGGGCATTGGTCTACGCCGGCTACGCGGAGCCAAGGCTCTCGGGTCCCGGCTGGCGGCGCGGTATGCTCTTTGCCCTGGTCCCGTGGATTCTGTCGTTGGTAGTCTTTTTGCCCCTGATCGGCGGTGGATTCCTCGGGTTGGGACTAGGCGCTGGCCCGCTGCCGATCATCGGCAACCTCATCCTGCACCTGGTGTTCGGCGCAACGCTGGGCGAGGTCTACGAGTTGGAGCTGGCTGAGTCTACGGAAGTGGCGGCCCATCCGGGCAGTTTGACACATCTCGCCAATATCTCCGCGGAACGCGGGTTAGCGGCCGGTATGGTGGCAGGGGCCGTTGCCGGTGCTGTCGTGGGTCTGCTATTTGCTACCTTCACCGGTAATGGCACGGTCCCGATGACAGTCGGAGCGCTGGCTGGTGCAGTCTTTGGCGCGGCAGGTGGCGCCCTGGTCGGCTCCTTCGTGGGGCTGTCACGGGCTTGAGGCTCAACGCCCCTGGATCTTCCCCTCTCGCCAGGACAGGAAAGCCGCGCCGAACGTCACGAGCAGCGCGAAGGCGAGGGCGATCGCGGGCGTGAAGAAGTGCGGACTATACAGGAGCAGCTCGCCTAGCGAGCTAAAGCCACCAATCACAAACACGATCACGGCGACGGGGATCAGAATCGCGGCGACGCGGGGCATGCGCTTTTCAATCATCGAAGTCTCTCCTCTGGTACTAGCGGCGGCTCGTGCTGGCCGGCGCGGCTTCGAGCAGCGGGCGTGCGGCCTGGGCGTCCGCTGATTCGTTGATTTCCGGCAGGCGGCGATCCATCAATAGGTAGCCGGTCGACGTGGGATCCGTGGCAACTACGGGGCCCGGCTCAGGGTCTTCGCGGCTGGCCCACAGGAAGAAGACCACGGCCATTCCGAGGAAAAAGTACATGGTGCCGCCGATCCACATGATGAGACCGCCGATTTGCTGGTCTTGTAGAGCACTGATTGGTGTTAATGCTCTCACCCTTTCATACCCAGCATAGAGTGGGCTGCCGGAGAGGGTGATGAGTGCTGCCACGAGCGAGCAGGGGAGCGTCTGCAGGAACAGATAGCCCATCTGCAGTGGATAGCTCAAATGCGGGTATTCGCGCATTGGGCTCAGCACCGGCCACCAAAGCAACAAGGCCGTCGCGACGAAAACGAGGTGTTCGAAAGCATGCGCGGCCTCGTTGGTAGCGAAGTAGTCGTAGATCGCCGGCAGGTGGGCCACCGCGAAGACGACGTTGAACAGGGTGAAGGCAACGAGCGGACCGGTGAGCCAACGAGCCAGCGGCGCGATGGCTCGATGGGTGAGTAGCGGTCGCACCATCCAGCCGGGCAAGCCGGCTAGCACGAATACCGGTACGACCAGCACGAGCAAGAGATGCTGGGTCATATGGGCGAAGAAGAAGTAGCAGTCTCCTAGGTCGTCTAAGGGAGACTCCAGCGCAAGCCAGAGCACGAGCAAACCTAGCGCGAAATTGCCCACCTGACTCTTGGTAACTGGCCGGGATCCAGGGAAGCGCCGGCGCAGTGGCCCCGCATACAGCCCGTAGAGGAACGCCACCGCCGACACGCCGGCCAGAATGGTTGGGTCGAGTCGCCACTGAACGATCACTTCAGGCCCAATCAGGATCGGGGGCAGCCGCCGGTCCGAACATGCTCCTACTCAGCCGGTGATCGCCGCGAAGAAGTACGACCGGAACATGATAATAAGGGTAGTGATGATACCCCCGGCGATCAGGAGCCCAAGCGTGAAAAGCGCCGAGAAGATGCGGCTATCGAACTTCAGGTGCATATAAAAGAGGACCACGAGCACGAACTTGATTGCCGACAGCGTGAGCAGGATCGGCACGAGGTACTCGTGGATGGGCTGCATATAGTACACCGTGACCTCGAACGCGGTCAGCACGGCTAAGATCAAGGCGATCTGCACGTATTTGGCCGCGTTCGGATGCGCGTGCTCTCCCGCGACGCGCTCGTAGCCGTACGACTCCTCGTGGGCGGCCTCTGCGCCGTGGCCTGCCGCAACTGCCGGGGCGTTCGACGGGGACAACGGTAGGTCGCTCATGCTCACCTTCCTATCTCACTGTCCAATCGAAGCGCGGCCATAGATGCCTCACACGGGCACCAGATAGACCAGCGTAAAGATAATGATCCAGACGATGTCGACGAAGTGCCAGTACAATCCGGCAATTTCCACGTCGAGGCTGTTGTCTTGGCGGATCTTCCCAAAGAAGGACAGCACGAAGACCGACACGAGCCAGATGCAACCGACGGTCACGTGGGCGCCGTGAAAGCCGGTGAGCACGAAAAAGGTGGTGCCAAAAATGCTGCCATGCAGCGTCAGATGGTCGTGGGTCACGAAGGTGGTGAACTCGTAGAACTGGCCACCCAGGAAGGTCATGCCGAGAAGGGCCGTTGCCATGATCCAAATACGCATGCGTCGCACATCGCCGCGCTGGATGGCGGCCAGGGCCAGCACCATGGCGAGGCTACTGACGAGCAGAACAAAGGCGCTGACGGAGGTGTAGGGGATGTTGAACACTTCCTTCGGCGTCGGGCCGGTGATGCTCTGACCGCGGTACAGCATGTACGTGCTGATGAACGTACCGAAGAAGAGGCAGTCCGACCCCAGGAAGGCCCACATGAGGAGCTTGCGGTGGTTGAGTCCGGTGGAGGTGACCTCCGGCTCGTGGTGGGCGAGGACGGGAACCGCGTACGCCACAGCTACATCACTCCTCTGTTGATTCCATAACCCATGCCGGTACGTGGCCGGCCACGAACCGCGAGCGCTCCGCCTCGGATGCCGGTACGCGAGCGGGCTCGCCGGGCGCCGGCTCGAACACCCAACTGAAGATCCCATAAAACATAGTCAGCAGCCCGAGCACGGAGAGGGCCAAGGTGTAGATCACCCCGGTGAGCAGCATTAACACGCCACAGGCGACGATGAGCGGAAACCAGGATGGGCGCGGCATGTGGATCTCCAGTACCCGCTCCGGCCCGGCCGACGCGTGCGGAGCATCGTCCTGCTCCCCACCGGAGACCGGCGCCAAACCGGCAGCCGGCACGTGGCCGAGCTGTCCCCGCCCGCGCCATTCGGGGTACTTCAACTGCCAGAAGGCTTCGCGGCCGAGCACGGTGGGGATGGTCGCGAAGTTGTACTCCGGAGGCGGCGACGACGTAGCCCACTCCAGACTGGCGCCATCCCAGGGATCCCACGGCGCCTTCTGGCCACTGCGGATACTGGCGACAATGTTGTAGGTGAACATCGCCACGCTGAAGAATAGGATGAAGGATCCTATGGTCGAGGTGAGGTTGAGATCGGTGACACCGAGCGCGGCAGTGTAGGTATACACACGGCGCGGCATGCCCAGGAGTCCGGTGAAGTGCATCGGGAAGAAGGTCACGTTGAAGCTAAAGAACATGATCCAAAAGGTCCACTGCGCCAGCTTTTCATTGAGCATCCGCCCAGTGAACTTGGGGAACCAGTAGTGGATGCCGGCGAAGAGGCCGAAAACGCTGCCGCCGTAGAGCACGTAGTGCAAGTGGGCTACCACGAAGTACGAACCGTGCTGTTGCAAGTCAGGTGGTGGCGTCGCGTGCATGATACCGCTGATGCCGCCCACGATGAACATCGAGATAAAGCCCAGGGCATACAGCAGCGGCGACTTGACATTGATGGACCCACCCCACAACGTTGCTACCCAGTTGAATACCTTTATGCCGGTCGGGATGGCAATCAGCATCGTGAAGATGGCAAATACGGAGTCGGCGATGGGGCCAAGGCCGACGGAGAACATATGATGCGCCCAGACACCGAAGCCCATGAAGGCGATGGCGACCCCTGAGAACACGACGACGGGGTAGCCGAAGAGCGGCTTACGTGAAAAGGTGGCCATGATCTCCGAAATGGCGCCCATTGCCGTTAAGACCAGGATGTACACTTCCGGGTGGCCAAATATCCAGAAGAGGTTAACCCAGAGCAGCGGATTCGCGCCGGCCGCCGTGTTGAAAAAGTTCGTTGCAAAGAAGCGGTCGAACATCAGCTCGACGAGCGCGGCGGTGAGAATGGGAAAGGCCAGGATCAGCAGGAACGTGGTGACCAGCGTCATCCAGACCAGTAGCGGCATGCGCAGGAAAGACATGCCCTTCGCTCGCATGTTGATGATCGTGATCATGAAGTTGAAAGCCGCGGCCAGTGAGGAAAAGCCCAGGAGCTGCAAGCCGAACAGCCAGAAGTCCACGCCGTGACCTGGCGAGAAGGCCGGCTCAGTGAGGTTGGCGTAGGCGAACCAGCCCACATTCGGGGCGCCGCCCAGGAAGAAGCTAGCGTTCATGAGCAAGGCGCCGGCCAGGAAGACCCAGTAGCTGAAGGCGTTGAGCCTGGGGAAGGCGACGTCACGCGCGCCGATCATCAGCGGCACGATGTAGTTGAAAAAGGCGGCGTTCAGCGGCATGATGACCAGGAAGATCATCGTGGTGCCGTGCATGGTGAACAACTGGTTGAACATGTCGGGGCTGATGACGTGCTCGTTGGGCTGCGCAAGCTGGATGCGCATCAGCATCGCTTCGATGCCGCCGATGAGGAAGAAGGCGAAGGCCGATACGCCATAGAGGATGCCGATGCGCTTGGCGTCGACCGTGGTAAGCCAGCTCACGAAGCCGCGGTACTGCTGCTGGGGCGCGGCCTGATCCTGAACCAGGGTGCTCGCAATAGCTGCCATGTCCTCTTACCTCCGTGTCGCCTACTTCAGGCTATCCAGGTATGCCACCAAGTCGTTGAGCTGTTGTCCCTGCATCACGCCGTGGCCAATGACCAGGCCCATCAGGTTCCCAGGCTTCTCTGCCGGGGGATCGCCGAGCCACTGGGCGAGACTCGTCGGGTCGTTGGGAAACATGGCGGCAGCGATCGTCGACCGGCTGGCAATGTGGGTCAGGTTCGGGCCAATGATCAGAACCGACGGGGCCTGAGGATCAGGGAATCCCCGCGGCGCCGTCGCTCCGACCTGATGGCAGACGGCGCAGGATCCGCTGAATACCTGCTGACCCGCCTGTTGCTGCGGCGTGCTCGGTGCGATCGCCGGCTGCTGCTGGGTTTTCACCCAGGCGTCGAAGTCAGCCTGACTCTGCACCACCACACGGAACCCCATGTTCGCATGCGATACGCCGCAGAACTCGGCGCATTCGCCGTAGTACGTATCCATTTTCTGCGGGGTGAACCAGAGGTAATTGGTGTGGTTGGGAATCATATCGCGCTTACCGGCCAGCTTGGGAATCCACAAGCTATGCATGACGTCGGCCGATTTCAGGGCAATGTTGACCGGCTGACCAACCGGAATGTGCATCTCGTTGGCCGTGACGATCTTCTGATCAGGATATTGGAATTCAAACCACCACTGGTGCCCGATGGCGGTGACTTGCAGCGCGCTCGAAGGCGCGTCACCGCCGCTCTGGAAGACGAGTCCGATAGTGGGAACGCCGATAACGGTTAGGATCAGCACGGGCGCGGCGGTCCAGGCGATCTCCAGGACCCTGTTGCCGGGCAGAAGGGGCGGCCGCGGATCGCCCGGCTTTCGGCGAAAGCGCAACGCGGCGTAGATCATCGCGCCTTCGACCAGAACGAAGACCACCAGGCCTGCCCAACACGTCAGTACGAAGAGGTTCTGAATGTTGTTGGCATAATCGGACTCGGGTGACAAAGTAGTCTGCGGATGAGGATCGCATGCCGCCAGCAGCAAGACGAGCACGCCCGTCGCCAAGGCGGCGACAGGAAGGCGCAACCGCCCTTCTCGAACTGCGCTCTGAACCCGATCGACGACGTTGCTGGAATGGCTGCCCATCGTGACGCGTACTCCACCTGCTGTGTTTCCCGTGCGTGCGCCAGAAGATCGTGCCTCTGATTAGGGGTGGGCGATCGCCCGCTAAGCGCCCTATTCCGCCATGCTCTTAGGTTGTGAAGGCTTTGGACTTATCAACTTGACCGAACCGGCTCCGATATCCCATTGTTCAGCGATTCTAACCCGCGCAGCATACTCGTCGTGCCCGCGGTGCGCAATGTCTCCCGGCGTCCCGAGTCCCCTCCCCGTTCGCGCACGACAGCACCATTATATACCGGGTGAACCGCGCCATTCAAGGGGAGGATATTGTCCGCCTGGACCGAGATACCGGCGTTAGATGGACGACAACGTCGGGCTGTGACGGATGGCCCGGAAGTACTGCTCAGATGATGCCCAGCTCGAGCTTGGCGTCTTCCGACATCATCGACGGATTCCAAGGTGGGCTCCAAACGATGTCTACGTCGACTTCCTTGACACCGTCAAGCTCGCTCACGGCGCTCTCCACAGCAGTTCCGATGTAGCCGCTGAGCGGACAGCCCGGCGAGGTGAGCGTCATAGTGATCGCGCACAGGCCGTTGTCGTCGAGGTTGGTCTCGTACACCAGACCGAGGTCGACAATGTTGATGCCTATCTCCGGATCCACGATTTGCCTGAGCGCGTCGCGGACAACTTCGTCGTTCGCCACTGCCATTATTGACCACTCCTTATGTGCGGCTCGCGCACGCCAAACGTATGCTACCGTGCCTGTCCAAGAGCCAACCCGTGTTGCGCGGTCCACGGGCGGTTCCACGCCGGGCCGGAGTTCCCAGACACTCTTGCCGCGCTGGCGCTCAGCCCGGCAAGCGGAACCCGAGCGCTCGGCCATTCGCCGCGTCGACGGCCACTTCCGTGCGTCGCGCTCGCTGCACGCCACCGCCCGGGCGGGGTACCGCTACGGAGCCCCGCACTATGACCAGCCAAATCGGGGCGGCATCAGGACCGGAAACGGGCAGCCACGCCTTGGCGTCGGCCAGCTTGGCCGGTAAACAGGAAATTGCCTCAGCCGCGGCCGCCCCAAGCTGATGAGCAACCTCGCAGGCTGCAGCATCAATTTGCGCCCTCGACAGGGCAACGGACTCAACCGGGGACGGCGACTGCGGCGCCTCGCTGGACTGTGGCGGCGCAAACTGAAACTGATCGATCATTTCGCTTTATCTTGCACGTCCACTAGTATACGGCTTGTGGGCGCCCGGTGCAGTGCGGGCGGTATTATCCCCACGGAGGTGACCGCTTTTGGAAAATAGTCCGCACGATAGCCAGGGCGCTGTAGCAACGGCTGACCCGGTAGCCGCTGAGTCCTTTCTCGCACATGGCCGTATCTCCCAGTTGAGCATCTCACCAGGAGGGGTGCCGAAGCGTTCGACACCGCTCGCGGTCGTCGGGCCGCTGGGGCTCGACGGGGATACCCACCGCGGCGCCGGGCATGGGGGGCCGGAGCGAGCGGTCTGCCTTTTCTCGCTCGATGTGATCGAACGGCTGCAGCAGGAAGGGCATCCAATCGCTCCCGGCACTGTTGGGGAAAATGTAACCGTGGCCGGATTGGATTGGTCTCTGGTGCAGCCGAGTAGCCGGCTCTACCTCGGCGACGAGGTGGTCCTCGAGGTCACGAGGTTCACGACTCCATGTGTCAACATCGTCGACTCGTTCGCCGATGGGAAGTTTGAGCGCATCTTGCAGCAGCGGCATCCCGGGGAGAGCCGTGTCTACACGCGGGTGCTGCGCGGCGGCGCGGTTCGGGTTGGTGATACCGTGGGACTCGTCGAGTGATCGGCCATGACGCTGCTCACCTGTCGTCCCGGCGACGCCTCACTGCCGGTCGACGTCCCTGAACCTCATCGTTCGCCGGATGGAGTGCCGGTCGCAGCGAGTGCGCTCCCACCGGACGCAGAAGAGCTGCGCCGAACGCGGGCACAGCTCAACTCGTTGCTGGAAGCCAGCCTCGCCGTGGTATCGAGCCTCACGCTGCACGATGTCTTGCAAACCGTTCTGGCGGGGGTTCGGGCGCTCTTTGAGGCGCGCGCGGCCGCCATCTGGCGATGCGACGAGTCCGGTCGCTTGCGCCGCCTGGCCAGCGCGGGACTAAGCCGCTCCTACACGCGCCAGGTTTCTCATTTGCAGGCTGGTGAAGGGGTAACCGGTCTCGTCGTCAGGACGGCAGAGCCGATCGGGGTCGCTGACACGCTGAGCCACCCCCTGGTGAAGGCGGGCGATTTGTTGGAGGCGGAAGGGCTCCGCTCCTTCCTGAGCGCCCCGCTGCTCAACGCGGGCCAGCCGATCGGCGCCCTCAACGTCTATCGAGCAAACCCGCACGAATTCAACGACGACGAGGTCCGGCTGTTGGTGAGCTTCGCCAACCAGGCCGCGGCGGCCATCGAGCACGCCATGGAACGAGCAAGGACCAAACGGGCGCTCAGCGAGGTGTCGCGGCAGAAAGAAGTGCTGGACGCCATCGTTCGCCACGCGGAGGATGGCATCGTGGCGCTGGATGGCGCGGGAAGCGTGGTGCTGTTCAGTCCGAGCTGCGAGCGCCTGACCGGCTTGCGAGCGCGCGATGCCATCGGTCGTGGCTTGCACGATGTCCTCGGCTGCCACGGCGAGGATGGTCGTTGCCCGTTGGAACACGCGCTGGCGACCGCCACCGACAATGCCTACGCCGAGACGCTGGTGCGTGTCAGCGGTGGCAAGGAGCGCTGGTTCGGCGCCTCCCTGGCGCGGGCGCGTGGGGGACCTGCCCAGGAGGTGCGCTGGGTTATTGTGCTGCGCGACGTCACAGCGGCGCGGGAGCTCGTGCGCATGAAGTCCGAGCTATTGTCGACCGTATCGCACGAGCTGCGCACGCCGCTCACCTCGATTCGGGCGCTGAGCGAGCTCCTGACCGACCACGAGTTCAGTGCAGAGGAAGCACATGCTTTGGCAGGAACGATCAATCGCGAGTCCGAGCGCCTGGGCCGGTTGGTGCAGAATGTGCTGGACGCTGCCCGTTTGGAGGCCGGTACCTTGCCCTGTCACTTGGAGCCGGTCGAGCTTGGCGCGCTGGTCGCCGACGCGTTGGCGCTGCCCCGGCATATGGAGCCTGATCGCCCATTTCCCGTCGTCCTGCCAGCCAACCTGCCACACGTTCTGGCCGACGCCGACCGGCTGCGCCAAGTCCTGGACAATCTCCTTTCCAATGCCATCAAATTCACTCCCCCAGGCAGCCCGATCAGCGTCGTGGCCGCCACGTCCGGTCGCGTCGTCAAATTGTCCATCGTCGATAGCGGTCCGGGCATCTCCGTCGAGCAACAGCCGCTGCTGTTTCGGCGTTTTGCCGGACCCACGGGCGGCTCAGGCGGGGTTGGTCTCGGTCTCTACTTGACTCGCGAGCTCATGGCGCTGCTGGGCGGTGAGGTCGGCGTAGAGAGCGCGCCGGGGCGGGGCGCGACGTTTTGGATCACTCTGCGGTGCGCGGAATGACCAGCTCAGGCAACGGCCATGCCCGCATCCTGGTGGTTGAGGACGACGCCGCGGTTCGCCTGAGCCTGCGAGTCGCATTCGAGCGACAGGGCTTCGCGGTCGACGAGGCAGCGACGGGCGCAGCGGCCATGCGCTGCCTGCAAGGTCAGCGACCCGCCGTGGTCATTCTCGATCTCATGTTGCCGGACATCGACGGCATCGATTTGTTCCGACGCATGCGCGAGCAAGTGGCGGGCCTGCCCGTGGTGATGCTCACGGCGCGCGGGGACGAAGTAGATCGCATTGTCGGCCTGGAGCTCGGAGCAGACGACTACGTCACGAAGCCCTTCAGCCCCCGTGAGCTGATCGCGCGAGTGCGGGCCGTGCTGAGGCGAACGGCGCGCGCCGCGCTGGAGGAACCGGAGGAAGGGCGGTCATCAGGCCTGCTCATCCGACAGAGGGCGCGCGAGGTCTTCGTAGACGGCCAGGAAGTGCTGTTGACGCGCACGGAGTTTGACCTGCTCGCCCATCTGGCAGCGCGGGCGGGCGAGGTCTCCACCCGTGATGAGCTCGTCAGCGCCGTCTGGGGCTACGTCACCGAGGGGGAATCCCGCCTCCTCGACTCCCACATTCGGCACCTACGCGCCAAGATTGAGCCGGACCCCCGTCATCCGCGCTACGTACTAACTGTGCGCGACATCGGCTACAAGCTCTGTCTCTTAT
>CALBSQ010000232.1 GCA_937967325.1 uncultured Chloroflexota bacterium
TCCTCACCCATAATCTCCACCTGGACGCGACCGTGATAGTTGGCACGAAGGTTGCGCCGTGGACGGTCGTCGTGACGATCACCGCCGAGTCGCCGCGCAGCCCGTCCGGCTCGGCGAACGGTCCGCCCACCACGATGCCGGCGTAGCTCCGGCCGTCGGGGTGGCTCCTGACGCGCACCAGCGCCTGGGAGGGCAATCGCCCCAAGTGCTCGTGCGGCAGCAGCACCGTCACCGTGTTGTCCTGACTGCTAGGCAGATCGAACATCGTCCGCCCCACGCTGCCCGCATACTCCGGCGGCTCCACGTACTCGCCGCCCAGCGCTGTCGCATGCCGCCCTAGCGCCTCCGTCACCGAGTCCGGCAATGTCCGGATGCCGTCCATCTTGTTGTCCTTTCTGCGTCAGGATTAGGGAGGATGGGGCCGCGACTATTCTGAACATTGGGAATGGGGCTGATGACGGGAGGGCCGGGGCCGCGATTGCGATCGGCGGCCAGAGCACGCGACTGCGGTCGGGACATGACGTGAGCCGGTTCCCGGATCAGGCAGCCGCGTTTCCCCGTGGAGCCGTTCGGCGCACCGCAGTGCCGTGCTCTGGCCGCCGATCGCAATCGCGGCCCCGGCCTTCCCGTCATCAGCCCCGTTCCCGCATCCAAATTGTTGCTTCCCAAGTCTCCCCCTCGCCTCATCGCCCCTGCGCCTCATCGCCCCCTCGCCTCACCCCCCGTACCGAAACGGCGCTCCGGCATCGGCGTACGCTTCCATCGCGACGCTGCGGAAGGCCTCGTCGCCAAAATGGTCCTGGCAGAAGCGCGCCGCCAGGTCGATGAGGAGCGGGAAGCCGCGGTAGTTTTGCAGCGCGCTGTCGGCCATGGCCACGACCGCGGCCTCGGCGGCGTGCTCGACGTGGGCGTAGAACAGCCTGGCTGGGGCGGCTGCCGACACCCGATAGAGACCGAGGGCGATCCGTGGCCCTACGTCGTCGACGAATTGCTGGGCGAGCTGACGGTCGGCCGGGCGGTAATAGTGGGCGGCTTCGACGATGCGCTGCAGACGGCTCTCCATCGTGTCGACGATGGCAAACTCGAGGGGCCGCAGCGCCTGGCCGACGGTGAGCCAGTCGCGCTCACGAGAGGAGCTGGGGATGAAGACGAAGCGGCGGTGTTGCTCGACCAGTGCGCGAACCACCGCGACGCCGGCGGCGAGCAGCTCCATGCTGCCCGATCCGCTCAACAGCTCCACCGGCATCGGACTGCCGTGGCCCATTCGCCAGATCGCCGCGGATTCGTGCAGTAGCACGGCGCGCTCGGCGTAGGCCATGATGCCGCGCCGACTGAGCTCGCTGAGCGCGTCGCGCTGCTCGCCCAGGTCGCCGCCGGCCGGGGCGCGCCGGCGATCGAGCATGTCCACGATCTGGCCGACCGGATCGGCCTCATCGAGCTGGAGGTCGCGGCGGAAGAGCTGCTGGCTGTAGCGGTTTTGCTTGCCGTTGTAGCTGACCAGGCAGATGCCGAGTCGGATGATGGTGAGCGGCAGTGCGTCGTGGAGGGCCGCGGTACCGTCGCATGCCTCGACGCCGCCGTTGAGCAGCAAGCTCCGATGGGTCTGGGCCAGCTGCGTCTCGCTGACCTGATAGACGCCGGCTCCCTCGATGGCGCCGTCTCGCTCGGCCAACCGTGGGAAGACCTTGCGCCGGATCTCCTGGTACAGCAACTCCTCGCGCTGGACCGAGTGGCCGATCTCTCGCCGTAGCTCGCTCATGATGGCGGCGAAGTCGTCGCCAGGTTGCCAGGTGGTAAGGTCCAGCGCCTGAGACAGCGGCTCGCCGAAGGCGGCTTGGAAGTCGTCGGCGTCGATCCAGCGACTGCCGGTGTAGCGGAAACGCCGAGAACGAGGCGGCTCTTCGAATGCGGCCATCGACGTCACCGCAGCCATGCTCGCCAACTGGGCGGTCCGTCGCGGGCGTCGATCAGCTCCTGCGCATAGGACCGAGCGGCGGCCTCCGGCAGCCCGAACGTTGTCGCCAGCGCCTGGGCGCCGTGCCGGACCCGCTCGGCCGTACCGTCCGTGTCGGGCAGCACGGCGGTCGCCTCGCGCCACGGCGCCAGCAGCTCCAGCGCCAGGCGGTCGGCGTTCTGCTCGGATTCGGCAACGGCTGCCTGCTCGATTCCTCGTGGCCCTCGCTCCATCAGGTGGACGTGGGCCTCCAACTTCAGGCCGGCGAGCGCCGCGTCCAGCCGCTCCTCCTCCGTCGGACTGCGCCGTCCGTCCAGGACGGCAAGCCGGACCGGACCGAGACGGCGCGCCACCTGCTCGCGCGGTCGCTGATAGTCGAGCATGAAGTGGGCGGCTTCGTGGGCCAGACTGTAGCGCTGCTCGTCGGGCGGGTCTTCGCTATCGAGCAAGATGAAACCGCGGCCGTCGAATGCGGCGAGACAGGCGTGCAGGCCGCGTTCGCGGCGCTCGCCCCACTCCCAGGAGTCGAGGCGCGGCACGTGCCGGAGCAGCCAACGGCGCACGACGCTAGTGCTGAGCCCCGGCAGTCTGGTGACGGTTACCGGTAGCGCCAGCGAGACGCTGCCGTCGAGCCCGCGCGGGAACGGTTCGGTACCGGCCGCGGCTTCCCAGAAGCGCGCGGCGGCGGCCTCAACCCAGGCTTCCATCGGGCTCGCCGGTTGCTGTTTGGTCCTCCGGTCGGTCACCGGGCGCCTGAGGCTCATCGGCGTCGCGTGCAGCGGTCAGGTAGCCGCCGGGTCGATCACCGGCCGCACCGGCTGTGGCTCGGCGGTTGTCAATGTGACGAATGAGGTGGGCCAGCCTCCCAGGGTCTGCTTGGGCAAAGGCGGCAAGCTCGCGGACGTCGGGGGCGAACTGCGACGGCCCGCGGCGGGGCTCGTGGCATAGCGCCAGCAGCGGCAAGCGCTCCAGCGGACAACCAAGCTCGCCGGCAAGCTCTTGCTCGGTCATGCGCAAGTCCTCCTGGTACTCTGCGATTAGCCCGGCCATGTAGCCGTCGCGTTGGGCTGCTCGGGCCGAGGCGCGCCGCGCCCAGTCTTGCCGAGGGGAGTTGTCACGCCTACTCATGGGGACGCTGCCAATAGCGCTTCAGGCGGAGTCGGATGCGGTCCTTGACCTGTTTGACCAGCTTGCGCTGTGCGGCCACATCGAGCTGCTCGCATCCCAACACCACGGCGAAGCAAGCGGAGTCGCGTTCTCCTTCAGCCATCAGCACAATCACCTCCCGTTCTCTCGCATCCGGGATGATCTCCGGCAGCTTGCGCATGAATGCCTCGACCGACGTGTCGGTCGGTAAGTACACTGCCAGGCGAGCCTCCCGATCTTCTGCCTCTTGCCAGATATTCCGCGCCTCCGGCTCATCCGCGACGTCGTCGAGGGCGATTATCTTCAGATGGTTTCGCTCGCGCGTTTGCTTCTCCAGCAGATTGAGCAAGTCCCCTTGCACCGCCATGCGCAGGTAGCCTCTCAAGCTGAGCCGTTCCGGGTCGTACTGCTGAGGCCGTTTCGCGTAGTCGAGAATGACGTCGGTGACCGCTGTACTGATGGCCGCGTCGTCGAGAACCTTGAAATTGGGCCGGAGGCTGGCGAGGATCCTGTCATGGAACAGCTCCCAGGCCTCGCCGGAGACGGTCGGGCTGCCCCGCAACGCTTGCCGGTGCAGCGGGCGGCTCAGCTCGTCCGTCACGGCAGGTGACTCCCCGTGCATCCCGCGCCCACTACAGGTCCATCGCGGCGACCAGTCTGGAGCGCTACAAGGGGTCGTCGCGCGGGGCTCTGGGGCCGTACTGTACACCAAACGATCAGCAATTGGAAGTGGATACGCGGAGGCGGGTTTATCAGTGCTACACTGGGGTGCATTCGGACTCAGCCCGGAAGGCAACAACGTTGTGCGTCACGTCTTCGAAGTTCCTGACGACGCCTATGAGGCGATCGCCGTGGTCGCAGCGAAACGCGGCGAAACCCCCCAGTCCCTATTTGACGCCTGGATAGCAGCGATGCAGACGCTCGCACGGACACCGCACACCGACGTCGATCCCGACCAAGCGTGGTATTGGACGCCTGAGTGGCAAGCGAAAGAGCGAGAGGCAGATGAGGCAATAGCAGCCGGCCTCGTCGTTCACTACGCGAACGATGAGGAGTTTCTGCGGTCCTTCGACGCCAACGACGATGAGGACCGTGGGAAGCATGCCGACATATGACAAGACCGCCCCATTCCTCAATGACTGGGATGATCTCAGTTCGAGCGAGCGCGAGTTGTTCCGGATCGCCGTACGCAAATTCGTGGCGGATTTGCGCGCCGGAAAGGGCTTTCGCAAGGGTCTGCGCGTAAGGAGGGTCCAAGATTCGCCCGGAGTCTACGAAATGACGTGGGCGCCGGACGGGCGGGCGACGTTTGAGTACGGTCCTCCGGTCCGTCCTGGCGACGTACATATCCGATGGCGACGTTGCGGTACGCACGCTATTTTTCAGGATCCATGAGTCGACCTGCGCCGAGGCCTATTCGTGGCCCTTTGCAGCGTTCAGGGCAGCAGCACAGCCTTCACGACGCCGGTGCCCTTGTCCAGAGACACGGCGAAGGCTTCCGGCGCCTGGCTGAGCGGGAAACGATGCGTGATTACCGCGCCGACGTCGACCGCTCCGCTTGCCAGCATATCGATGGCGATGTCGAAGTCCAACTGCTGATCCATTGCGGCGTTGTAGCAGTTGGAGCCGAGCAGTCGCACTTCCTTGCCGACGATCCTGGAGAGCGTGACCTCCACCGGACCGGTGAAGACGCCGGTGAGCACGACCGTTCCCAGCGGCCGGACCAGACTGAGGGCCTGATTGGGAGCGTCAGATCTCGCCCCGACAGCCTCGACTACCACGTCCGCTGGTCCGCCGAGCTCGTGGGTGAGTCGGGCGATCGGATCCACCTCGCTCGTCAGAGCCACGGCGTCGGCGCCGAGCCGTCGCGCGAGCGATCCCTGATGCTCGTACTTAGCCAGCATCGCCGTGCGCGATGCGCCCATCGCTCGCGCGGCCTGCAAGGCCAACAAGCCGATGGTACCGCCGCCGACGAAAGCCACGCTCAATCCTGCGCTCAGCCCGGCCAATCGCAAGGCGTGTACCCCAACGGCCAGCGGCTCGGTCATGGCGGCCTTGTCCCATGCAAGGTCCGCCGGTAGCCGGTGTAGGTGGCCGCCCGATGGGATCTGCAGGAACTCGGCGTAGCCGCCCGGCAGGGAGTAACCGACGAAGCGCTGGGCGGTACAGTGATTGTAGCTGCCGGCTTGGCAATGGCCGCACTCGCCGCAGGTGACGAACGGCTCGACCGCGACGTGATCGCCCGGCTGGAGGCCGCTGGATCTGTCGGCCTCCAGCACCTCGCCGGCAATCTCGTGACCGAGCCAGATCGGCGGCGGCTCTCGGTCGCTGCGCAGGGTGTGCAGGTCGCTGCCGCAGATGCCACAGGCCCGCACGCGGAGCAGCACGCCGTCCGGCTGCCGCGCCGGAGCGGGAACTGCCTGTACGGCCACCCGCCCGCCCAGCTCGAAGAGCACTGCCTGCATGTCCCGGCTTGTATTCGCTGCCACCGTCACCCTCCTTTGATGGCTCGTGTCAGGTCTGGGGCGCATCCTCGGTATCGTCCGGCGTGTTGAGCAGTAACAGGTCACGCCTGGTCAGAGGCTGTCGCGTTAACATCGAGCCCTCCTCCTTGGCGTTGGCAGTCGCACCGAGGTCCCTATCACCGTAACACAGCGCCGCGTCCTTGGCTCAAGTCAGTCGAGATCCCAGGTGCTCCCGCTCCCAGGCGATACTCGTGCGAAGGTGATGCCAGTGTGCAGTTTCAGATCTTCCTTCTAGCTCCAAGCAAACGTCGTCGTCAGTTGCTGCGCCTGTCCCGTTTCCGCGGACCGGTAGGCCGACTCGAACACGTCGATGACGTGGCGGGCGTGCTCGGCCGTCACTTGCGTCGGCTTGTCCTCGCGGATCCAGTCCACCAACTGCATGATGTCCTCGTAGACGTGGGCCTCCTGGATGTCGCGGTGCGGCCCGACCACATGTGGAAGTAGCCACTGCTGGCCGGCGCCGCCGCGTGCGCCCTGGCTGGCCAGCTCCTTGCCGGGATAGTCGAAGGGCTCACCGTTCAGCTCCATGCCCACGATGGCCCCCTTGGTGCCGAAGTAGCTGCCGGCGAAGCCGCGCGTGAGCGAGCCTGCCGCGACTCCATAGACCAGCGAGAACTGGCTATTGCCGTAGTCCAGCAGCATCAGCGTGTTGTCGTCGGCGTCGCAGGGCACCATCTTGCCGCGATACTCGCGCTGGTGGATACGGACGCCGGACATGGCCGTCACCCGCTTGGCCGGCCCCAGAACTGTCGTGAGCTCGTGCAGGGCATATACCGTCATGTCGTAGAGCGGGCCGCCGCCCGGTTTGCGGTAATACCAGCTCGGGTCGATGTTGGAGAGCGGGTCGTCGCCCTGGCGAACCCCCTCCCGCTCGTGGTAGGTGCCGAAAGCGGCCCCGCAGGCGGTCCAGCACACCGTCCCGATGGCGCCCTCGGCGATCAGTTTCTTGATCTGCTGGATGTGCGGACGCAACACTTGACCCGGCGAGGCGACGATCTTCCGTCCGCGCGCTCGCGCGGTGTCGATCAGCTCCGTTGCCTCGGCCACCGTGGTGGTCATCGTCTTGTTGAAGTGCAGGTGCTTGCCCGCTGCCAGCGCCTGGCGGCCCTGCTGGAAATGCAAGCCGATCGGCGAGGCGATGGTGACGGCATCGACATTGCCGTTGGCGAGCAAGTCCTCATACGTCGTGAAGGCTCGGTCGATGTGAAACTTCTCCGCTGCCGCTTCGGCCCGCCCCGGCACCGGATCGCAGACGGCGGCAAGTCGGACCCGATCCTGCACGTCCTCCTGGCTAAGGTGCGGCATGATTCCCCGCACCGCGATGCTGCCGGCCCCGACCACGCCCATTCGGACCACATCTGCCATGGCTGCTCCCTGTCTCCTGTCTGCTCCGGCCCGCCTGGCCGACGATCGCACGGTAGCAGTCTAGGATGGGACTGTCAACCTCTCCCCCGGCCCCTCCCTACGAAGGGAGGGGCCGGGGGAGAGGTTGACCGGGCACATCCCCAATCGTTGACACCCTCAAGCGACAAGCGTACGATCAGCCTCCGGCGTGGCCGGAGCGCGTGTCGAAGGGTGGAACGATGGCCGTAAGGAAGCCGCTACGGGTGGCGGTGCTGGGGGCAGGTCGCTTCGCGTCGGAGGCGCATCTGCCGGGGATCAAGGCGCATCCGGATGCGCAGCTCGTCGCCCTCTACAGCCGCAGCCGTGAGCAGGCCGAGCGGCTTGCTGGCGCTGTGGGTGGCGTGCCGCTCGTCACCGACGACCTGGCGGCGCTCCTGGCCCGCGAGGACATCGACGCGGTCACGGTAGCCTCCAGCGACGACAACCATTACCACTACACCATGGCCGCTTTGCGTGCCGGCAAGCACGTCTACTGCGAGAAGCCGCTGGCGGTCAACGCGTCGCTCGCCGCGGAGATGGCGCGGGAGGCGCAGTCGCGCCGGCGCATAAGCTTCGTTGGCTTCATTTTCCGCTACACCTATTGTTTGCGGGAGCTGCGCAGGCGCGTGCTGGCCGGGGACATCGGCAAGCCCTACTACGTTGCCATCGAGTGGCAAGGCTTTGCCAACGTGCGTCCGCAGCGGCGCATGACCTGGCGCGATCGTGCCGACTCCTACGGCGCCGGTTTTATCGCCGAGCTTGGCAGCCACTTCATCGACGCCATCAATTGGATCGTGGCGCCCGTCAGCGAGGTCTGCGCCATCACACACGCGATTCCGCGTACCGTCCAGGATGAGGGCGGCCGGGAGCATGCCCACGAGACGCTCGACATGGCGGCGATCCTCGTACGCACCGCTAGCGACGCCCAGGCGCAGATCACAGTGAGCCGGATCACCCCGCCCCACCAGGACGCGGAATTCATCCAGGTGGTGGGCGAGGATGGAGCCCTGTGGGCCAGCTTGACACGCGGCCAGGGCGAATTCCTGCGCCGCATGCGGCCGGGCGGCCGGTGGGAGGAGGTCGACCTGCCCGCTGAGGCGAAGGACGGCCAGCCCCACGCCATGTTCCGGATGATGGCCAGCTACGTCGACGCCTGCCTGCGGGGCGGCATCGACCCCGATCAGGACGCCGACTTTGCCGAGGGCTACCGCGTGCAGTCCGCCCTGGACCAGATGGTGGCATCGACGAAGTCGGGCCGGTTTGAGCGGGTGGCAAGGGATGTGTAGGCGTGACCGGGACAGGGAGTGACATCGTTTGGGAGACGCTGGCTGGCGCGGTGGGCGGGCCCTCACCAGCCCATGTCACCCACCCACGATCGTCCGGCAAATCAACTCGCCTCAACTGAAGGGAAACCAGCATGTCCGAGGCAAGTGCGGCCGTCATCGGCACCGGCTTCATCGGGCCGGTCCACGTGGAGGCGTTGCGGCGGATCGGCGTCCCCGTGGTGGGAGTGCTGGGATCCTCCGCCGAGCGGTCGCGCCAGGGCGCGGCGGCCCTCGGGATACCTCGCGCCTATGCCACGCTCGACGAGCTGCTGGCCGATGACGCGGCGCACGTCGTCCACATCACCTCCCCCAACCAGGCGCACTACGAGCAGGCGCGCCGCTGCCTCGAGGCTGGTCGCCACGTGGTGTGCGAGAAGCCGCTGGCAATGACGTCGACGGAGACGGGTGAGCTGGTCGCGCTGGCGGCATACTCCGGAAAGGTCGCCGCGGTCAACTACAACATCCGCTGCTACCCGCTGGCTATCGAGGCCCGTGAGCGCATCCGCCGCGGCGACGTTGGGACGGTGTATCACGTCACCGGCGCCTACGTCCAGGACTGGCTGCTGTACGACACCGACTTCAACTGGCGGGTGCTGGCCGAGCAGGTGGGCGAGTCGCGGGCGGTGGGCGATATCGGCACGCACTGGATGGACCTGCTCAGTTTCGTCACCGGCCAGGAGATCGCTGCCGTCTTCGCCGAGCTCACCACCTTCCTACCGGTGCGTCGTCGACCGGTTGGATCGGTGCAAACGTTCACCGGTGGCGCCGCTCCGTCCCAGACCACGCCCATCGCCATCAACACCGAGGACTATGGCAGCGTCCTGTTGCGCTTCCGCGACGGCGCTCGCGGTGTGTTAACGGTGTCGCAGATCACGGCGGGCCGCAAGAACTGCCTGCGTTACGAGATTGCCGGCTCGGCGGGGGCGATCGCCTGGGATAGCGAGCGGCCCAACGAGCTGTGGCTGGGACATCGCGACGCGCCCAACGAGGTGCTGCTGCGCGATCCTTCGTTGCTCAGCGACCCGGCGCGGGCCGCAGCCAGCTATCCCGGCGGCCACAACGAGGGCTTCCCCGACACGTTCAAGCAGCTCTATCGCGCCGTCTACGCGGACGTTCGCGCCGGAAAGGCCTCGCCGAACCCCGCCTATCCCACCTTTGTCGACGGACATCGCGAAGTGCTGCTCTGCGAGGCCATCGTGCGCAGCCAGCGCGAGCAGCGCTGGATCGAGGTCGCCTGATCAAGGAAGGAAGGTCGATGTTCAAGCTGGGCTTTGTCAGCGCCATCTTGCCGGACTTGTCGTTGGAGGAGGTGCTCGAGTTTGCCGCGCAGGCGGGCTACGACTGCGTGGAGGTGATGTGCTGGCCGCGAGGCAAGGCGGAGCGGCGCTACGCGGGTGTGACCCACATTGACGTGGGCAACCTTAGCGCGGACGAGGCCAAACGGGTCAAGGCGCTGGTTGATCGCTCTGGAGTCGGCATTTCGGCGCTCGGCTACTACCCAAACCCACTCACGTCCGATCCGGGCGAGCGCCGGACCTGCGTGGAGCACATCCGCGCGCTGATCGACGCGGCGAAGCTGCTTGGTCTCAGCAACGTCAACACCTTCATCGGCCGCGACCATACCAAGTCGATCGACGCCAATTGGCCGGTCTTCCGGGCGGTTTGGCCACCCTTAGTGGGCTACGCGGCCGAGCGGGGCGTCAAGATCGGCATTGAGAATTGCCCGATGCTCTTTACCGACGATGAATGGCCGGGCGGCAAGAACCTGGCCATCAGCCCGGTCGTTTGGCGACGCATGTTCGCCGACATCCCGTCGTCCAACTTCGGCCTCAACTATGATCCTTCGCACATGATCTGGCAGCACATGGATGAGGTGCAGCCGATCGTCGACTTCGCGGACCGGCTGCACCATGTTCACGCCAAGGACGTGCGCCTGAATCGGCGTGGCCTGGATGACGACGGCATTATGGCGACGCCGTTGCGCTATCACACCCCCAAGCTACCCGGCCTGGGCGACGTACGCTGGGGCGCCTTCTTCGCGGCACTCACCGACGCCGGCTACCAGGGCGCCGTGTGCGTGGAGGTTGAGGACCGCGCCTACGAAGGAAGCCTTGAGGCCCGCAAGCGCGCGCTGATTCAGTCTGCGCGCTTTTTGCGGCAGTTCATGGGGTGAGCGCGAGGCGACGCCTTTGTAATCCACCTGCCAGATAAACGGACGTGGCCGATACTGAGCGGTCCCTTCCATTGTCATCCTGAGCGCAGCGAAGGACCCCGGCGCGACCGTCGGCGCTGCGCGGTCCTGCACGGCGGCGGCTGCGCCCGGCCAGTGGTCCTTCGCTGCGCTCAGGATGACAATGGAAGGGACCGCATTGAAGTCGTGAAACCCCACTCACCGCGACGCTTTTGGCCCCCAGCCGGCGGCCAAGAGCGTGTTGAGCGAGGCCTCCAGCGCTCGTGCCGCTTTCTGTCGCTGCTGGGTTGCCGTAATGAGCTGCGCGGTGTTCGTCCCGCCGGGCGCATCGAGCGCCTGCTGCGTCGCGTCCACAGCGTCCGCAAGGGAGACCGCGGCAGTGAAGAAGCTGTCGGCGTCTGCCTGCATACCCGGCGGCGCAGCGAGCTGATCCGCGTCGTTGAGCGCGTGCTGCGCTGTGACGGCGCTGCGGTGGGCGATGAGGGCGAGGTAGGCGTCGCTGATTTCGCCCTGCGCGCGATCCGCCAGTCCCTGATCGACGGCGTTGGAGGCGGAAGCTAGCTCGTCGGCGACGCGAAAGGCGCTCACCGCGTAGTACTGCGCCACGCTAGCCCCGCTCGGCACTGCCGTCGCCTGGGGACCCGGCGCGACCACGGCGCGATACAGCGCACCCCGCGGCGGCAGCGCGCACCCGGTGGCACAGAGCATGCTCCACGCCACGAGCACGATGCACGCGCCTGCACGTCGACGCCCGCTCTTACGGCGGGGTTCCCCGTCTCCTGCCAGGAGACGGGGGGAGGGGGGGAGTTTCCCACGTCCTTGCACGTTTCGCATCCGGCAGCTTACCCTAGGCGCACCTTCTCTACACCGGACGCGGCCGCCCCCTATTTGCCGGCCTTCCGCGCAATGAGCTCAAAGCGAAGGTGTCCGTCGGCGGCGGAGCGCCACTTGATCGCGTGACCCGCCTGTGAAGCCGCCATGGAGAAACGGCGCTTGACGACCCTCTGCCGTTCGCCGGACTCAAGGGCAACTTCAGCGCCTTCGCCTTCCGACAACCCATCAAGGATCTCCATGTACGGTGTGAGGTCCAACTTCGGGGTACCCGCGCCACGGCGGCGATAGTCCTCATGACTCAGTCTCTTGACCAGCTTCGGCATCTGGGTGCTGTGCTCCTTTCAGTACCTCTTTACTAAAAGCATAAGGAAACCAGATGCATTTCGCAAGTGGCGCCGCCGTCTGCGTGGAGCGCGCGCGTATGTCACCAATCGCTCCCGCACAACAGCCTCCGATTAGGCAATGCCCCATTCGCGCAGATGACGAAGACTTAGTTGCGCACTCTCCAAGGGCGGACGGCTACATCGATCCTGTTCCACCACATACCACGCCGCGCCGCCGGTTGGCGCGGCCCGAAAGATAGACTGAAAGTCCATCGTGCCCTCACCGACCTCTGCGAACGTCTGTTGCTGATCCGCCGTCATATCCTTGAGGTGCACAATCGGACAGCGGCCGGGATAACGGCCCATGATAGCGGCAGGATCATCCCCACCTTTCTTCGCCCAGAAGACGTCCAGTTCCATCTGGACGTAGCGCGGATTCGAATTGCCGAAGAGCAGCTCGAAGCCGTTCGTTCCGTCCACCGGTGTAAACTCGAAAGCGTGATTGTGGTAACAGAGCTGCAAGCCGCGTTCCGTGCATTTCCCGCCAATCTCGGACAACGTCGTGGCCAGTTGACGCCAGCCTGCTTCGTCGCGACGCCGCGTTTCGGGTACAAATGGGCAGACCACGTAGCGGTTGCCGAGCGTCATGCTTGTGTCAATAACGGCGCTCAGGTCTTGTTCCAGGCGGTCAAGGCCAACGTGATCACCCGCAACGCGCAGGCCAAGGTCATCCAACAGTTGCTTGAGCTCCTTCGCGGAGCGACCGCCGTAGCCGGCCAGCTCCACTGCCGGGTATCCCATCTGCGCCACGGCCTTTAACGCGCCGGCAAAGTCGTCCCGTAGCTGATCTCGCACTGTGTAAAGCTGCAGCGCCACGCCGATATTCGCCATGGTTGTCCTCGCATCCCTTGCCATGTCAAGACCTATACTCGCTACCCATCGCTGCCAAGTATATACGATGGGGACTGATTCGTCGTGGGAAGCGATATGCCGGCGATAGTTGCCCAATGGTGCTGGTACCCCTATACTCCATCAATTCGTTGAGGCGGCGATGGGCCCAGTGGACGAGCAGGGACGAGTATGGCCGGCGTACGTGACCAGCAGGAGCCGTTGTCGGCATGGCCGGCACACCTAGGGAGTGATGACCCATCCGATCAGGAGGAGCTGGACAACCTGTGGCTTGCCCGCAAGCTGTATGATCTCGGCGCCATCCACTTCGGCGATTTTACGGTCGGCCGCACGACAGTCAACTCGCCCGTGTACGTCGATCTTCGCGTGCTGGTCGGCCATCCGCACACCTTGCGCTACGCCGCCCAGCTCATCGCGCAGGAGACCAGCGCCGAGCAGCTTCGCCGGAAGCCAACCTGCGATCCCTTCGACATCGTCGCCGGCGTCCCCTATGGCGGGCTTCACCTGGCCACCGCTTATTCGCTCCAGAACGACGTCCCCATGGTGTATGCGCGCAAACGCGGCGCTCACCAGGCGGTCAGAGGCAACGCCGAGCAGTCCGGCGCGGCGCCATCTCTACCGGAAGGCCCAAGCATCGAAGGCAAGTTCTCGCCCGACGCGCGGGTGCTGGTGATCGATGACCTCATCACGACCGGAGGCAGCGTCATCGAGACGGTGGAGCTGCTGACCGCGGCTGGACTCCGCGTGCGAGATGCCGTGGTGCTGGTCGACCGTGAGCAAGGTGGGACGGAACGACTCAAGGAGCGCGGCGTCCGCCTGCACTCCATCCTCCGGCTGCCGATCATGCTGAATCTGTACATGAGCTCCGGCATGATCGAGGAGACGACCTATCGGCGCTGCATCGACTACCTCGAAGCCAATCGCCATCGCCGTGGCTGAGCCGGCGGTTCTCGTCGTCGACCAGGGCACGACGGCCAGCGCCGTGTGCCTGATCGACCGTCAGGGCAACATCGTCGCCCAGGCCGACCACGACCTGACCCAATACTATCCCCAACCGGGCTGGGTGGAGCACGACCCCGAGGAGATCTGGCGGACGGTCAGCGACGGCATCAAGGATGTCCTGGCAGTTGCCGGCCGCCGTTGGCAGCCAACGGCGCTGGGGATAACGAATCAGCGGGAGACGGTGCTGCTGTGGGAGCGAGAAACGGGGCGCCCGCTTGCTCCGGCCATCGTGTGGCAGGATCGCCGGACTGCCGAGCAATGCGACCGCTTGCGCCGAGAGGGAGCCGAAGCGGCCATCCGCGAGCAAACCGGCCTGTTGCTCGACCCCTATTTCTCCGCCACCAAGATTGCCTGGCTGCTAGACGCCATCCCCGGGGCCCGCTCGCGTGCCGTCAACGGTGAGCTGGCCGTCGGTACCATCGATTCCTGGCTGATCTGGCGGCTCACGGGCGGCGAACGTCACGTCACCGATCGCACCAATGCCTCCCGTACGCTCCTCTACTCCCTCGTCGCCGAGGAGTGGGACGCCGACCTTGGCCGCCTGTTCGACGTCCCGTCGGCGCTATTGCCTGAGGTCGTCCCGTCGTTCGGCGTTGTTGCCACGACGCGGCCTTCGGCGACGCATGGGCTGTCGATTCCCATCGCCGGCCTCGTCGGCGACCAGCAAGCGGCGCTGTTCGGTCAGACCTGCTTCCGGCCGGGCGAGGCCAAGAATACCTACGGCACG
Source organism: uncultured Chloroflexota bacterium (assembly GCA_937967325.1). Lineage (GTDB taxonomy): Bacteria > Chloroflexota > UBA4733 > UBA4733 > UBA4733 > UBA4733. The sequence continues at coordinate 14,320 of CALBSQ010000232.1, forward strand.
GGCTGCTTCCTGCTGGTGCAGACCGGGAGTGTCCGTGCCCGGCCTCGGGGCAGGCTGCTGGCGACGGCCGCCATCGGTGCATCGGACGAAGGGGACGTGTATCCGAGCTACGCGCTGGAAGGGAGCGTCTTTGTCGCCGGCGCGGCCGTGCAATGGCTGCGCGACGCGCTGGGGCTGATCGCTACCGCGGCGGAGAGCGAGGCGGTGGCGCGAACGGTGCCGGACAGCGGCGGGGTGTACGTGGTGCCGGCCTTTACCGGGCTCGGCGCACCCTATTGGGATCCCTATGCTCGGGGCACGATTGTCGGGCTGACGCGCGGCAGCGAGCGGGGTCATCTGGTGCGCGCTACGTTGGAGGCGATCGCCTTTCAATCCTGCGATCTGGTGCGGGCAATCCAGGAGGAAGGCGCGACCCCCGCTGCGCTCCGTGTCGATGGCGGCGCCGCCGGCAATGACCTCCTGATGCAGATGCAGGCCGACCTGGTGGGGCTTCCGGTGGAGCGGGGGCAGGTGCAAGAGACGACGGCGCTGGGAGCGGGCTTTCTCGCCGGACTAGGCGCGGGGTTGTGGACATCGACCAAGGAGCTATCGGGCCGCTGGCGTCTAGAGCGGCGCTTCCTCCCGCAGCTGAGCGGGCCGGAGCGTGAGCAGCGCTATCAGGGCTGGCAGCGGGCCGTCGAGCGCGCCCGAGGCTGGCTGGCGCCGGATCACTCGTAGAGCTGGCCGCGACCGCCCGGATGTGATGAATCCGTCCCGGCACTCCCTGCCGTGCTGTCCGGGGCGGACGTCTCGCCCGAGCTGGGCGCCGGCGACACGTCCGCCCCTCCATCGGTCACGCTGCTGGAAGCGGCGTTGGGCGCCGCGGCTGGCGGACTCGGGTTGTAGGTCGGGGTGGGCTGGCTCCCCCGAGCTGCGCTCGGGCTGTAGCCGTCGGCATTCGGCGGCCCCGACTGGCCGGTGCTGCCTTCCAACGTGTTACGGTAGGGCTTCCCCAACACTTTGGCGGCAAAGTTCGCCAGGTCGTCGCCGCGGTCGACGAGAATGCGCGGCTCGTTCAGGGAAGCGGCGACCGATTGTACGCGACCGGCGTAGGCCCCGACGCCGCCGCGATAGCCGGCGCGACTCACTATTGCCGAGATACGCGGGTTGAGCGCGCCATAGGGGTAGGCGAAGAGCACGACGGGATGCCCGAGCATGTGTTCCAGGTCGGCCTTGCTGCCGGCTATCTCGGACCAAGCAGCCTGGTCGCTCAGCGTGGTCAGGTCGGGGTGGGTGCGCGAGTGCGCCTCGATGTCGAAGCCTTCCGCGTCCATTGCCCGGAAGACATCCGGCCTAATGCGGGTCTGCCAGGTGGGAATGAAGAACGTTGCCGTCATGCCGTAGCCCTGTAGTATCTGGCGGGCGTTGGTGGCGGCGTCGTCATATCCATCGTCGATGGTGATCACCACCGGTTTAGCCGGCAACGTCACTGGGGCGTAGAGCGCGGCGAACACCTGATGCAAGGTCACACTGTGATAGCCGTTTGACGCCAACCAGGCCAATTGGGCGGCAAAATTCTGCGTGCTCACCGAGTACGGGCTGGGCCAGGAGCTGATGTGATGGTAGGCCAGCACGGGCGCCTCGACGTGGCTGAGGCCGCTAGTCAGCGCGGAGCCTAGAATGACATAATTATCGGTCGACGTTGCGCCGGTATTGGGGTCGCGTGATGCCGCCCCCGCGCCCGGATTTGACCCCGCTGCGGAGGCCGCTACCGCTTGCGGTGGCTGGGGGACCGGGGCAAGCGGGGGCAGGTCATTGTGCCACCCGTTGGCGGCCACCGCCTCGACGCCGAGGTTGCCGAGTGTCACCTGGGCGCCCGGCTGCCACACCAACTCCGCGTTGCTGAAATACTGCACAACCCGCCCTTGTTCGGACAGCTCCTCGGTGATCGGCGCCCCAAGCAGGGCGCCGCCATCGTGACTGTGGAAGAAGGCCAGGAAGCCATCCGCTATCGTGTGGCCGGTGGTCGGAAAGTACTCCATCATCGTCGAGGAGACAGGGGGCGGCGTTACCGCCGGCAGGGACTTGTGCAGATCAGCCCCCAAGGCGCTCACGACCACCTGCTGCCCTGGCGGCAGCTCGGTATGCCATTCCAGCCGCGCATGTTCAAAATACTGGACGGTGCGACCGGTTTCGCTAATCTCGTCAGTGAGCGGATAACCGAACAGCTCGACACCGCCGTGCGCATCGACGAACTGGGCAAAGCCTAGCGTGAGCGAGTGACCCGTCCGCGGGAAATAGGTGATACGCGGAGCGGCCGCTTCCGCGGTGGGCAGCGGGGCCAAGGCCACGCCGGCAACAAGGAGCGCGAGTAGTATGCGGACACACGGCATCGGTTTCACCCAGTCTCAGCAAGTAGGCCAAGTATAGAGTAACGACGTGGCCGAAGTCGGTGGTCTGTGTCCAAAAGTCCTAACCGCGGACGCTCATGGGTTTGGCGGGGAGTCGCCGGCCTCTGCCGGCTCGATGTGAGCCGATGGCACCACGGTTCCAGGGATCATATCTGTGGGATCTTCGATATAGATGAGGTCATCCGGATCGATCTCGGTCACCACGAAAATGCCGTCCGCCGAGTCAAGGCGCACTCGCATCCCCACTGTACTGTCACTTCCTCAAGCCGCATTTCCTCTGGTCCTCACTAACACGAGACACGCGAGCCGACCGTCTCCAATTGCACGTGATTCTACTGCATAGTCGAGGCTGCTCTGTGCTATAGTCTCGCCAACGAAAGCGGCTACTGCCTGGCGAGTATGGCGGCGCAGCAGTGCGCAGATTACACTGTGCATTGGAGGCGGAGCATAGCTCTGGGCCACCACGGGAACGTCTAGAGGAGCGTCGGGAGCAAGATAACAGATGGCGCATGGATTACCAATGGCGAGCGTCGACAGCATTGGGCGTCGCCGCGCGTTGACGCTCGGCGTGCTGGGTCTCGGCGGCCTGATCGGCGCGGTGTATACCGTCGCCCTGCTGCGCTACCTCATTCCTACGGGAAACAGCACGTCCAGCGGAACCGCCGAGAACGTCGGGGCGACGACCCAGTTCAAGACGGAAGTGCCGATGCGGGTACCCCTAGGCGTGGATGCCCAGGGCAAGAATCCCACCGGAGGCGCCTGGATCATCCAGCATGCCGACAATTCGTATACCGCCTTTGACATGCACTGCACGCACCTGAGCTGCCCCTACGCGTGGCAGCCGCCCGGTGGGACCGAGGGCGTCTTCGCCTGCCCGTGTCACGGGAGCGTCTTCGCCAAGGACGGCAGCGTGCAGAACGGCCCGGCCTTCGTTCCCCTGCATAAGCGCCAGACGCTGGTGCAGGGCGCCAACCTGCACGTGGGCGACCTCATCTCCTGATCGTGAGGGAAGTTCGGAGGGGAAGATATGCTCGATTGGCTGCCGCTGGTCCGCTGGTTCGACGGACGGGGGGTCAACATCATCAAGCCGGTGATGGAGTTCCTGGCCCACCCGGTGGAACGTTTCACCAACCTGTTCGACCTGGCCGGTGAGACGACGCTGTTCCTGTTCGTCAACCAGTTGTTGACCGGCGTTCTGCTCGCCATCCTGTACCGGCCGACCACTACGGAGGCCTTTACCAGCCTGCAGAACATCAGCTACATCGTTCCAGCAGGGCAATGGATTCGCGGCCTGCACGTGTACGGCGCCAGCGCGATGGTGGTCACCGTCTTCATTCACATGTGCCGCGTCTTTTACTACGGCGGCTACAAGAAGCCGCGCGAGCTCACCTGGGTGCTCGGCGTGATCCTCCTGATCTGCGTCTTGGGTCTCTCCTTTACCGGCTACCTGCTCCCCTGGAACCAGGAGGCCTACTGGGCGACGATCGTCGGCACGCAGATCGCCGGCTACACGCCGTTCATCGGGCAGTGGGTCGTGGGCCTGTTGCGCGGGGGCGCCGATTTGACCGGTGACACGGTCACTCGCTTCTACGCCGTCCACATGCTGCTATTCCCCGGGTTGCTCATGGGCACCCTGGTGTTCCACCTGGCGCTGGTCGTGCGCCAGGGCGTGTTCTTCCTGACGGAGGAGTGGATAGGATGAGTACCACGACGACTGAGCGCTCCGCGAGCGGTGAGGATCGCTTTGCTCGCCGCCAGCGCTCCTGGACTGGGGTGCCGGGGGTGCCGGCCCGGCCGGCATCGGCGATTACGGCTGATGATGCGCTGGCCGAGCGAGAAGCGCGCCGGACGCCGACGGGCGAGTATCTCGCCACAAAGCTACACGGCACATTCTTTCCGCACGCCTTGTTTCAAACGACGGTGGTGGTGTTCATCGTCTTCTTCGCGCTGCTGGCGATCACCTTCTTCTTCCCGCCCACGGTCGGGGCGCCGGCGGATCCACTCAACAAGGCGTTGTATAATCCGCGTCCGGCCTGGTACTTCTACTTCCTGTTCACGATCCTCGAGTGGATGAAGGGGCAATTTCTCGTCCCAATCGGCACATTCTGGCTGCCCACCGTTGCCATCACCGCGCTCATCTTGCTGCCCTTCTACGATCGCACCAGGACCCGCAAGCCCTGGAAGCGTCCGGTCGCCGTGACGATCTTTGGACTGAGCATGGCCTTCATCGTGGTGTCGACCATATGGCAGTTGGTCATAGCCCCGGCGCAGCCGACCAGCGACGATCAGAATCATGCGCCGACGCAGAACGCGCAGCCGCAGGGTTCGATTCCGGACTGGAATCCGACGTTCTAGCCGCTGGTCAAGAGGGGCGAGCCGAGTGATTCGTCCGGACAGTCCCAGGACTGGACACATGCACACCTACCTGTGAGGGCGCTGGGAGGACCGCCAAACGTCCTTGCATTTGGCCCGATCCGCTATGCACCTGCGCTGGTTTTGGTATGCTGTTCGCTCAACATGAAGGGAGTAAAGCGCCCGCGCGGGTTGGCCACGGAAGCACGCTTGGCAGGTCCAATCCGCCGGGTGATCTGGCGAGCAGGAGGCGAGCAGGAGGCGAGCAGGAGGCGAGCAGGAGGCGAGCAGGAGGCGAGTGTGACACAATCCGACCAACCCACGCCCCGGATCGGCATTCTTATGGGCAGTGATTCCGACCTGCCCGTCATGAAAGCCGCCGCGGACGTCTGTGCCGGCTTCGGCGTACACTGCGAGGTAAACGTCATGTCGGCTCATCGCACCCCGGGCGACGTTGCCGCGTATGCCCTCTCGGCGGCCGAGCGCGGGATTCGTGTGATCATCGCCGGCGCCGGAGGAGCGGCCCACCTGGCCGGTGTGGTGGCCGCGCACACTCCCTTGCCGGTCATCGGCGTGCCGGTTGGCGGTGGCAGCCTCAACGGCCTTGACGCGCTGCTCGCCACTGTGCAGATGCCGCGCGGGGTGCCCGTCGCTACGGTCGCCATTGGCGGAGCGGCCAACGCCGGCCTGCTGGCGATTCAGATGCTCGCCACCGGAGATCCCGCGTTGCTCGACCAGATACGGCAGTACAAGTCCCGTCTGGCCGATGAGGTGCGGGAGAAGAACCGCAAGCTAGGGGTCGGGGGTGGTGGTCGGGGG
>CALBSQ010000233.1 GCA_937967325.1 uncultured Chloroflexota bacterium
CCCTGGAACGTCCCCCGCGCCACGCCCAGCGCAACTGCGGCCCCAGACTCAAGAAGGCCGTCCTAGGTTAAGTTGGAGCCGATGAGGGCAAGCCCTGCCCCTACCCAACCACCGCACATCCTCCGGGACAGACTCCTAGGGGGCTTCGGCGATCGTTTCCGGTACGAGTCCCGGATGGATCATCGCGCGGACGGCTGCGACATCGCTGTCCATCTGTCGGACCAGCGCGTCGACGCTGTCGAAGCGCTCCTCGTTGCGCAGCCTGGCGACAAAGTCGAGCTCTAATCGCGCGCCGTACAGGTCGCCGGCAAAGTCAAGGATATACGCTTCCGCGAGCTCGGTGACTCCGTCAAACTGAGGTCGGACGCCGATACTCACCGCTGCCGGCCGGTCAAGGCCGTCGACCGTCGCGGTGGCCGCGTAGACGCCCCGACCGGGGACCAGTTTGCCCTCATCGGGCGCCAGGTTGGCGGTGGGAAAGCCGAGCTGGCGCCCCCGGCGGTCGCCCGAGACCACCGTGCCGCCGAGCCGATATGGTCGATCTAGCGCTCGGCGCGCTACGTCGACGGCGCCCTCGCGTACTAGGGCCCGGATGCGCCCGCTGCTCACATCCTCGCCATGGTCCCGCTGGTGCAGGCGCGGAATGCTCTGGACGTCGATGTGCTGCTCCAGGCAGAGCCGGCGCAGCGTTGCCACGTCGCCGGCACGGTTGTGGCCGAAGCGGAAGTCTTCGCCAACCCAAAGCTCTGCCAGGGGAACGGACACGGCCAGCAAGCTCACGAAGGCTTCCGGTGATCGTTGCGCCATCGCTCGATCGAAGGGCAGCGCGAAGGTCGCGTCCAGGCTGCAGCCGGCGAGCAACTCGGTACGCTCGGCGAAGGTAGTCAGATAGCCGGGCCAGCGCTCGGGCTGGAGCACGGCGCGCGGATGTGGCCAGAAGGTGATGGCCAAACTTGCCAGATCCTGCGCGGCAGCGGCTTCGGTCACCTGCCGGATCAGGTACCGGTGCCCGGCGTGAACCCCGTCGAAGTTGCCAATTGCCGCGACGAACCGATTACCGGCCGGAACTGCATCCCCGAGACGCAGGCTCAGCACACGACGCTTCTCCTACCGCGCCGCGACCGGCACTCTCCCGCCAACCTTTGGTAGACTCAGGCGGAGGGCCTCGAAGACCTGATCAAGGTCCGCCTTACTCACCCAACCGAGGTGACCGACTCGAATGATCTTGCCCGCGAGGCTCGCCTGTCCGCCGGAGATGATCACGCCGTGCTCGTCGCGCAGCACCCCCACCAGGCGCTTGCCGTCCACTCCCTCGGGAACGTAGGCGGCGGTGACCACCTCGGAAACGTGCGCCGGATCGCCCATGATGGGAAAGCCGATGGCCGCCAGGTGCTCCCGGGTGTAGGCCCCTAGCCGGCGGTGCCGAGCGAAGACCTGCTCCATACCCTCCGCATCCATCATCTGGATGGCCGCGTCCAGCGAGGCGAGGACGGATACCGGGGGGGTGCTGAAGGTCTGCCCCTGCGCCAGGTACTGGCGCGCCTTGCCGAAGTCCCAATAGAAGCGCGGGCAGCGCGCCTGTTCCCAGGCGGTCCACGCCTTCGGGCTGACCGACACCATCACCGCGCCGGGCGGAGACATCCAGGCCTTCTGAGAGCCGGTGACGGCAACGTCGACGCCCCACGCGTCGTTTTCAAAGGGGATGGCGCCAATGGAACTGACGCCGTCGACCAGGAGTAGGGCGCGACCCGCCACCGCATTGGAGATAGCGGCAAAATCGTTGGTCACGCCGGTCGACGTCTCATTGTGGGTAACGAGCACGCCCTTGATGTCGGGACGCTGATCCAGCAACGTGGCGATACGAGCCGGGTCGGCCGCCTGGCCAAACTCGACACCGTACTTGGTCACCTGCAGACCGAAAGCCTCCGCCAGTGAGGCGAAGCGATCGCCAAATACGCCGATGGACACGGCCAGCACGTGATCGCCAGGCGAGAAACAGTTGACGACGCCGGCCTCCAGGCCGCCGGTGCCGGATCCGGGAAAGACGTAGAGATCGTGCTTCGTCTGGAACCAGCGCTTCAGCCCTCGCGTCACGCTGTCGATCAGCGCGGCAAACTCTGGTCCACGGTGATTGATCATCTGGCGACCGTGGGCCGCCAGGACAGGCGCCGGGACGGGGGTCGGGCCGGGGATGCGCAAGTTCATCCGCGATTGTTCCTTACGTTCATCACGTACACCGCACGAAGAGCCGGCGGGCGGCACGAACCCCGCCCGCCGGCAGTATACCATCGCGCACTGCGCCGGTTGAGAGCTTGCGGTGACGAGGCGGCAGCGCGTATGATGCCCTTGTGGCGGCGAGCCTGCGCCCCCGGCGCAATCTCTCCGTCCAATAGCCTGCTGAAAGCGGCCGCCGTGCTGGAGCGGCAAGGAGGAGCGAGGATGATGCCCGGGCAACCCAACGAGGCCGTCGCGCCGGAGCTCCGAGTATCCGATGTCGAGCGGGACCAGGCGATCGCCGTCCTTCAGGAGCATTGCGTGGCCGGACGCCTCACCTTCGACGAGTTGGCGCAACGGGTCGCCGCGGTCTACGCGGCGCGGACCAAGAGCAGCCTCAACGAGCTACTGTACGACCTGCCTCTCTCTCCGTCACCCGCTGCCGGTGCGCCGACAATCCCGACCTCCCCGTCGATGCGCCAGTTCACGCGCTGGACGGTCGCCTTTATGGGCAGCGTGACTCGCCGAGGGCGCTGGCGTGTGGGGGAGCAGAATGTGTCGGTGGCGATCATGGCGAGCTGCGAGCTGGACCTCCGCCAGGCCACCCTGGAGGGACCCGATCCCCAGTTCAGGGCTGTGGCCATTATGGGCAGCACGACCATCATTGTCCCGGAGGGGGTCCACGTGGAGTTGAGCGGGTTCGCGCCGATGGGCAGCCTGGACAGCCGCGTCCGAGACGTGCCGGGCCAGCCCGATTTGGCGGTGACCAGCATCCGAGTGATGGGCTTCGCGCTCATGGGCAGTATCATCGTAAAGAGCCGTCCCCGTGACCAGAAGCCGTTGGGCGAGCTATTCCAAGATGGCATTCGCCGCCTCGTCGAATGAGGAAAACCACATATTCGAGCGAGGCGGATGGATACGTCGGAGCGCGGGCGTCCCGCCCGCCCGGTGCTGACAGCTTTCGAAGTGATCCCCTGCGCGACGCTACCTACAGATCGATCGGCGGGACCGGGGCGGGCGGGACGCCCGCGCTCCGGGTAAAGACGCGGCCCGGTAGGTGCGACGGTCAGCTCCACTCACGGGATGGGATCGACAGCGACGATTGATGGAGGTTCGAGTTGTCCGTAGCGAGCGACGACAGCGCACGATCAGCGCCCGCCTGGAGCAGGGCGTGCTCGTCGTTCATGTACCGGCGCGGCTCACCGCTGAGGAGGAGGCGGAGTGGGTTGAGCGGATGCGCCGGCGTGTCACCGGTCAGCAACACAGCGCGGAGCTCAACGCCGACGACGCGCTGCGCAAGCGCGCCGAGGAGCTGAACCGCGCCTTTTTCGACGGCGCCCTGCGGATTGCCGACATCCGCTACGTGCCGAACCAGGAGCACCGCTGGGGGAGCTGCACGACGGGACGAGGGACCATCCGTCTCTCTGATCGCCTCGCCACTGTGCCCGACTGGGTACGCGACTACGTCATCGTCCACGAGCTCGCCCACCTGATCCGGCCGGACCACAGCCCAGCATTCTGGCGACTTGTTCGCCGTTACAAGCTCACCGAGCGTGCCCGAGGCTACCTGATGGCGCTGGGCCTCGACGATGAGGGGCCGGGGAGCAGAGGGGCAGGGGAGCAGGGGAGAGGTGCGAACTGGGAGGGGTAGATGCCTATTGTGGAGGCCTAGCCGAGGACTTACGGCTGAGGCGGCGTTGGAACGACGCTCCAGCGCTCCCCGCCGCGCCTGCTCCCTTGCTCCCCGGCTCCCCTGCTCGTTTCTATGAGTCTGTTAATGCGAAGAACCTTGACAGTAGCACGCTCAAGTCTGATACTGGAGTACGGGTCACGAACGGTCGGCACGGGGTCAACAACCACGCGGCACGTTGCGCCCGAGAGAGGATCTTATTCTACATGGCATTACCAGATTCATTCGAGGTGATCGGGCGGGACAAGCTGGAACGCATCCCGGCGAGCTTGCCGGTCGTTCCGCTGCGTGGCACCTTAGTGTTCCCACGCATTCCTATGCCGATGCAGGCCGGCCGCGAAGGATCGCGCCGAGCGCTCGCAGAAGTGGCCGAGTCGGCTGACAAGTTGGTGCTGCTCGTCGCCCAGAAGGAGCGAGAGAAGGACAAGGTCGAGCAGGGCGATCTGTACGAGATCGGGACGGTCGCACGCGTGCTGCAGTTGTATGCCGCGCCGGGCGGCGTATTGAATTTCGTCGTCCAGGGCTACGCCCGGGCGCGGGTCCGCTGGTTCGACCGCTTCGAGCCGAGCATTTCGGCGTCCATCGACGTGTTGCAGGAGCCGGAGGAGCGCGGACCGCAGATCGAAGCGATGCAGCGAGAGGTCCTTGGCCTGGTTCATCGCTACATCGAGCTGGACGGCGCCATCCCGGCCGAGGTTGCCCAGTGGGTGACCAAGATCGACGAGCCGAACTTGCTGGCGGACATCGTGGCCGCCTTTATCCCCGAGCTGCAGTTGGCCCAACGCCAGCGCGTGCTGGAGACGATCGAGCTGGAGGAGCGCCTGCGTCTGGTCAGCACCTTGCTGAGCGAGCAGATCGAGATCTTGTCGATCAAGGCGAAGATCCATGGCGAGATCAAAGAAGGTATGGAAAAGACGCAGCGCGAGTACCTGCTGCGCGAACAGTTGAAGGCGATCCAGCGCGAGCTGAACGGCGGCGATGCAGAGGGCAGCGAGACCGATCAGCTCCGCAAGCAGATCGCCGACGCCAATATGCCGGAGGAAGTCCGCAAGAAGGCGGAGAAGGAGGTCTCGCGCCTGGAATCCATGCCACAGGGCTCCCCCGAAACCGGCATGATCCGCACCTACATCGACACGCTGCTGGCGCTGCCCTGGTCCAAAGAGACGGAGGACCGCCTCGACATCGCCGAGGCCGGACAGGTGCTCAACGACGAGCACTATGGGTTGGATAAGGTCAAGGATCGCATCCTCGAACATCTGGCGGTACGGAAGCTGGCGAGCGAGCTGCGCACGCCGATCCTCTGCTTCGTGGGACCGCCGGGTGTCGGCAAGACCAGCCTCGCCAAGTCGATCGCCCGCGCGCTGGGACGGCAAACCGTGCGTATGTCCCTTGGTGGGGTACACGACGAGGCGGAAATTCGCGGCCACCGCCGCACCTACATCGGCTCCATGCCGGGACGCATCATCCAGGGGATGAAGAACGCGGGCACGAAGAACCCGGTGTTCATCCTGGACGAGATCGACAAGGTCGGAGCCGATTTCCGCGGCGATCCGTCCGCTGCTCTGCTGGAGGTGCTCGATCCGGAGCAGAACAAGGAATTCGCCGACCATTACCTGGATGTGCCGTTCGACCTCTCCAAGGTGCTGTTCATCACGACGGCCAACATTCTGGACACGGTGCCGCCGGCGCTGCGCGACCGTATGGAAATCATCTCGCTGGCTGGATACACGGAGGTCGAGAAGGTCCAGATCGCCTTGCGGCACCTGGCGTCACGGCAGTTGAAAGAGCACGGCCTGAATGCCGAGCAGCTCGCCTTCACGCGGACCGGCCTGGAAGCGATCATTCGCGGCTACACCCGTGAGGCGGGTGTCCGCAACCTGGAACGGCAGATCGCCACGATTTGCCGCAAAGTGGCACGGCGAGTGGCTGAAGCGAACGCTGAGCCGGTGACGGTGCAGCCGGAAGGACTGGCCGAGTTCCTGGGCGCCCGCCGGTTCACCGACAGCTTGAAAGAGGAGGCGGATGAGATTGGCCTCGTGACGGGCCTGGCCTGGACGGAAACGGGCGGCGATGTGCTCACCATCGAGGCCACCGTCATGGACGGCGGCCCCGACGGGCAGCTCGACCTGACTCTGACCGGCCAGCTCGGCAACGTCATGCAGGAATCGGCGCGGACGGCGCTGAGCTACGTTCGCTCGCATGCGCGCGAGCTCAACATCAATCCCGGGTTGTTCGGCGGCCATTCCGTTCACGTCCACGTTCCGGCGGGCGCCATTCCCAAGGATGGGCCCTCGGCGGGCGTGACGATGGCGACGGCGCTGGCGTCGGCCCTGGCCGGTCGCCCGGTGAATCGCGAGGTCGCTATGACCGGCGAGGTCACATTGCGCGGGCGTGTGCTGCCCATCGGCGGCCTCAAAGAGAAGGTGCTGGCGGCGCATCGCTTCGGTGTCACCACGGTGCTGTTCCCCAAGGACAACACCCGCGATCTGGACGAGATTCCCAGCGAAGTGCGCGCGGAGCTGGAGCTCGTGCCGGTGGAGCGCGTCGAGGAGGTGCTGCGCCGGACCTTGCTGCCCTCGGTCCCGGTGCGTCCGGTCAACGGGCAACCTCGAGAGCGCGCCGAGGACGTGTTGCAGCGCACTTTGGTGCCATCTATGTTGGACGAGCCGGCTCCGCTGAGCCGGGTGAGCTAGGACGAGGGGAGCCGGGGGGCAGAGGAGCAGGGGAGCAGGTAGTTCGGGATGACGGAGAGCAGCACGGAGCTATCGTTTCCATTTGTTTCACCGCTCCTGCCGCACCAGTTCCCCTCTGCTCCCCTGCTCCTCTGCCCCCCGGCTCCCCTCGTTGTGGCTGGAGAGAGCCTATGACTGCACCATTTCCTGATGATCTTCCGGAGACGCGCGCCCCGGCCGGCGAAACCGTCGCGGAGCTGCGGCGAGCGTACGAGGAGGCGCGGGCGGAAGCAACGTTCTATCGTGACCGTTACCTGCGCAGCCGTGCTGAGATGGACAATTTCCGCAAGCGCATGGAGCGGCAGGCGGCAGAGCAGATAACCGCCGCCCGCCGGGCCTTCCTCCTGAAGGTGCTGGGCGTCATGGACAACCTCGACCGCGCACTGCAGCACCAGGCGGATGGCGAGACAGACGGTGTCGGCTTGCTGACGGGTCTTCGCCTGACGCACTGGCAGTTCGAACAGCTTCTGCAGCGGGAAGGCCTTCGCGCCATCCCGGCTGCCGGGCAGCCCTTTGACCCGCGCATCCACGAGGCGGTGGATACGGTGGAATGTGCCGACCAGCAGGAAGGCACGGTGGTTTCCGAAAGCTCTAAGGGCTACTGGTTGGGCGAGCACGTGTTACGACCGGCGCGGGTCGTCGTAGCGGCGGCGCGCCGACGTGACGGGGCCGAGCCGAGCGAGGGAGAGGTGCGCTAGCGGTGGAATTCAAGGATTACTACCGCATCCTGGGCGTGCCGAAGAAGGCGACGGACAAGGAGATTCGGGACGCCTACCGGCGACTGGCGCGCAAGTTCCATCCCGACGTGAATCCAGGCGACAAGAGAGCCGAAGAGAAGTTTAAGGAGATCGGTGAAGCGTACGCGGTGCTTGCCGACGCGGATAAGCGCCGCAAGTACGATCAGCTCGGCCCGAATTGGGAGCAGTTCGCACGGGGAAGCGCCGGGCGGACGGCGGGCTCGCCGTTCGTGCGTACGCAGCGTGGTCCCGCGGCCGGTAATGGCCGCGCTGAGGTAGAAAATCTGGGTGATGTCGGGCTCGGCGGGCTCGGCGGCTTCAGCGACTTCTTCGAAATGCTCTTCGGGCAGGGCGCGGCCGGCCGTGGCGCCCGACCGGGCCCAACGGCGCGTGAGGGCGCGGCCGCGGCGGAGCAGCCGGTAGACGTGACGCTCGCCGAAGCGTTTACCGGCGTGCAGCGCATCTTTGAGATCCAGGGCGTCGAGGCCTGCCCGGTCTGTGGTGGGAGTGGCCAGGGCAGCACCGGACGCGCCTGCGCCAACTGCCGCGGCAGCGGTCGCCAGCCGCGCACGCGGCGCATCGAGGCCAAAATACCCGCCGGCGTGGACACCGGCTCGCGCATCACCTATCGCGGCGGCGGCGGCCAGGGTGACCTTGTGCTCGTGGTCAACGTCCTTCCCGATCCGGTATTTCGCCGGGAGGGGAGCGACCTCCACTGTGAGGTCGCTGTGGACCTGAGCGTGGCGGTGCTCGGCGGCGAGGTCGCCGTGCAGACGCCGAAAGGGAAGGGCCTGCTGCTCAAAATACCGCCGGAGAGTGCCAACGGCCAGCCGTTCGTGTTGCGCGGGCAAGGCATGCCACGAATTCACCAGGACAGCCGGGGCGATCTCTACGCCAAGCTCAGTGTCGTGCTCCCGCGCCATCTGACGGCGCGCGAGCGCGAGCTCTTCGCCGAGCTGGCACTCTCCCGTTCGGCAGCCACGGCGGCGGCCAGATAGGAAGTCAGCCGTCATGGAACGTCCAATACCGGATACTGCCCAGGCCGAGGCCTCTCCCGAGGCCGCCGACGACATGTGCCGGCACGCCAAGGGAGGCTGCTACGTCATCAGCGTGGCCGCCGAGATGGTGCGGCTCCACCCCCAAACCTTGCGCCATTATGAGCGGCTGGGTCTGGTCCAGCCTGAGCGGACGAACGGCAATATCCGCCGCTACTCCGCGCAGGACATCGAGCGACTGCGTCGCATCCAGCAATTGATCGACGATCTGGGCGTGAACCTGGCCGGCGTCGAAGTCATCCTGAACATGCACGACTACCTGGAAGAGCAACGTCGCGAGCTGGAGCAGCGGCTAGTCGAACAGCGCGCAACCTACGAGAGCGAGATTCGCCGGCTTCGCTCGATGCTTGACCGCGTCCAGCGCGAACGGGAGCTCTAGACAGGGGTTGGGGATTAGAAGGACATCCTGAAGGCTTCCTGGCCTTCAGGAGACGGTGTGGTTGACGTGGAAGCCAACGATCCTGCCGACGGAAGACCAACCTCTAACCCCCAACCCCTGATCCCTGACCCCTACGGCAGGCCCAGGTACTGGTCGCCGAGGAGACCGAGCTCCACGGCGTAGGGGGTCCCGGCGAACTCGGGGTGGTACTCGAAACGGGCACGCTGGAAGTATTGGATGGTTCCCATCTTGCCGTCCGGGCCGGCCTCCTGGATTTCCTCGGAGATGGGGTAGCCAAAGGCGTCCAGTCCGCCGTTGGCATTGTAGAACTGCAAGAAGCCGAAGCCTAAGTTGTGCCCAGTCTGGGGGAAGTATTTGACCGGCGAAGGCGTCGGTGTTGCCGTAGGCGTCGGTGAGTGAGACGCGGCGCCCTTGGCCGTTGGCGTCGAATGCTTCGTCGACGAGCCTTGCGGCGTCGCTGTGGTGGTGGCGACCGGTGTCGCGGTCGGGGCGGGCGTCGCCGTGGGTGGCGGCGCCGGGCTGAAGTCGCGACCATTGGTGAGCTCGGTACCCAGCAGGCGTAGCTGCACCTCGTAGGGTGTGCCGGCGAGCTCCGGGTGAAATTGGAACTCGGCGCGCTGGAACCACTGCACCTTCCAACCCTGCTGCTGGAAGGGCTCCGTCCGTGGATAACCAAAGACGGTCAGGCCGCCGTGGCTGTCAAAAAAGCGGCGAAACGGTCCTGAAACCGAATGGCCTGTGGTGGCGAAGTACTCGCTATCGCCGCCCGACGGCGGCGCCGGTGCGGGCGAGAAGGGCGCGTACGCCGCACCGATGGCGAAGTTGCTGCTAGCGGGGGCCTGCTCCAGGAAGTAGTCACTTTCCGCGAATTTGGGGTGGGTGCGCACCTTTAGCTGCTGAAAGTCCTGAGTTTGGCCGTCACTGATACTGTGCGCCTGGTCCACCGGTTGCCCGAACTTGGCGAAGCCGCCGTGCGAGAGCACGTAGTCGAGGAACGGCGACGCCACCGTATGCCCGCTGAGCGGGAAGTACTGACTGCCGTCGGCGAGGGCCATGCCGCTGCCGATGTCGCCCTGGATCAGGAACGCCGGATCGCCGCCGACTCGCGTGTTCTGCGGTGAGCCATCGTCGCTGTGCGATGCCGAGGCCGTTACCGGTGTGGTGAACGGCGGCTCTACCCCAGATGTGGGCACGGTGGCCGGAGTGCTCTTGCCGGTCTTGTCAACGACGGTGACGGTGGCGCCCATGAGCGGCGCCGTTCCCTGTACCGGGGCCTGGCCGGTGGCCCAGTACAGCCAGGCCTTGTCGCTAGCGCGATCGTAGGTGAGTGTGTCCAGATAGGGCTGCCGGTCGAGGTGGACGTTGGTGGCGCCGGAGAAATAGGCGGCGGCCGTCTCGAAGGCCTGAAAGGCCGGGCGCGGCGAGCCATCAAGGTGCAATAGACCCCAGGGGCCGCTGGGATCATTCTCGGTGTCGGCGATCCGGTAGACGCTCATACGCGCGACTCCCGCCGCCAGGGCGTAGGCGAAGGCCTCGATGATGAAGTTGGCTTGCTCCGACATGGTGTCGTGGGTCAGATCGGGATTGCGGGGCGTCGCCGGATCGTCATACGGCGGGACGTTGGTCTCCGAGAGCCAGAGCGGCCGGTCGATGCCGTGGCTCTGCAGGACATTATGGTAGATCTGGGCAATCTTCAGCACGTCGGCGGCGCGGCTGTAGACGTGCATGTCCACGGCGTCGAAGTAGAAGCCATTGCTCGCGGCGGTGGAGTCCGCCTCGTCCAGCGCGGCGAGGCGATCGATAAACAGCGGACTGCCGTGTTGGATGTCGCTCCAGTAGGTCGTGCCTGCCACGACGATCTTCTCATCGGGGTTGAACGCCTTGGCAACCTCCGCCGCGTCTTTGATGAGCTGGTAGTACTCGTCGACCGTCCCTGCCCACGTGCTGCCGATGTCGCCCATGGGAATGTCCGGCTCATTCCAGATGATCCATTGGTTGATCCGTCCTGCATACGTGGTGACCATCAACCGCACGAAGGCAGCCCAGTAGTTTTGTGGGTCGGTGACGGGGAGGTAGAGATTGGCGGGGGTCGAGCCGTTGCGGGTCGCCCAAGCCGGAGGGTTGCCAAGGAGGCCGACGACCGACATCCCAGCGTCGAGCTCCGTCTTGAGCTGGCTGTCGGAGATCGTACGCGGCGCCATGTGCTCCGACGAACTGTCCGGCTGGATCTCGTTCCACCAGAAGTTCACACGCTCCCAGTGCGCGCCGGAGGCGCGGGCGGCGGTCGGGTAGAGGTAGGCGTCCACGACCCCGAAGCGACTGTCGTCGATCGTGGTCGGCGGGCTTACGGTAGGGTAGCTGCCGCTGAAGGTGGTCGCCGCCCCCTGGGCCAAGGCGAGATTCGGGAGCTGCAGCGTGCTGATCGCGACTGCGGCGAGCACGAGCAGGCGGCACAGTCGCACCGCGCGTATCCGAGACAACAAGCTGACTCCACATCTCTAGCGCTCCGAGCACGCCAGTCTAGCAGCCTCGCCCGCTGATTCGCCAACGCGGTCGCGCCCGAACGTCGTTGTCTGCGCCGGTTCCAAGGCGAACACTGCCCACGCTTTTCCAAGACGAACGGAGCAGCCGATGGTTACAGCCGTACGCGCCGCCTCGTTCCTTTGCGGCGCTGGCCCGCTCGGTGTGTCGTACCAGCGGGCACCCGTTAAGCGGACTGCCGGTGTGGAGGAGTGTGGCGGGTGGTGGGCTTGGTAAGCTGGATACTGTCGATTAGTAAGCCTGCGACACACGGGAATGGTGGCGGCGCATGAACTCACTGTTCAACCCCAAGATTCTCATTCCAGCGATCTTCGCAATTGCCCTGATCGGCATCGTGCTGAGTTTGGGTGACCTCACGAAGGTGGCCGGCTACATTGCCAACTTTCCGCGCGGGAACGCGGCGCTGATCTTCTTGCTGGTCGTGATCTACGAGCTTGCACGCGGCGTCCAATGGCTCCTATTCCTGCGCGGCATGAAAGTCCAGGTGGAGTCGCGGCGAGCCATCTTTGCTTTTGTCGGCGGCGAGGCGACCAAGAGCCTGCCGGCGGGGAACTACTTTCAGAACTACTTGCTGGAACGAGAAAAAGGCGTGGCCGTGGCCTACACGGCGGCCGGGACGACGGTGACGATCCTGCTCGAAGTCGCCGTCTGCGTGATCTATGTGGCCATTGTCGGGATCAGCGGCTGGGCATGGCTGCGGCCGGTCGTCATCGGCGGGCCGCTCATCGCCTGCATCGCCGTCCTCGTCATCTGGAAGCTGGGGCTGCACGCCGACCCGCCACGCTGGCTGGAGCGGCGCAAGTTCTTCCAATGGTCCGCTGAGCAGGGCAAGAACTTCGGGAAGGGCGCCCGCAGCTTCATCTCGCCGAAGCTGTTGCTGTTCGGGTTCGGGCTGGCCGTCGTGTACTTGGCCGCGGCCGGAACGCAATACTACATGGTGATCCGGGCGCTGGGCGTCGACAACGTCTCCTACTGGCACGCGCTTTCGGCCTACCTGTTTGGCCTCGGCGTCGGACTTATCTTGCCGGTGCCCACCGACATCGGCGTTCAGGAGCTGACCGGCCTCGGGGCCCTGCGCGCGCTCGGTGTGGATGGGAGCAAGGCGGTGGCGATCGTGCTCGTCTTCCGCATCCTCAATCTGGTGTCGGCCATCATCGTTGCCGCCGTTACCTTCCTGGTCCTGCGCAACGAGCTCGGCGAGGCGCTGTCCAGCCGGCAAAAGGGCGGGAAGCTTCCTGAGCAATTGGACGCCGCGCCCGCTCAGTCAAAGTAGTGCGATCCCGGCAGCTCGGGCGACCGTTATCATTGGGATCGGTCGCGCCGGCAACGTGATCGTTTAGCGAGCAGGGGGCAGGGGAAAACCAGATGGAGCAAGCGACCCTAAAAGATCGTCGCCGCCTGCAGCGGCATGAGGCCTTACCGATCGACGCCGCCATGCTGGCCGCCGAGCTGCGGTCGGCGATCCAGGGCGAAGTGCGCTTCGGAGACGGCGACCGTGCCCTCTATGCCACCGACGCCTCCAACTACCGGCACCTGCCCATCGGTGTGATCCTGCCCAAGAGCGTGGACGACATTGTCGCGGCGATGAGCCTGTGCCGGCGGTTCGGGGCGCCCGTGCTGGCCCGTGGCGGCGGCACGAGCCTCGCCGGCCAGTGCTGCAACGTCGCCGTCGTGGTGGACACGTCCAAGTACATGAATCGTGTGCTGGAGGTTGATCCGGCCGCGAAGCTGGCGCGCGTGCAGCCGGGAGTGGTGCTGGATGACCTGCGGGAGGCGGCGGAAAAGCATCACCTCACCTTTGCGCCCGATCCGTCTACGCATGACCGCTGTACGTTAGGCGGCATGATCGGCAACAACTCCTGCGGCGCGCACTCGGTGATGGCCGGCAAGACCGTCGACAACGTCAACGAGCTGGACGTGCTTACGTATGACGGCGTGCGCCTGCGCGTGGGGAAGACGAGCGACGCGGAGCTCGAACAGATCATCCGCGCCGGTGGCCGGCGCGGGGAGATCTACGCCAAGCTGCAGGCGCTGCGCGACCGTTACGGCAACCTTGTTCGAGAGCGCTTTCCCAACATCCCACGGCGGGTCTCCGGCTACAACCTGGACCAATTGCTGCCGGAGCAGGGCTTCGATGTCGCCCGCGCGCTCGTCGGCACGGAAGGCACCTGTGTTATGGTGCTGGCAGCGACGGTGCAGCTTGTCCATAGTCCGCCGGCCCGCTCCGTGCTCATGCTCGGCTACCCCGATGCCGCCGCCGGCGCCGACCAGGTGATGGAGATACTGGCGCACGGACCCGTTGCCCTGGAAGGCTACGACGACCACCTCATCGACGCCTTGCAGGCGAAGGGCATGTACCAGGAGTACATCGCCATGCTGCCGCGCGGCAGCGGCTGGCTGCTCGTGGAGTTTGGCGGGGAGACGAAGGCCGAGGCGGACCACAAGGCCCGTGGTCTGATGGCGGCCTTGTCGAAATCGGCGCCGGCGCCGTCGATGTGGCTGACGGAGACGGCGCAGCAGGCGCACCACATGTGGCAGGTCCGCGAGTCGGGCCTGGGCGGCGCGGCGAAGCTGCCCGGCAAGGGAACGTTCTGGTCCGGCTGGGAGGACGCCGCCGTGCCGCCGCAAAGGATGGGCGACTACCTGCGCGACCTGCGCAAGCTGCTCGGCCGGTACGGGTACAGCGGCGCTTTCTACGGCCACTTCGGCCAGGGCTGCGTCCACACGCGGATCGACTTCGACCTCAAGTCCGAGCCGGGCATCCGCAAGTTCCGCGCTTTCATGGAAGACGCGGCCGATATGGTCGTCCGCTACGGCGGCTCCCTGTCGGGTGAGCACGGCGACGGACAGTCGCGGGCGGAGCTGCTGCCGCGGATGTACGGCGAGGAGCTGGTGCAGGCCTTCCGCGAGTTCAAAGCGATCTGGGATCCCGCCGGCAAGATGAACCCGGGCAAGGTGGTCGACCCGTACCGCCTGGACGACAACCTGCGGTTGGGCACGAGCTACAACCCGTGGCTGCCGAAGACCCATTTCCAGTTCCCCGAGGACGAGGGCAGCTTCGCCAATGCCGCCTTGCGTTGCGTCGGCGTGGGCAAGTGCCGTCGCCACGAAGCAGGCACGATGTGTCCGAGCTATATGGCGACGCGGGAGGAGCAGCATTCGACCCGTGGTCGCGCCCACCTGCTGTTCGAGATGCTCCAGGGTGACCCCGTGCGGGACGGCTGGAAAGATGAGTCGGTCAAGGAGGCGCTGGACCTGTGCCTGGCCTGCAAAAGCTGCAAGACCGAGTGCCCGGTCAACGTGGACATGGCGACCTACAAGGCGGAGTTTCTGTCGCACTACTACGAAGGCAAACGCCGACCCCGCACTGCCTACAGTATGGGCCTCATCCACTGGTGGGCCAAGCTGGCAGCGCTGGCGCCCGGCCTGGCGAACTTCGCCACCCACGCGCCGCTGCTCAACCTGGCCGCGAAGCAGGTAGCCGGCATCGCCAGGCAACGCCAGGCGCCGGCCTTCGCGCCGCGGACATTCCGGTCGTGGTTTGAACGGGACCACGCCGCCGGGGGCCGGGGGGCCGGGCGGCCTCGGAGCAGGGGAGCAGGGGAGC
>CALBSQ010000234.1 GCA_937967325.1 uncultured Chloroflexota bacterium
GTAAGATCGTCGGCAGCGTCAGATGTGTATAAGAGACAGGTCGACCTCTCCCCCCGCCCCTCCCCTGGAAAGGGAGGGGAGCCGCGAGCGGGGTAACGGTGGCAGGACGGTACCCCCAACCGCGACGGATATGCCTCTCCCTTCGTAGGGGAGAGGTTGGAGAGAGGTTCCTCCCCTCGCCCGCCGAGCGGGCGAGGGGCCGGGGGTGAGGGCCCGCCCCGGCATTCACCTGCAGCAAAGTCAATCATGGTGCTGACGGCTCGAACACCACTTTCCCTCCCACTGCCCCGTCGGCGACTCGCAGCGCCTCCACCGCATCGTCCAGGCGAAACCGGTGCGTCACGGCAGGCTCGAAGCTCAAGCCGCTGACCCCGCAGAGCCGGGCCAGGTCCCACATCCAGGCGAGCGGGAAGACGATCGAGCCGAGCAGCGTCGCGGCCCGGCCGTGAATGTCGCTGGGATTGATGACCGGTTCGCTGCTGGCGACGCCGACGAAGGCGCCCTTGCCCTCACGGCGCAGGCAGGGTAGCACCGCGCCGCGTCCGGCGGTACTGCCGGATGTCTCCACCACATAGTCCACGCCCTCGCCGCGATCGGTACCGGGGATCGCTCCGAACTTCCGCACCCGCGACACCGCATCGTCCTGGCTGCCATCCACGCCAAGCTGGGCCCCGCAGACCTGAGCGAGCGCGACGCGCCCCGGGACCACGTCGATGCCGACGACGCGCAACCCGAGGGCGCGCGCCACCAGGACGCAGCTCAGCCCCACCGGCCCCAACCCAAACACGGCCACGCTCTCGTGCGCGCTCACCCCCAACCGGCGCAGCACCGCGAAGGAGGTCGAGCCGACGCAGGCCAGGAAGGCCCCGTCGACGAAGCTACTGGTCGCGGCGAGCGGGATGCAGTTGCGCTCCTGCGCCGCCACGTATTCGCCGAAGGCGCCGGAGACGTCCACGCCGATGATCTGGTGCCGCACCGTGCAGGCGACGGTCTCGCCACGGGCGCACTGGTAGCAGGCGCCACAGCCCTGGTGGTGGTGGACGGAGACACGATCCCCCACCTTGACCCGGAGCACCCCGGGGCCGAGCTCGACCACCTCGCCGCAAGCTTCGTGGCCGCGCACCTGCTCCGTAGCGTCGGTGCGCCGGTAGACGTGCAGGTCCGACCCGCAGATCCCGGCGGCTTCCACCCGGATCAGCACTTCGCCGTGGCCGGGCCGGGGGACCGGCACGTCACGGACTTCGCAGCGCCGGTTCCCCAAAAAGACCACGCCTTTCATTCGCCTCGCTCTCCCCTGTTGGAATGACAGAACGCCTGGGTCCCGCCGCTACTTGGACAGGATGCTCGTGACCTGTTGGGCCCCATCGCTCAGCGATTGCTGGATGTCGCGCTTGCCGGTGACCGCGTCCGTGATCAGCGGGCTCAAAGCGGTACTGACGTCGTTGTAGCGGCGGAAGAACACGAACTCCTTGCCGGTGTTGATCTCGTCCGGGGCCTGGGCCAGCATCGGGTTGGCCTTCACGGCGACGGTCCATGCGGAGGACTGATAGAAATTCTTCAGCGGAGGGAACCAGCCCAGGTTCTTGAAGAGCTGGCTCGTGCCGTCCGGTCCGGCCAGGAAATGGAGGAGGGCGAAGGAGAGGTCGGCGCTCTTGACGCCGGTCGGCCGCCCCACCATATTGGCCCAGGCCGACGACAAGGAAGCGCTGCCGCTCGGTCCCTTGGGTGGGGCGACGTACCAGTATTCGAAGTCCTTGGGAACGTAAATGCCGCCGGTCATCAAGCCATAGAAGCCGACGATGTCGGTCCACTGCAAGGCCTGGCGCTGGATCTTGAACTGGTCGCCTTTCCAGTCGGCGACCCGGTTGACGCCGAAGCGCTGATATTGGGTGGCGCGGTAGCGCAGCATGTCGGCGACCGGTGTGGTGTTGAACAGCGCCTTGGTGACGGCGTCATCCTGCACCTCACCGCCGTTGGTGTAGCTCCAGGTTGCCCACTCCTGCAGCCCCGGCGGGTCGAAGGGGTAGCCGAGCTGATTGATCTTGCCGGAGCCGTCGGTCTTGGTGAGCTTCTCGGAGTAGCGGACCAGGTCGTCCCAGGTCTTCAGGTCGGCGGCCTTGGGATCGAGACCGGCGTCGCGCAACATGCGGCTGTTGATGCCCAGGCCATCCGCGGTGATGTAGATGGACAGGGCGTAGTACTTGCCGTTATTGGAGCGGTAGCGATTGGCCGCGTCCCAGTAGTTGGCCGGGGCGAGGTCCGTGTTCTGGGCGATCTCCGCGTCCAGCGCCGAAAGCGCGCCCTTGTCGAAGAGGTCGCGCGCGTGAACGACGGAGAGCTCGGAGGCGTCTACCGGCGTGCCGCCGGCGACACCGGAGATGATCTTCTGCCCGATGTCGCTGAAGCCCGCGTTCAGCTCCTGAACGGTGGCCTCCGGATGCTGCTGGTGCAACTGGTCGAAGGCCCAGGTCTCCCAGGCGTAGTGGCCGGCGTAGGTGTCTTTGGGAACCCAGGTCATGTAGGTGAGTGCAACGGTGCCCTTCGCCGGAGCGGCCGAAGCCGCGACACTGGTCGAGGACGCACCGCTTGCGGTGGCGCTGGTCGCGCTCGCACTGGTGGCCGCCGAGCTGCTTGGCGCGCTGCTGGTCGTGGTGGAGCTCACCGCCGCTGCAGCGCTTGACGCGGCGGTGCTCGCCGTCGCCACGGTGGGGACCGCGGTCGGAACGGCAGGTGCAGCAGCGGCGGGGGCCGCGCTACTAGCAATAGCCGCCGAGGCAGTTGCGGGCGAGGAGGCGGCGACGCTCGAGCTGGACGCGCCGGTTGAGCTGGCCGCGCCGCCGCAGGCGGCCAGCACTCCCACGGCGCCGAAGGCGCTGCCGGCGCGGACGAACAGCCGCAGCGCCGCTCGTCGCGAAAGGGAGGGGATTCCTGCCGAAGCCGAGTCCATGGCATCCTCCTACTGAAGCTCCGCGCCGACCGAACGCCGGCCGGTCACGCTGCCTTGCGGACGGAGTGCGTACCCAACTGGCTATTCTGGCCCTACGGCGAACGATCAGGTCTTCGTCGAAATGACATGCCGCTAGTCATACCGAAACCCCAGCGCCTGGAGGCGGTCGGTCAGCGCGTGTGCTTGCCGGCTAATTACCAGGGCCAGCAGCTGCTGGTCGAGCTGGTCGTCGAGCTGGTAGGTCATGTCCAAGCAGCCGATCACCCGCTGCGAGGCGTCGCGCACCGGCGCGGAGAGGCAGCCCAGCTGCGGCACCCACTCGCCTTCATCGGTCGCTAGCTCGCGCTGGCGAATGGTTTCCAGCTGAGTCAGTAGCGCGTCTACGGAGGTGATCGTGCGGTCCGTGTAGCGATAGAGTGGTGTGGTGTGCAGGTACTGCTGCAGCTCGCCCTCCGGCAGGTAGGCGAGGAGCAGCTTGCCGGCCGCCGTGCCATATTGCGTGGGCAATGGCGCGGCCCCCTGGGGCAGTCGCGTGACGGGGCGGACGGCGTGGCCGCGAACCTCTTCCCGCACCAGGACTGAGCGGTGACAGCCGCGGAAGGCGACATAGCAGGAGCTCTGGCTGGTGGCGACATGTAGCGCGTGGACGGCAGGCCGGACCAGGGTCACGAGGTCGATCGAGCGCAGCGCCAACTGGCCCAGCTCGATCAGCCGCTCGCCGAGGCGGTATTGCCTGGTCGCGGCGTCCTGCGCGACCAGCCGGCGCGCTCGCAAGGTGGCGAGCAGGTGATGCGCCGTGCTGGGCTGGAGGCCGAGGGCGACGCTCACCTGGGTCAGGCTGGCCCGGCCCTCCTCGGTGGTAGCCAGGAACTCCAGGATGTCCACCACACGATCGGCCGAACGGATGCGCTTGCCCGTTGCCGCGGCCCGTTGCTCCGTGATCGCTGTCAAACTCTTTTTCCTATATCAAATTACATTGCAAATACTACGCCGACATAGCCCCTTTGTCAAGCATCCTATGCATTCACCGCGACGCCGCGGCAGGCCAACGTAGCCGAGGCCGAGCACGCAGAGCTTCTTCGCGCTATCGCCTTCACACTTGGGTTTGCAGGAGCCAGTTGACGATCCGCTCACTGGCATGCCCGTCACCGTAGGGGTTCACCGCGCGGGCCATTGCCGCGTACGACTTTGGGTCCTCGATCAGGCGCGCCGTCTCTTCCACGAGTCGCCCGCGGTCCGCCCCGATGACATTCACCGTGCCGGCCTCCACCGCCTCCGGCCGTTCGGTGGCATCGCGCAAGACGAGCACCGGCTTGCCCAGGCTCGGCGCTTCCTCCTGGATGCCGCCAGAGTCGGTGAGCACGAGGTAGGAGCGCTTCATGAGATGCACCAGTGGCAGATAGTCCAGGGGAGGGATGAGCGCAATTCCGGGTACACCGCCCAGGATGCGCTGCACGGGCTCCCGCACGTTCGGGTTCAGGTGGACCGGGTAGACGAGCTGGACGCGTCCTTTGTAGCGAACGGCGATGTCGCGCAGCGCCAGGCAGACCTGTTCTAATGGTCCGCCCAGGTTCTCGCGTCGGTGCGCCGTGACCAGGATCAGCAGCGGATGATCCGGGCGTTCCGCCGGCCAACTATCGCCGACCCGGGAACTGCCGGAGCGGGCCCCCTCGGTCGCCGGGATGCCCAACTGGGCAAGCAGTCTCGAGACTTCCGGGGGCTCCGGCAACGCCGCCGCCCAGTGCAGGGCGTCAATCACCGTGTTGCCGGTAACAAGGATGGTCGCCTCGGGAATGTCCTCCCGGAGCAGGTTCGCGCGCGCGCGTTCTGTCGGCGCGAAATGCATGTCTGCGACCGCCCCGATCACCTTGCGGTTGATCTCCTCAGGGAAGGGGTGGTGACGATCGTGCGTGCGCAGCCCCGCCTCCACGTGGCCTACCTTGACGCCGCCATAGAACGCGGTCAGCGCCGCGGCCATCGCCGTCGTCGTGTCTCCCTGCACGAGCACCCAATCCGGCCGTTCTGATTTCAGGATCGGCTCGAAACGCTCGAGCACTGCGGCCGCGACCTGGGCGGGTGACTGATCGACCGTCATGACGTTCAGGTCGTGGTCGGGCACGAGCTGGAACAACCTCATCACCTGATCGAGCATCTGGCGGTGCTGGCCAGTGACGCAGAGGACTGGGGACACGCCGGAGGACTCCTTGCGCCGCAACTCCTGGAGCACTGGAGCGAGCTTGATCGCCTCCGGCCGCGTGCCCGCCACGGTGAGCACTTTCACCGGAAGACCTCTTCTCGATCCGGATCTCCATCGGCTACCCTGCCGCTTTCTGGAAATGACATGAACACCGGTAGGTGACGCACAGCACGAACGGGCGACGCATCTCCCGAATGGACTAGTAATCTACTATTCATTATCGACCTCCAGCTACCGACAAAGGCCAGTGTACGCGGTACCGCGGCGCTGATAGTCGGCGAGAACCTGGCGTAGGCTGGGCCGGCGCGGCGACCGTCCTTACCATTGGCGCGGTTGGACTCCTAATCTGCGTGTGCCCTGCCCGGCGCCGCCGCCCAGCCCAAGGAGCCCCAATAGCCCAGCTGCCATGCGGGTACCATTGCCGCGTGGAGGAATGGATCGTATGGCCAAGATTACCTTTCTGGGCGCCGGCAGCACCGTCTTCGCCAAGAATCTGCTCGGCGACATCCTCAGCTACCCGGAGCTGGCCGAATCGAGCATCTGTCTGTTCGATATCGACGATGAGCGCCTCGCCACCTCGGAGGTCGTGGCGCGCAAGGTGGCGCAGGTGGTGGGCGCGCGCCCCACTGTCGAGCGCACGACGGATCGGCGTCGTGCGCTCGACGGCGCCGACTACGCCATCTGCATGATCCAGGTCGGTGGCTACAAGCCGGCAACCGTTGTCGATTTCGAGATCCCCAAGCGCTACGGGCTGCGCCAGACCATCGCCGATACCCTCGGCATCGGCGGCATCATGCGCGGCCTGCGCACGATCCCCGTCCTGCTCGCCATGTGCCGCGACATGGAGGAGCTCTGCCCAAACGTCACCTTCTTACAGTACGTCAACCCGATGGCCATGAACTGCTGGGCCATCAGCCGCGCCACCAAGATCAAGACCGTCGGTCTCTGCCACAGCGTCCAGGGCACGGCCCGTCAGCTCGCCGGTGACATCGGCGTGCCGATCGAGGAGATCACCTACCTCTGCGCCGGCATCAACCACATGGCCTTCTACCTGCGCTTCGAGCGCGACAGCCAGGATCTCTATCCGCTGATCCGCCAGGTGGTATCGGAAGGGCGCGTGCCCGACGACAATCGCGTGCGCTACGAGATGCTGTTGCGCCTCGGCTACTTCGTGACCGAGTCCAGCGAGCACTTTGCCGAGTACGTGCCCTGGTTCATCAAGCGCGACCGGCCCGAGCTGATCGACCGCTTCAACGTGCCGCTGGATGAGTACCCCCGCCGCTGCGAGCGGCAGATCGAGCACTGGCAGGCGCAGCGCGCCGAGCTGGAAGGCGCGGGCATGCCGGCGGTCCGGCGTACCCACGAGTACGGCGCCCCGATTATCCACAGCATGGAGACCGGTCAGCCCAGCGTGATCTACGGCAACGTGCCCAACCATGGCCTGATCGACAACGTACCCCAAGGTTGTTGCGTCGAGGTTCCCTGCCTGGTGGATCGCAATGGCATCCAGCCGACGCGCATCGGCGCGCTGCCGGTCCAACTGGCGGCGCTCATGCAGACCAACATCAACGTGCAGGCGCTGACGATCGAGGCCGCGCTCACCGGCAAGCGCGAGCACATCTACCAGGCGGCGATGCTGGACCCGCACACGGCGGCCGAGCTCGACCTCGACCAGATCTGGTCGCTGGTCGACGACCTCATCGCGGCGCACGGGGAGTGGCTGCCGGCGTATCATTGATCTGGTTGGGGATTGTCCAGGCGGCGGTGGCGCCGGGGGCCGCCACCGCCGCAATGAGCGTCTCCTGCTGTCCGCAATATGCGTGTTAGCCGCGCTCCGCGGTGCGCTCGCCCAGCGTCCGCGGCGATTGGTCCGGCCACCCGCCACCACATGATCCCAGGACTTGCCGAAGGCGCCACGTAGACGAACAGATAGTCAGCCCACGCTCCCGGCGCTGAAGTCGGTCGTAGTGAGGCGGGTAGCCCGCTGCCAGTCCTGGTTGCGGAAGCGGAGCCAGATTGCCAGCGAGCCGAGGGGAGCGACCACGGCGAAGCAGAGCCAGGCCTGGGGGAGTCCGCCGCCGAATCGCCCAATGATCAACCAAGCCAGGAGCACGGAGGCCCAGATGCCGGAGGCATTGATCAGGAGTGGAAAGCGGGTATCTCCCCCGCCGCGCAGCGCGCCGGAGAGCACGATGCCCAAGGCCCAAACCGGCTGGAAGAGGGCCATGGAGTGCAGACTGGCGACGCCGATGCGCAGCACCGCCGGATCGGCGCTGAAGGCCCGCACGATGGCGTTGCCCGCGACGAAGTAGAGGACGCCGGCGGCGCCCATCCAGACCAGTGCCCAGCGCAGCGCCTCGAGGGCGGCCGCGCGCCCTGCCTCCGGTTTGCCCGCGCCAAAGCTCTGCCCGACCAGCGTTGTCGCCGCGATGGCGAAGCCGAAGCCGGGCAGCAGCGAGACCGACATCGCGTTGCCCACGACGCGCGACGCGGCGAGGGCGTCGGTGCCGAGCCGCGCCACCAGAATGGTGAGGGCCGTGAACGCGGCGGTGATCAGCAGCTGCTCGACCGCGGCGGGGATGCCCAGCCGGAGGATATCTCGCGCCGCCGACCGGCGTGGCCACCAGCCGGCCAGGCCGCTCAGACGGATGCCCGACCGGCCGCGGAAGAGCAGCGCCACCAGCAGCGCCGCGGAGACGGTGCGGCCCATCGTCGCCGCCCAGGCGCTGCCGTTGGCGCCCAGGGCGGGGAGGCCGAGGTGACCGAAGATGAGCGCCCAGGCTGCCACGGCGTTGATGACATTGGCGATGAGGGTCGCCACTAGGGGCGTGCGGGTGTCGCCGGCGCCGCGGAGCACGGCCGAGCAGGAGAAGGCCAGAACGAGCACCATCACGGTGCCGAACGCGACTCGCAGATAGGCGGCGGCGATGCCGGCAACCGCTGGCGTGGTGCCGAAGGCCACCGCGATGGTTCCGGCGAAGAACCAGCCCAGCGCGGAGAGGGGTAGCGCCAGGAGGATGCTCCAGATCACCGCCTGCCGCGCCACCCGGCTCGCTCGCTCATGGTCGCGCGCCCCGATGGCGTGGGCGACCAGGATGGAGCTACCGATGACGACCGCCGAGAGCGCCGAGATGAGGAAGAACATGGCCTGGACGGCCGTCCCCACGCCAGCCAGCGCATCGGCGCCCAGCCGGGACACGAAGAGCGTGTCCACGATGCCGATGATCGTCTGCAGCAAGTTCTCACCGATCACCGGCGCCGCCAGCGTCAGCACGCGACGGCGGACCGATGGCGCCCGCGACGGCAACGGCGGGGACTGCTCGTCGATTGCTGCTTCAAGCACGGCTGCCATGCCCATTCCCCTCGGTCCGCAAGAAAACCTGATCTGTGAGTCCAGAAGCGTACCAGCGGGAATCGGCGCGCCGCCGCAGGCCCGGGCGCGTTCGCGCTATCTGCTACAGGCTTGCCACAACGGGGGTGACGAGCCGATCACGCCACGTCCGTGCTCGACGGTGGAGCAGGGATGGGCAGAGGTGACGGGCCGATCCGGCCCTCACACCTCGGCCAGGAAGTCGCGGACGGCCCGGACGTAGCCGTCGAACTGCTCGCGGCGGATGTTGTGCCCGGCGCCGCGTAGGCGGACCACCCGGAGACGCGGGTTGAGACGTGCCGCCTCCTCGGCGGCCTCCGGGGTGACGATGGCGCCCTTCTCCGGGTCGCCGGTGACGAGGAGGGTCGGACAGGTGATCTTCGGGATCAGGTCGCGCCAGGCCGTCTGCTCCGCCGGCCGCATGGAGCGGCCCATGCCAAATTTCGGGCTCACCTGCAGTTTGGCGTCGGCCCAGGGCCCGAACTCCGACTCGTCCCAGTTCGGGTTGCGCTCGCGGCCGCGGGCGATGATCCCGTCGCGCCCTAGCGTCCGGCGCTCCTCTGCCTCCTGCCGCATCCGCTCCCCGCGTGCCCGCAGCTCTTCCTCAGAGGGCCCGCTCGCCTCCTGCCGGAAGACGGGATCCTCCAGGATGGCGCAGCGCGGCAGGTCGGGATAGAGGGCGGCCAGGTAGAAGGTGGTCATGGCGCCCATCGAGTGGCCGCCGACCGCCGGCTTGTCCAGGCCGAGCGCGCGGATGAAGCCGGCCAGGTCGGCCGCCCGGGTGGGGCTGTCGTAGCCGTCATCAGGGGCCTGGGACAACCCGTGCCCGCGAGCGTCAGGCATAATTACGTCATAGTCCCCTTCCAACGCCCGGGCCAGCCGCGTCCAGCACAGGCCGTTGTCTGTGGCGCCGTGGTTGAGCACCAGGGCCGGCCGATCCCCGCCCGTGCGATAGTAGTGGATCGTGATCCCATTGGCGGCAACGTCGCCGCTCGCCCATTCAGCCATGTCTTCGTCCTTTCTCCTTGCCTGCTACTCCAGCACCTCATAGGCGGGGAGTGTGAGGAACTCCGCGAACTGATCGCTCAAAGCAACCTGCTCGAACAGGCTGATCGCCTCGGCGAAGCGATAGCGGGCGTACACGTCCTCGCCCAACATCTGGCGGATCTTAGCCAGCTCTTCCCGCTCGATGGAGCGGACCAGCTCGGCAGTCACCATGGGGCCCTCCTTGAGCCGAACGCCTTGGTGGACCCACTGCCAGACCTGGGCGCGGGAGATCTCCGCCGTCGCGGCGTCCTCCATCAGGTTGAAGATGGCCGCGGCGCCGACCCCGCCTAGCCAGGAAGCGAGATATTGCAAGGCGACGCTGACGTTGTTGCGCAGCCCCTCCTCGCTCACGCTTCCGTCCGGCACGCGCAGGTCGATCAAGTCCTGGGCCGACGCGCGGATGTCGTCGCGTTGCCGCTCGACCTGGTTGGGACGGTCGCCGAGCACCTGATCGAACACCTCGACCGCCACCGGCACCAGGTCCGGGTGGGCTACCCAGGTGCCGTCGAAGCCGTCGCCCGACTCGCGCAGCTTGTCCTCGCGCACCTTGGCCAGCGCCAGCTCGTTGACCTTCGGGTTGCGCCGGCTGGGTATGAAGGCCGCCATGCCGCCGATGGCGTGTGCACCGTGGCGGTGGCAGGTCTTGACCAGCAGCTGGGTATAGGCGCGCATGAATGGCACGGTCATGGTCACCTGGGCGCGGTCGGGCAGCGCGGCGCCGGGCCGGTTGCGGAACTTCTTGATGCTGCTGAAGATGTAGTCCCAGCGGCCGGCGTTCAGCCCGGCGCTGTGCTCGCGCAGCTCGTAGAGGATCTCCTCCATCTCGAAGGCGGCCAGGATCGTCTCGATGAGGACCGTGGCGCGCACGCTGCCGCGCGGGATGCCGAGGGCATCCTGGGCGAACAGGAAGACGTCGTTCCAGAGGCGCGCCTCGTGGTGGCTCTCCAGCTTGGGCAGGTAGTAGTAGGGACCACTGCCGCGGTCGAGCCGGCGTTGCGCCGTGTGGAAGAAGGACAGACCGAAGTCGAACAGGCTGGCGGAGATCGGGCTGCCATCGATCAGGAGGTGCTTCTCCGTGAGGTGCCAGCCGCGCGGCCGGATCATCAGGGTGGCCACCTGGTCGTTCAGCCGGTAGGTCCGCTCCGGGCTTTCCAGCTCGATGGTACGCTCGACCGCGTCCACGAGATTGGCTTGGCCCTCCAGCAGGTTGTTCCAGGTGGGCGAAAGGGCGTCCTCGAAGTCGGCCATGAAGACCTTGGCCCCCGAGTTGAGGGCGTTAATGATCATCTTGCGATCGGCCGGTCCGGTGATCTCGCACCGCCGATCCAGCAGGTCGACCGGCGCTGGGGCCACCTGCCAGCTGCCGTCGCGGATGTGCTGGGTGGCGCTGAGGAAGTCGGGCATTTGTCCGGCGTCGATCTCGACCTGGCGCTCCTGGCGAGCCTGCAGCAGCGCCAGGCGGCGCTGCCCGATCTCGCGCTGCAGCCTGGCCACGAACCCCAGCGCGTCGGGTGACAGGATCTGTTCCCCAGGCACGCTGCCCGGCGCCCGAATCTCCACGCCTGCCACCGTCGCCACGTCCGTCGTCCTCTCTTTTACTTTGCAGCATCGCTTTGGTCGAGCCGCGGCTCTGCCATTGTACTCCGTGCAGATCGCCAAGGACTCGCTACACTTTTGGCGGCTCGGCGTTTCCGGACCAGAGGGGGGATGAGGGATGCGACTGCGGGACCACGTGGCCATCGTGACCGGCGGCGCTCAAGGCATCGGCGGGGCCACGGCCCGTCGCCTGGCCGAGGATGGGGCCGGCGTGCTGATCGCCGACATCGACCAGGCGGTTGCCGAGCAGAACGCTGCTGCCATTCGGAAGGCAGGTGGAGCGGTCGCCACGCTGGCAGCCGACGTCACCAAGCCTGAAGACCTGCAGGCGATGGTCGACGAGGCGGTCCATCGCTTCGGCAAGCTGACGATTCTGGTCAACAACGCCTACAACGTCGCTTCGAGCGCCGAGCATGGCAGCGCGCTGGAGGTGACGGAAGCGGCGTGGGAGCGTGGTCTTGCGGTGCTGGCACGGTCGATCTTCCTGGGCGTGAAGTACGCCGTCCCGCACATGCAGCGGGCGGGTGGCGGATCGATCGTCAATATCTCGTCGGTCCACGGCCAGCTCATGGCGCCCGGCTACCTGGTCTACGAGGCGGGGAAGTCGGCGGTGATCGGCATGACGCGGCAGATGGCCTGCGACTTCGGTCCGCTGGGCATCCGCGTCAACGCGATCTGCCCCGGCCACATCATCACCGAGCGGATTCAGGCGCACATGTGGGACAAGAACCCGGAGGGGTTGCGCTTCTTCGAGCAGCAGTACCCTGTCCGGCGCACCGGCCGCCCGGTGGACATCGCCAACGCAGTCGCCTTCCTCTGCTCGGAGGAGGCCTCTTTCATCACCGGGCAGGCCCTGGCTGTGGACGGCGGCCTCACCATTCAGCTCCAGGAGAATCTGGGTATGCACCTGGCCCGCTGGATCCGCGAGCACCCTGAGGTCGAGCTGCCGGGGTGACGCGCAATCGCCCGAATCCGCCTGGGGCGTGCATGCAGATAAGCCGCTGGTAAGATAGATCAGTAGCCATGCACGCGAACCATGCCGATGCAACTCAAGTCGGAGTAGGTGCGGGAACTGCTCGCCGAACAGTTCCCGCGTCTGGACATTGACCAGCTCGTCGTGCTGCAGACCGGCGGCGACCATTACACGGCGGCGGTGAACGACGACCTCATCTTCCGTTTCCCGCGAGATGCGGACACAGCGGCGAAGACGCAGCGGGAGATCCGGCTGCTGGCGGCTCTGGC
The DNA here is from genome assembly GCA_937967325.1 of uncultured Chloroflexota bacterium. GTDB lineage: Bacteria > Chloroflexota > UBA4733 > UBA4733 > UBA4733 > UBA4733. The sequence goes on from CALBSQ010000234.1 coordinate 12,400, forward strand.
CCCGTCGTTGCCGTTGCCCATCCCCGCGGTGGTCTACGTCGGCCGGCCGGGAAAACGGTTTCCCTTCGCCTTCACCGGCCAGCGGCGCATCGCGGGTGTGATGGGCGAGCTGCTGCGCCCACCGCGCGAGCACTGGCCCAGCTTGGCGCGCCAGGCGGGCGTGTTCTTCAGCGCGCTGCACGCGTTCCCCCCGGAGCGCGCGCTCGCACTCGGCCTGTCGGCGCCTCAACCCGAGCCGGCTTCGGAACTGGTGGCCGAGGTGGGCAGCTACGCGGACGACCTCCGGCGATTCCTGCTGGATATGGCAGCGGATCCGTCGAGGTCCCGCCGTCTACGGCAGCGCTGGTCACCAGCCACGCGGACGTCAAAGGCGAGCACCTGTTCGTCTCAACCGACGGCGCGAGGCTCACGGGCGTCATCGATTGGAGCGACGCCGCGGTGTGCGACCCGGCGAACGATCTTGGCAACCTGCTGATCTGGCTGGGTGGCGGCTTCCTGCGTTTGGTGCTGCCCCACTACACTGGCGTGACCGACGCCACGCTGACCGATCGCGCCATCCACCGAGTCCGCTACGCCGGCTTGCGCGCCATCGGTCGGCGCTTGGCGGGCCAATCGAACGATCCGCTCGACCTCATCGTCACCCAACTGCGCTGGGCTTTCAGCGAGCGCTGAGGCGCTGTTCAGCAAGGGGGCTACCCTTGGGGGATGCCGGCGGCTCCTTGACGCTAGATCAGAGGCGCAGATGATGTAGGGAGGCGGCCTGGACCAGATCAGGGTCGTCACGGGCGATCATTTCCGGGATAGCAAGCTGCCCGATGGCGACGATCACCGCGATTAGCCGCGGTCCAAGCACCGCTTCGAGTACACGCGTCAACTCCGGTACGGCCAGCGACGTCCACGCTCGCGGTAGAGCGACAGTGTGCGTCTGATCAATCGCCACGGTGGCGTGTCCTTTCCACCTTATCGGAGCGGGCCCACGACACCGACGCCTGCGACGTGAGCCGGCTTTTCCGTGGTCACCTCGAGCGTTCGGGCCGACTCGCCGCTATTCAGGTGGGTAGTGTGTGCGAGCTTCTGGAGCCATGGTACCACGAGGCCGCGCGGCGCTTTCGATCGTTCTCCATCCTCTGTCTGCTGCTATCCTCGCCGCGGTAGACATCAGACATCGCGGCCATCCTACCGGCTCTGCTCCAGCTCACAGGATGTCCGTGCCGATCCGCAGGCGATCGGGGCAGGTACACTGCTTGCCGGTGGGCGCCCCTGGCGCGGATGCCGACGAGCAGCGGATATGGCTCACGGCCCACAGGCAAGGAAGCGAGGGAAGCGATTGGAACTCGCCAGGCTGACGCCAGCGATGCTGGAGAGGATCCGGTCGTATCGCTGGGACCGCATCATTGAGAAACATGAGGGTCCCGAGGGATGGGATTCGGTGCTCGAATACTATGATCCCGAGTTTCTCGTCCTCGGCGAGCATACCGTGCTCCTCCCGGTCGTCAAAGATCAGCACCCCAACATCACGCTCCTCCGCAGCATTGTCGGCGATGGTGGAGCCAGCCTTACCCTCTTTCTCAAGGACACGACCTACTGCCAGGACCCCGACGACGCCTGGATCTGCGCCGGCTTTGTGGCCGTTTGCGACCGCGTGCCCGGCGAAGACTTCTTCATCGCCATCCTCTATCACGAGTGGTTCATCATCGATCCCATTCCGGCGCGGGCGTGAACACCTATCCCGCGAGCGCGACTTCGGCCCTGGCGGGCGCCACACCGGCAGGCTGCCAGACGCAGCTCTGGCGCAGCGGAGCGCTAGCGGTCGGCCAGGATCAGAATGCCGGCGAACAGCGCCAGCAGCGGCATGATCACGGCTCGGTATGGAATGGCGATGTTGAGGAAGGGCGTGACGCCCGTCAGGATGAGCCAGATGCCCAAGAGGAGGAATCCTTTATTCTGGGTGATCTTCACGTGCTTTCTCCGTCACTCGCCGTCGATGGTCCTGAGGTATGTTCCTGTGCAGCCAGTCGCTGGACGATGGAGACAGTACCCGGCACGATCAGGTGGCCAGCGCGCCTGCGGACCGGCAGTTCTACGGCATGAGCACCGCCCTCAGCCCCGGCGCCTTCCCTTGCTCTTCACCCCAATCCTCGCAGCACCTCCTCGGTGTGCTGGCCCAGCATGGGCGGCGGCAGACGAACCGCCGCCGGGGTTTCGCTCAAAATTAGGGCCGGACCTACGAGCTTGACTTCGCCGGCGCTGGGATGAGCGACGGCGGTGACCTGCCCGGAGTGGAGCACCTGCGGATCGGCGAACACTTGGGGGAGGTCGTTCACCGGCGCGACCGCCACTCCTGCTGCTTGCAGGCGTTGTTCCCAGGCCTGCGCCGTGTCGGCGCGCAAGATCGCCTCTATCAATCCCACGAGCGTCTCGCGGTAACGCACACGGTCGGGATTGGTGGCGAAGCGCGGATCTGTGGTCCACTCGGGGTAGCCCAACGCGTTGCTGAGCTGGCCAAACATCCGGTCATTCAAGGCGCCGACCATGAGGTAGCCATCAGCGGCCTGGAAGACCTGATACGGCACGATCGAGGGGTGAGCCGTGCCCTGCCGCGCGGGCGTCTCTCCGGCGATGAGGTAGGCGCTGGCCACATTGATCAGCGTCGCCAGCTCGGTGCTGAGCAGTGAGATGTCGATGCGCTGGCCCTCGCCCGTGCGCTCGCGGTGGTAGAGCGCAGCCAGGATGCCCGAGCTAGCGTACAGTGCCGTCGCCATATCGACCAGGGCAACGCCGGTCTTGACCGGCGGACCGTCGGGCGTGCCGGTGATACCCATCAGGCCGCCCAGGGCCTGTACCACCACGTCGTAGCCCGCACGGTCGCGGTAGGGCCCGGTCTGCCCGTAACCGGAGATGGCGCAGTAGATCAGGCGCAGCTGCTCCACGCGGAGCGTCGCGTAGCCCAACCCCAGCCGGTCCATCGTGCCGGGCCTGAAGTTCTCGACCAGGATATCGCTCTGAAGGATGAGCGCACGGGCGTGGGCCAATCCCTCAGCGCTCTGCAGATCCAGGCAGACGCTCCGCTTGTTGCGGTTGAGGGAGAGGAAGTAGGTGCTCTCGCCGGCGACGAAGGGTGGCCCCCAGGTGCGCGTGTCGTCGCCCTTGCCGGGCTGCTCTATCTTGATCACTTCGGCCCCAAGATCGCCGAGCAGCATCGTGCAGTAGGGCCCGGCCACGACGCGGGTGAAATCGGCGACGCGAATCCCCGTCAGTGGTCCCATGGGTTGGTTGTCCTCCACTCCTGAGTCAACCGAAGCGTACCTACCGCTTCGCCAGCGCTGACCATGCTATAACCAGACAGTACCAACGACTCGACGCTGGAGGTGGGCACATGGCGGCGGCGCAACTGGCAGCGGAGGAGCGTGTCGTGCTCCGCAACGTGAGTTGGGACACCTACGAGGGGCTCATGCGCGACCACGAGCATATCAGCGCGCCACGCTTTACGTACGATCGGGGGACACTTGAGATCATGAGCCCGCTGCCAGTGCGTGAGCACTACAACCGATTGCTTGAGACGTTGATGTTCATGGTCGCCGAGGAGCTGGACATTGAGGTGTACAGCCTGGGCTCCACGACGTATAAGCGGGAGGAGTTCCTGCGCGGCTTCGAGGCGGACTCCTGCTTTTACATCCAGCACGAAGCGGCGGTTCGTGGCAAGGATCGCCTCGATCTGAGCGTCGATCCGCCGCCGGACGTGGTGTTCGAGATCGACATCACGCACTCCTCGCTCGCTAAGCTTGCAATCTACGCGCAGTTCGGCGTGCCGGAGGTCTGGCGCTTCAACGGCGAGCGGTTTGCCATTTTGATCAGGCAAGAGGACGGATATGTTGAGCGAGCTCGCAGCGAGGCGCTGCCGGCGATTATGTCCGATGCTCTTTTCGCGCTGTTGAGAGACAGTGCTGGCCTGAGCACCCTGGGTTGGTCGCGGCGGGTGCGCGCGTGGTTGCGGCGACTCGCCGATACCAGCGACGGATAAGGCAACACTACGAACCAATCTGTACGAGCGCACGGATATTGTTCGAGCACGTCGCAACGTCGAGCAACTCCAACCCCTCTATGCCGGGCGTTGCCAGCTCTGCCTCTACGATCCGTTGCACGGCTATGGCCACCGCCTCTGCGAGGGCCACCACGTCGAGTGGCTATCGCGAGGCGGCGCGGACGAGCTTGCAAACATGCTGCTGGTCTGCCCCAATCACCATGCTGCCATCCACCGTGACGATGCGCCGTTCGACTACAAGGGATTGAAGTTCAGCTTTTCGAACGGCCTGGTGGAGACAATCCGCCTGAATCGACATCTGCCTGAGGCTGTTTGAGGAACTCAAAGGTTCAAGCTCCTGTGGTATCTGGCTCGCTTTGGCGGTATGCGGCATTCTTGGACGAGGGGCAGCGCTCACTGCATACTGGCGAGAGGTGGGGAGAATCAGGCTCGGCTCACGTTCGGCTCCGGCGCCGGCTGGGCCTGCCAACGCGGGCCAGTTCCCTCGAAGCCCTGGAAGTGCGCGCGCAGCTCGGCGTGCTCGGGCATTGCCAGCAGGTCTTGCAGTGCTGCGACTGCCTGATCATAGGTGTGCGTCTGGTGATTGTTGAGCGCCGACCAGAGTAGCACGCCCACGTCGCCGGAGCGGTAGGACTCGACGTTGCGCTCCATGGCCAGCCAGCGCGGCAGCACTTGCTCGAGCATGATCTTGCGCGGCAGCGGCGTCGGCTTGAGCTGGTGGATGCCCGTGGCGTCGATGTCCGCCTGCCCTTCGACCACCACGTCGTCGGGGATGCCGTCAAGGATGCCGCGATTGGGCACGTTCACCTGGAAGCGACCGGCGACGTTGTTGGTGAGCGCGTCGATGATGGGGATCTGCTGCTCTCGCGTCTTGGTCTTGCCGAGGTGGTCGGAGACGCGAGCATTCGGGTCGCCGGCCACGGCGGCGACGCGTCGCATCGTGGCCTCGTGATCGGCGACGTACTTGGGACGGGCAACCTCCGTGTCGGGGCCGCCGAAGGGCTCGCCGAACCAGCGCTTCTTGGCGGCGATGTCGGTGTGGTACCACCAGTTCTGGCGCTCGCGCGGCGTGTCGCCGATGGGCATCAGGCCGTACATGCGGAACTGGTGAATCGAGCCACGGGACATCTGGATGTCGTGGGTGCGCTGGGCAACGTGCGTGCGCCAGTACTCCTCGCCCTTCGTCTCTATCCACTCCTCCAGCAGCGGGTAGGCATCCTTGCCGTCGTAGCGGAACTGGGTTAGCCAGATGCAGTGGTTGAGGCCGGGCGCCTCCCAGGTAACTCTTGATGGATCGAGCCCCAGCACGCGGCAGACCTCCAGGTAGCCGTAATGGCCGTGACAGAGGCCGATGATCTTGAGGCCGGTCTCTCGCGTCATCAGCGTGCAGCCGTCGAAGACGGGGTTGCCGGACTGGATCAGCCAGGCGTCCGGGCAGATGCGCTCGATATCGCGGGCCACCGCCATCATCAGCTCGAAGTCGTAGAAGCTGCCCAGGCCGATGGCGCCGTAGTAGTAGCCATGCGGCTCGGTGATCTCTCGCATGCGGCGGGCGTGGTGATGCCCGAGCACGTAGGCGGTGTTGACGACGAAGTCGGCGTCCCTCAGGGACGCCTGCCGATCCTGTGTCTTCTCGAAGCGGAGGTCCGCGCCCAATTCCTCGGCATAGCGTTCGGCCACGCGGTGGACAACGTCGAGCCGCTCCGGGTCGATGTCCATGAACGACACCTGGCTGCCGGCCAAGTTGGGCGTGAGGCAGACATCGCGCACGATGCCCAGGGAGAACACGGCGCTCCCGGCGCCGATGACACTGATACGAACTGGTCTTGGCACGTTAGCTCTCCTTGCGGTGGCGTGGTTGACGATGGGCGTACGCCATACGCCCCTACCCTTGGACCCTAGCCGGATAGGGCGCATGCTATACGCTCCGAAATCAGGTGCCCATCACCGTGGAGTTGATGAGTTCGCCGTTCTCGAAGACGAAGTTGGCCGTCTCCTGGGCATCCTCCGTCGTGCGCCGCGCTGCCTGCTCCGCCATGGTCACCTCCGTTCCGATCCGGTCCCCCTTCCTCCACTCCCAGCCGACAACCGAACGGCGCACAAGGCCATGGCACAGCCGTGCAGTAGCAGGTTGTCAGGCATTGTCGCTATGCTATGCCAATG
>CALBSQ010000235.1 GCA_937967325.1 uncultured Chloroflexota bacterium
GTGTTTGCGTAGGAAGGTCAGAAAATGGCCAAACAGACGAGCAGTGGAGTACCGGGGCGGCGACTGCGGTCTGCCGCCAGAGCACTCGACTGCGGTGCGGCGATCGGCTCCAGAGGAGTTGCTGTCTCCAGAATCGGGCCACGGCCTACCAATCGGACCCGACCGCAGTCGAGTGCTCTGGCGGCAGACCGCAGTCGCCGCCCCGGTACTCCATCATCAACCTTCGCTCACAGTACCGGAGCCGATACCCCGGGGACGCCCGCCTACCCGGCGGACGGCCGGTCCGCGGCGCCGGTTCGCTCGCCCAGTGGCAGGCGCACGATGTCGCGCGGGAAGAACATGTCCAGCGTCCAGTCGATGGTGACCCGTAGCCGGCGCTCGACGCGGGGTAAGCGAGCCAGGTAATAGGTTCGCCATAGCCACCACGGGAGGAGCCCGGAGAAGTGGAAACCCATGATCGAAGCGACACCGCGGCGATGGCCGACGGTCGCGAGCTGAACGCGCAGTGGATAGACAAACGGGCGGGGCTCTTGGCCGCGCAACACGGCCGCCAGGTTCTTGCCAAGCTGATAGGCCTCGCGCAACGCGTGCTGGGCGGTGGCCGGGTAGATCTCGTCCGGCTTGCCGTTGGGTTTCGGAATGTGCGCAACATCGCCCACAGCCCAGACGTCAGGGTGGTCGACGACGCGCATCGTGCTGTCACAGATAATGCGATTCCAGCGATCGCGCTCGAACGGTAGGTCGTTCGTCAGACCAACCGGGCGTACGCCCGCCGACCAGACGATCGTCCCGGCCTCGATGAACCGGCCGTCGGCCAGGTGAACGCCGTTCTCATCAGCCCCCGAGGCGCGCGCGTTGAACCACACTTCCACGCCGCGCTGCTCCAAGGTCTTGCGCGTAAAGTCGGCCAGGCCGGGATCCATTTCCGGTATGAGTCGGGAGCCCATCTCGACGATAATCGTGCGAACGTCGCCGGGTGGGATATGGGGGTACGCTCGGACCGCCTCGCGCACGTAGTCGTTCAGACCGCCCATCACCTCGACCCCATTGAGACCGCCGCCGCACAAGACGAAGGTGACCAGCTTCTGGCGCTCGCGTCCCTCGACGACATCAGCCTGCTCGAGCCGGTCGATAACATGGTTGCGCAGATGGACGGCGCCGGCCAGTGATTTAACGTCGAACGCATGCTGTTGCATCCCCGGGACGTTGAAGAAGTTCGTCGCGGCGCCCACGGCGAGGACCAGGTGGTCGTAGTCGAAGCTGTGGCCGGAGCCGTTGGTCAGCGTCACGTCGACACGCCGCTTGCCGACATCGATCCGGTCAACGCTGCCATTCACAAAGCGCGTTCGGTGCAACAGCAGCCGGATGGGGTTGACGATGTCGTGGGTGGACACGGCGCTGGACGCCACTTCCGGCAACATCGGCGTGAAAAGGAAGGAGTTTTCCCGACTGACCAGGGTGACGTCCACGCCCTCACCCGGCCGCAGCCGCTTTTCCAGCTCGAGGGCGGTGTAGACACCTCCCCAACCACCGCCAACGATGAGCACCCGCCGCCGCCCCGATGCACTGGACGACCTGGCCGGCGCCTCCTGCTGACGCATTCCACGGACGGTGGCGGCGAGGGCGAAGCCAGCGGCCAGACCTAGCAAGCCAGCGGCCATTGACCGTTTCATGACGCCCATACAGCCCTCCCGCGATCGTGCCACCGGGGACAGCTTACCAGCGGAAGGGGCCGGAGGAGAATGGTCGGCCGGGTGCGCAGTCGCCGCCCCCGGCCGACCATTCTCCTCCGGCCATTCCCTTATCCGAACCGAATTGCCCCTAAGCCGGCAGGCCCGCTACACAGCGCCGCTCAGGGCTGCGACCGGCGCGTTCGGACGAGCAGCGAGGCCAGACGGCTTGGGGGCAGATATGCGGTAGCCGACGCCTCTCACGGTCTCGATCAACGGGCGAGAATCGTCGGATTCGATCTTGCGTCGCAGCCGGCGCATGTAGACGTCGATCTGGTTGCTTGTGCTGTCATAGTCGAAGCCCCAGGCGTGCTCCAGGATGAAGTCTCGGGTGACTACGTGACCGGGATTGCGCATGAGGCAGTGCAGGACCCGCATCTCCGTCGGCGTGAGCGCCACCTGGCGCCCGTTCGGCAGCTCCACGCTCAAGTCCGACAGGTGGAGTACGAGATCCCCCACGCGGATGCGGGTGTCGGTCGACGTTGGAGTGCCCCAAAACTGACGCTGCAACAGCGCGCGCACGCGAACCAGCAGCTCACGCGGCTCGAACGGCTTCCCCAAATAGTCGTCACCTCCCGCGTCGAAGCCGGCAATCTTGTCGTCGCACTGGTGTCTGCCACTGAGGAACAAGATCGGTAGCGTAGGACGCTGCTCGCGCAGGCGACGACAGAACAGCAGCCCGTCCAGCCCTGGCATGACCACGTCCAGGACGATCAGGTGAACGTCCTCTCGCTCGATCAGACGCATTGCTGCTGCCGAATTGTCGGTCGCCGCGACGGCATAGCCACCCTCGGTCAGTAGATAGGTCAGCAGCTTGCGAAGGACGGGATCGTCATCGACGATGAGGATTCTCGCGGCAAGTCCAACTCGTGTCGCCATGATGGTCATCTCCTCTTTCACCAGTTGTTCCATAGACGGCAACGTGACGAGCCGTCATTCTCGCGGTTACCAGTCACACCGCGGCCCGCCGTCGCATTTGCGTCGTCGACCTAGCCGGCGTCGGGTTGGGGCTTTGATGAGAACGGCGGACGCGCGGAGCTGGCGGCTCAGCAACGTTGGGGTGCTGGGCCGGGGCCAACGGGAGGTCGAGTATGAAGCGCGCCCCACCCTCCGCGCGATTCTCCGCGCGCAGGTCGCCACCGTGGGCTTGCGCCAGGGCCAGCGATGTGCTGAGGCCAAGTCCAAGCCCCTGGTCGCCCCTGGGCGGGGCGATCGTGCCCTGTTGGCCCGAGGCAAACAGCCTGGACAGATCGGCGTCGTCGAAGCCCGGACCTTCATCCTCAACGGTGATGCGTAACGTGTCCTCAGACGCCAGGCCGACACCTACCCACACGACGCCGTCGCCACGCGAGAACTTGATCGCGTTCTGCAGGAGATTGTTGAGAATGCGCTCGAGGCGCCGCTCGTCCGCCACAATGGTTGGCAACTGACCGACCTCACGCAGCCGGACCTGAACGCGGGCCTCGTTGGCGAGGGGAGCGATGCTGGCGACCACCTTGCCGACGAGGGACGCGGCGTCGAGGGGCGCGACTCGCAACGTCAATCGATTCCCGGCGAGGTACATGACGTCGCGCATCTCAGCGACAATGTAGACGGCCTGCTCGGCGGCGCAGGTGGCCAGCTTAAGGAATTCACGCGATTGGGCGGGCAGACGCCTGGCAGCGCGTTCGTCGATGAGATCCATGAACCCCAGCACGGAGCTCAGTGGCGTGGTGAGGTCGTGGGCAAGCTGCCAAAGTAGCGCCGTCTCTCGGGCCAGCGTCAAGGAAGCGCCGAGTTGCGCCGCGATGGCCGATAGCGCGTCGACCGCTGCTGGCGGAAACGCGGCGTCGCGTGCGGCAGTGACGATCAGCACACCGCCCGCCTCCCGGCCCAAGAACACCGGAAGGGCAAGGATCGAACCGGCGGCCGCGGGGAGACCCGCGCTCGCAGCGGCCCGGGCGCCATCGATGACCAGCGGTTGCCCGCCAGTCACCACCCGACGAGCGACGGCCTCGAGCGTCGATGCATGTTCCGCCGACCCGACGCTGACACCGCCGCCGGCGGAAACGGTCGGAGCCACGTCGCCCGGCCCGGGCGCTGTAGGCAGGTAGATGACGGCGTCGGCAAGCGTGGTAATCCGCGCGGCGGCGAGCGCAGCTTCCACAATGCGCCCCTCCGATTGCGCCGGAACACCTGGCAAGCTGACACCGCTTTCACCGCGCGCACACACGCCCGTCCACCAAAGTTCACCATGGCCACAGCGGCAAACGGCCACCCACTGCGTGCAAGTGGTTCGATTGGTTCGGAAGTACCAGACGTTTGTAATGCGCAGGTAATGTGGCAGGAACCTGGTTGGATAGGAATCGGCGCGGTCGCCGTTTGGCGCGAAACGCTATCATGGCTTGCGACCACAAGGGTCGCCCATCGGCGACGGCACTAGAAAGCAACATCACTTACATGCCTGAGCTGGTCTATGGACGGTTCCGGACATCGGCTGATCGGTTGCCGGCAGCGCGGCAGCGACATGGCGTCGCAATGCGATCGGGGCTCTTACAGCACCCCCTGGCCACGCGCCTCATCGCCTTGTTCGTGTGCTTGCGTCTCGTGGGCTATGCCTGTGAAAACGGACGGGCGGTCGTAGGCGGAGGCCGCTGGGCGGCACTCCGACGGTCCTTCCTTCCGTTTCTGCGGTATTGGGAATCGTTCTTGCCGCTCGTCCTCACCAACCCCGACGCATCCCCGCCTCGATGGTTCCGGCGGGTTGATCGGTCCGGTCTGGACCGGCTCCTTGAGTTGCGCGCGGACAACACTCCCGTCATGCTTGCGGCGCCGCACCTTGGGTTTTCTCCAAGTGTCCTGTGTTACGCACTCTCCGGCCTGGGCGTTCCGGTGGCTATCAACACGGTGGCGCCCAACCTTTTTCGGCGCATTCCCGGTGTTGAGGCCTTCGACCCGGATGAGGCGGTGCGCTCCTTCCTGGCTCTTCGCAACGGCGCGGTCCTGTTGTACGGAGCCGATGTCGCCGGACCCGGAGTCCCATGCCAACTGTTCGGCCGATTTGTATCGCTACCACGGTTCTTTGCTGAGGTTGCCGCCCAGACCGGCGCCGCAATCGTAGTGGCGTCGTGCTCGGGGTTCCGATCTGGAAACCTCAGGATCAACCTGGACGAGCCAATCTTCAGCCAAGGGCGACCGGCGGATCTGGTCACTCAGGAAATCGCCACGCGAATGGAATTGGCAATTCGCCCACAACCGTTCGAGTGGTTTCCGCCCGGTCCCTTCCTGGCCCACATGAGCTTTAGCCAGACTGGTCAGATCCCCACTCTGGTCGGTGTGCTCAGCCCCGCTGCCGCCGACCAAGGCCGGCGCTGCACGAAGCGACTGGGATCGTATCGCGGCTTCGCAGTGGGCCAAGCGTTGGTGGAAGAAGGGGACTTGCCGACGCTCCTTGCGCGGCTGCGCTCTGAGCGGTACGAGCTCTTGGTGCTGGTGGGACCAGAAGCCATCAATGAGATTGACGACATGCCGGCGGTCATCAACTGGTTCTTCCGTCTGCCAACCGACTGGGTCGCCTTCGACCCCAAGGGGTGTGCCGCGCCGGGCGTGCCACATCCGCTGACCAGCTTCTCATTGTCCCTCATCAAGACACGATTGCTGGAAGAGCTGGTGCGTCGTGACGTGAGGCGGCTAGACACGAAGGCGCTGAAGCTGGCCGCGCGAACGGGTTGGCATTGCCATCGGATTCCGACGACATACCGCTTGCTGGAAGAGATCAAGCGCCTCAACGCTCGAGGCTTTCCTGTCTCCGACCTGATCCGTGAATAGCGCGCGGACCGAGTCCGGTGTCAGTCGACGATGATACCTCGACGTGACAAGGCCGCGACGACGTCACCTACTGATTGAAGACGGCCGATTTCACTCGTCGTAAACTTTATCCGAAACTCATCCTCAAGACCGATGATCAGTTTGACGTCGGCCATGCTGTCCCAATCGGGAATGTCCGTCTTCGTCGTAGACGCACGAATCTCCAGTTGATCATCGTCGAACACCTCGCGAAATACACTCTGTAGACGGTCAGTTGCCACAAGGAACTCCCGATGCCTAGTCGATCAACAGTCCTTCGCGACATGCGAGCCGCGCTGGGTGAAATCTCGGATGGCAAAGAACGAGGGTAGTTCCCACTCCTCCTTTGCTAGGCTCCAACGGTACGTTCTATCACCGTTCACACGCTGCTCTGAACGTTCAAAGCCGAGCCGATCATAGAGGTCATGTACCGGGGCATTCTTGGCTGTCAGGATACAATCCCCGACAACGGCGCTCACTTGGCGTTCGCGGGCCCGGCGCACGAGACTATGCAGCATGACTTCTTCTACTCGTCTTCCCATCACTCGGCAGCTGAGCAACCAGGTGTCGATGTGAAATGCTCCATGCTCTTCGATGCCGATCATTACGCCCGTCAGGCCATTGTCACCGAAGCGATCCGCCAGGCGCATCGACTGCGAATAGACGTGGGGACAGCGCATAAGCTCCCGGATCTCAGATTCGGAGCGGCGCTTGCTGGTGAGGTTGAACTGGTTGGTCTTGTTGATCAACTGCACGATTCTCGGCAGGTCAATCTCCTCGAAGGGGCGCAAGTCGACAGACATGTGGAGCGACTCTAGGAAACCATCGATGCTGGCGCTCGATGTTTCCAGCTTGGCGCGCTCTGCATTACTCTGATACGTACGCGTGCGCTGCTTATCCTCGTCGGTGACGCGGAGCGACTCGAAATAGAGGCCGTCCGCCAGCGCAGCGGCGTAGCGCGCCGGATCAGTGGGCATTTCCGGGACCATCACTTCCGGCAATCGTTGGCGCACCCAGGCGCGCTCTTGCGGGCTGTCGTCCACGAAAACGATGCTGTCCAGGCCGATGTTGAGCGTCGCGGCAACGCGGCGCAGGCCTTCATCCTTCGGCAACCAGCCTATCTCGAACAGCGCAATATCGGCTTCCGTGAGCACCATCTCGGGATGAGCACGAAAGACCTGGAGCGCGTCGTCGGGATTATTCTTGGAGCAGACGGCCAGGACGACGCCACGGTGCTGGAGGGACCGCAGATAGCGCTGAAAGTCGGCATACGCTTCGCCGGATCCCGTTCCGCCAAGCTCAATGCCGCCCAGCCCATCTTCTCCAATCACACCGCCCCAAAGCGTACCGTCGAGGTCGAGGACGAGACATTTCGCATTGAGGCCCCAGAGGCTCTTCAGCACCGCGACATCCTGCCGGAGCAGAGCAGGGATGGCATCGACGGTGGGATATTGGCGTGCCGTGTGCCACAGCGCCGGATCGTGCCACGATGCCTTACCGTAGTACCCGGCCACCTGATCAACGTCGACGACCGCGACATCGGACTCGTGCTCGATGGCATCCCAGAGGCCCACGTTGATGCGCTGCAGCAAACGAGAGCGACCACCCGGCAACGACCAACTGAGTCGACCGTAGGGTTCGACGTTAGGAACCTCAAAGTTATGCTGAAGGACAAAGGCCCGCAAACGGTCGCGGCAGTGTTGCCACAAGCTCGCGAAGGTCGAGATCGTGTCGCTGGCGGTGGACTCGGGCGACGGGTCCTCATCGGGAAGCCCCAACGCTTGCCAGTGCGCGGCTACGATGATGGCGTCCGGAGCAAAGGCTGCCAGTTTCGAGCGAGGATCGAGAATCTCCTGGCGGTACTGGTTAAAGCCACCGACGAAGACATCCGCCCAGATTCCCCCCGCAAAGGCCAGTGCACGCAGCACGGGAGCATACAGGTCGAGCGTCGTCGTACCGACGAGGGCAATCTTGGCTCGCTTCCTGGCAAAGGTGCAATCGAGGCGGTCGAGTAGCTTGGCGGCGTCCCGCATCGTGTGAAAGCCCGAAGCGCATTGGATCGCCTCACGAAGCGACCGGGCGGCGGGCGTCCGGTCGCCGCCCGCCAGCATGGTCCGCGCGCAGGCCAGGAGCCGGGCGGCCCGACCCTCACCTGCGTCCGGGTCCGGCAACAGGGCGTAGATGGCCAGGGCTTCGGGCGCCGAGCCGAACGCCTCCAAGAGCATCGCCCGCGACCAGCCCTGCGCGATGCCGTCGCCGGGGGTCGCGAGCCGCGTCAGAACCTGTCGCGCATCGTCAGGGTAACGACGGACCAGGCGGGAGACGATGCGGCTCATCTCCCTGATCGCGCTGAGCCCGCATTGTTTGCCATAGCGGCCTGTGGCGTCGATGAGCAGTTGCGACTGGCGGCCACCGTCGGCCGCGTCGGCAGCGATCCGCAAGGAGGCGAGTAACGGGTCATCGACGCTCCCGAGCAGGGAGAGTATCTGCTGTGCGTGCTCCACACTACTTCCCTCAGACTTCCCCGCGGCTCCGCGACATGGCCGCCACACCTTCCGCACCGCGACCGGTCGGTCTCGCGGCCACCGTCGGCCGACATCTGGCGTGCCGCGTGCCATCGTCGCGGACGCGTTACTGTATACCCGTGGCTGCAGGCAATGGCAAGTAGCAATGTGACGGAGATGGACTCGTAGGAAGGAGGGCGGTTGCCCTGAAGAAGCTCATCGCCCTGGTCGTCGTGATCGTCGTCCTGGGTATTGTGGGACTCTCATCATTGAGCAAGAACAAGGCGGCGACCGCGGTCACCCCCGTGCCTCCGAGCGGCGCGCCAACATCTACAGTGCCTCCGGTGGCAGTCTCCACTGCCCAGCACTCGGCAACTGGCGGCACAGCATGCACCGTCCGCACGGCCAAGATGCTGAGGACGGGCGTGTCACCGGCCTGGTCACCGGACAACAGCTTGTTGCTCTATTACGACTTCGATAGCAATGGGATCTATCAGCTGTACACGATGATGCCCGATGGCTCGGCCAACCAGTGCCTGACCTGCGCCCAAACTCCGGGTGGTCCACCCGTCAATCGCCATAAGGTCAACGCTGTATGGGATCCGGCCGGCAAGTACATCATCCTCCAGGTGGAAATGGACAGCCATCCGCTTGCCTTCATTGATAAGAACAAAGTCATATCGAGTCTAATCCTGAACGGCTTGTGGACGAACCTTTACGTGATGACCGTCGACGGCAAGCACTGGTACAAGCTGACGGATTATTCCTCAAAACAGACTGATGGAGCTATGTCGCCGTTCTTTTCGCGCGATGGCCGCAAAGTCTTGTGGTCGCGCATCATTGCTCCGGCGTCGAAGGAGCATCCGTTCGGAGTGTGGAGGCTGCTACTCGCGGACTTTGTGGAAACTGGCGACACTCCTACGCTCGAACACATTCAGGATATTACGCCTCCCGGCTCCAGCTTCGTCGAGTCCCATGGCTTCTCGCCGGATGGCAGGAGCGTCATAGTCACGAGCGACATTGATAACACAACTTCATTTGGTATGGACATATTCACTATGGATCTCGCCTCACGAACGGTACGAAACCTCACCCGAAGCCCCGCATGGGACGAGCACGCCTACTTCACACCCGATGGAAAGAGGATCTCCTATATGTCGAGCGGTCCCTATCCGAAGGATGCGCTGAAGACGGAGTTGATGATGATGAATGCGGACGGAACTGACCAGGTCCAACTCACCCATTTCAACGTTTCCGGCTTCCCCGACTCTACGAGCGACCAGGGCATGCCGACGCGGGCGCTGTGGGACGCGACGGGCAGGCGGCTCGCGGTCACCTACCAGCTCGCCAAGGGCTATCCGGGCTCACCCGTCCAGGTGTGGCTGCTCACGTTCGCCGGCGTGTGCGGCTCGTGACGAGGGCGTGCGGTATCCGCGCGCTGAAGATACGGCGTGACCCATTAGCTCCCCGCTTGCAAGGGATGAGCGGATACGAAGGTCCCGATCAGTTGGGACGCATTGATGGTCTTGGTCGTGTAGCCCAAGCCGAGCACGGAGAGGTCCAAGCCGCCCGGCCATTCATGGCCGCCGTCCGTGATCGAGTACAACTGAACAGCAATGTTCGGATGTTGGCATGGCGCGTAGGAGGTCTCCACAACGTCGCTCGCGATGCTTGCCGACTGCGGTACGCCGCCACAGCCCTGCGAGGCCGCATAGCTCGCCATAGTCTGGGGCACGGTCGGATGGATGAGCCAGCCCCAATAGCTGTCCCACCAATCATTCTCACCATGAAAATCCAGGAGCGAGACGGGGTGGCCGAAGGAGCAATCGCTGGCCGACAGCACCCACGGCTGCGTTACGCCAACCGGTGCGATAGAGGCGAGCCAGGGGGCGCCGACGCAGGCCATGTGGAATGCCATGAATCCGCCGTCCGAATAGCCCGTCATGCCGATGCGGCTGGAGTCGACACAGTATTCCTGCCCAAGATGCGCCACCATGGCGCTCAGGAAACCCTGGTCGTCCACGGCGAGCCAGTTGGTGAACTGCGACGTGAGCCGAGTCGGCGGGTTGTTCCCCGGAAACGCGGCATTCCACCCGGATGTAATGCCGTCCGCGCCAGTCGTACCATTGGGATAGACGACGATAAACCCCTGAGCGTCGGCCACGCTCGACATTCCGGTGATGGCCTCCTCGCCCACAGCGTCGCCGACAAGTCCGTGCAGGTGAACAATGAGCGGCTGCGGCAGGTTCGAATTGTAGCCGATCGGCACATGGACGAGGAACGTCCTCGACAACCCGCCGAAGGGCAGGGTCTGCGTCGTGTCTCCAGTTTGCGCGGGCTGCCCACAGCCCGCTGTCCCAGTCGCGGCGTCAGCGGGCACAGAGGTCATCGCATTGACGAGGAGCAACAGGGCCACAGATAGCGCCCGGGCGCATGTGGCGCCGGACCATGGGCGCGTCTGGCGTGTTCCGGCCTGAACCGGTCCAGTCGCACTAGGCCAGATTTCGAGTTTCATTCGGTCATTCTCCTACCCAGCTAGAGGGCTGGGCTATCGCTTCGGCCAGGAGGACCGTTTGGCCGGTCGCGCGGTCAGCAGGTCTTTGCACCGCGCCTTTCTGACCGATTCGTCCGGCCGTTGCAGAATACTTCACGGCACAGTCCACCCGTGCCCTTGAGTATCTCAAGCGGCTGCTGACTTGTTTGCCATCGCCTGCCCATTCGAGCTATTCGGATTGTCGGACGGTGGAGCCGGCATTTCTAGACACGAGCCGCGCCTTCCCTGGCGACCGCTGATGATCCAGTGCTCGACCATCACGCGGTAGTTGCCGAGCGTTGTTGCTGATTTGCTGCCAGAGTCCTTGCGAAAGTGTGACTGTCGGCCGATGTCTTCGGAGTTGCATTGCCGGTAAGATGAGACGGCGGGAGAGTGACGGCGCCGGGAGCAAAACGCCATGGCTGCAAAGTGCGTCAAATATTGTAAACCGGCAGCGCGGCCGCGCTATACCTGGCAGGGTGATCGGCCACGAATAATCAAGGGTCGGCAGGGCTAGTGTTGAATGAAGTATCAAGGTGAGGCGGCGCTCGTCACCGGCGCATCCTCAGGAATCGGCGAAGCATTTGCTCGAGAGCTGGCGGCTCGCGGGACGCACGTCCTGCTGTCGTCTCTCCCGGAAGAGCATTCGCACGTACGTGTCATCGCGGACGAGCTCACGAAGCGACACCAGGTGCGTACCGAGGTCATCCCGATGGACCTCGCCCTGCAAGGCGCCGCTCGCCGCCTTCAGGCAGCAGCCGATAAGCTCGACTTCGAGCCTGATTTCCTCGTGAATAGTGCCGGCATCGCCACCGGCGACGCCTTTGCCGAAGCTCCCTTGCAGCGGGAGCTCAGCGTCGTCAGCGTCAACGTCGCGGCGCTCGTAGAGCTCACCGGCCTCTACTTGCCCAGGATGGTCGCACGACATCACGGGGGAATCATCAACGTCGCCTCGACGGCAGCATTGCAGCCCATTCCCTACTCCGCGGTCTACGCGGCATCCAAAGCATTCGTACTTAGTTTCGGCGAAGCGCTCTGGGCCGAAAACCATGCAAAGGGCGTGCGTGTCACGACGCTCTGCTCGGGCCCCGTCTCCACGCCGCTCCACGAAAAGGCGGGGGTCACGGGTCCGGCGACCGGAACGTACGGCCAGATGAAGCGTCGCTATCTGACGCCGGAGGCGGTCGTCAAGAGCGCGCTCGAGGCGCTCGAGCGCGATCAGCCCAGGGTCGTGCGACGCCTCCCGGGTTTCGGCTCGCTGTACGTCCCGCTGGCCGTCGCCGTCCATCTCGTACCGCGACGCGTGGCCCTCCAGGGCATCGAGCGGCTCTTCCACTGGTTATATCGACGGCAGTAGCCATCGCTCGTGATGTCTAGGATGGCGATGCCGTCAATCCGGTCATCCGGGCACTCATGTCCCATAACCTCCTGGCCGTGTCGCTGTCATAGGAGCGATCAGACGACGGGACTGCTCGTTCCTCCACAAAGTACTTGCCGGTGACGCCGTCCACGGCAGGGGATGTCGCCAGATAGATGATGGTCCTGGCGCCTTCCTCGGCGCTGAGCGAGGATCGGCGGTAGCGGAGATGCACCAATGACTGGATGATGCGACCGAGCGGCCCGGCGCGGAGCCCGAAGTTGGTCCAGACCAGCCCCGGGTGGAGCGCGTTGACCGTCACCCCGGTCCCCTCCAGCCGCCGTGCCAGCTCGTAGGTGAAGTAGAGGTTGGCGAGCTTCGTCTTTCCGTAGACGAGCATCGGCCGATAGCCCCGTGCATGCTGCAGATCATCGAAGTCGATCACTGCCTGTTCGTGGGCAACGGAGGAGACGGTGACCACGCGAGCTGGTGCGCTCTGCTTCATTACGTCGATGAGCAAGTTGGTCAGCAGGAACGGCGCGAGGTGATTGACTGCCAAGGCCATCTCGATGCCATCGACGCTAAGATGTCGCGTCGCGAAGACCGCGCCGGCGTTGTTCACCAGCACGTCCAGCCGCTGGTAGCGACGATGGAACTCCTGGACCAGCCGTCGGATCTCTTGCTGGGACGACAGCTCACAGCACATCCAGTCGACGCTGGCGGATCCCGTCTGCTGCTTGATGTGACTCACGGTGGCCGTACACTTCTCTGGATTGCGACCCACGACCAGGACCGCGGCGCCCATTTGGGCGAGCACCCGGGCCGTCACTGCCCCCAGCCCCGACGTGGCGCCCGTCACCATGCAGACCTTGCCGGCCATCGTTTTCTCGTTATCCGTCACCGGCCTCCAAACTCGTTGCAACTATGCTATCCGCGGAGCACGGGCAGCGCGATCGCGATAGCTGTTTGTGGCCATTTGCCGAATTGAGCTCAGCGATGGTCCTCAGCTCCCTTCCTCGTAGCCTTGCCAAGTGCCGAGGGCGCCAACTGTACGGGTGTGATCCTCGGGGAGTCCCGTAAGGAGGACCTCCCCACCGCGCGCGGTCAGCGCGCGTGCGAAAGCCTCACCTACACCCGACGAAGCGCCGGTTACCAGGGCGGCGTTCCCGCCATACGCCACAGCCAATCGCTCCTCCACAGTCAGGTGCAGCGGTATCCACCCATGCCCCAGTCCCGACAGGACAGAGCGACATTATAGACGCATGGGCCGCACGATACGCCTACCCGGACTTCCCAACCCAATTCGCGCAGCGATGAGCCGATACGCCTTGCGGCCTCTCGATTCGCTCCGTGTGTCCGGCTGACATAACAGATCGCTTGTGATCGCTGAACCGTACGTACTATGATGGCCGTATTTGCCGGTCGCTTGAGGCACAATGATCCGTACAGACTATGAATATCATATGGAATTATATAGGTTACTGCCAGGTAAGGGTGGAGGGAGTGTCGGTTCGTGCCTCTGAACAGCTTCGTTCCTTCGGCTGGCGCCCAGTGGACCGGGCGCCAGCCGACAAGACCCAAGCAACCAACGGGCTCGCGTGTGTCCTTCAGTCATCGGCACTGGCATCGGGTTCTTAGGAGGTGCATTGGTGGGATTGCAATGGCAGCCACGCTCATCGCGCAGCCGGCGCTGGCGCAACCGGCGCCGTGTTCGACAACCGGTTCCCAATTCCTCGGCGAAGGGGGCGATCAGACCTTTTCTCCCGACGGCAAGCTGCTGGCCTACGAGCTGCATGATGCGAAGGGCATCTCGCATCTGTACGCATCGGCACCGGATGGAACCGGCAAGGTCTGTCTGTCCTGCCAAGTCGCGCCCAGTCGCAACGTGCTGCAGTCGGCTTGGTCGCCCGATGGCCAGTGGCTCCTCGTCGTGCGGGAGGCGGACACGAACCCGCTCGCGGTGCTGGGTTGGAATGGCCAAACGTGGGTCACCGAGTTGGAGGAGAACGGCCTCTGGACCGACATCTGGGCGACCAAACCCGATGGCTCGCAATGGGTCAAGCTCACAAGCATCAGCGTCAACGCCACGGACGGCGATATGTCCGTCTCCTTCTCGCGCGACGGCCAGCACTTGGTCTGGTCCGAGATTACCGGGAAGAGCAGCGCCGCCACGCCCTGGGGCACGTACCATTTGATGCTCGGCGACTTCGCGGTGGCCAATGGGGTACCGGCCCTCCGGAACGTCCGGGACATCACCCCCGCCATTCCCGGTCACTTCTTCGAGGCCAACGGTTTCTCCCCCGACGGCAGTGGTGTACTCTTTTCCTCAGATAGCGGGGCGCTATCCGCCGCGAATCTGAACCTTTGGTATCTAGATTTGGCTTCCGGCCAGGCGAGACACCTCACCGACGACTGGGGCTGGAACGAGCACGCTACCTACACCCCCGATGGCACGAAGATCGCCTTCTTCTCCGCGACGTGGCCGCTCGTTGGTGAGTTATTTGCCATCAATCCCGATGGGACTGGCAAGACGCAACTGACCCACTTCAACACCCCGGGCTATCCCGAGTATGGGAAGCCGGGGATGGCGATCCTGGGGAGCTTCGCGCCCGATGGCAGCAAGATCGCGGTCACCTACCAATTGGCTTGGACCTACCCGGAGCGCCAGCTGTACGTGCTGAGCTTCGCCGGCCAATGCGGGTAAGGTGAGGTCGTTGGTAGTACCGGCACACTAGGCTCCCCGCTTGCAAGGGATGAAAAGTCCAGGAGCGAGACGGGGTGGCCGAAGGAGCAATCGCTGGCCGACAGCACCCACGGCTGCGTTACGCCAACCGGTGCGATAGAGGCGAGCCAGGGGGCGCCGACGCAGGCCATGTGGAATGCCATGAATCCGCCGTCCGAATAGCCCGTCATGCCGATGCGGCTGGAGTCGACACAGTATTCCTGCCCAAGATGCGCCACCATGGCGCCCGTCACCATACAGTCCTTGCCCGCCATCGTTTTCTCGTCGTCTGTCACATAGCCTCCTAGTCGCTCCCGCTGTACGCACCCTCGCGCCGCGCTGTGGGTGGCGATTGCCGGAAATACCAGCGCGACAGGCGCTCGCTCCCTAGGAGCCAGAGCCGCCGCGGAACAAGACTCTGCGCAATAGCCGCGGGAAGCGACACAAGTCCGAACCCCGGAAGTCGGAGCACGACCGTCGGACGATCGTGCCTCAGCGCATCAAGCGCGCTGCTCACCACCCTCTCCGGCGTCATATACCGGCGCTTGATCCGACCCTGAACTCCAGTGGGCGGCTCCGTGTCGCCAGCGCTCTCGTGGAAGGCCGTGGCGACGGGGCCGGGGCAGATCGCGACGACCCGCACACCTCGGTGGTGATTCTCAGCCCAGATCGCCTCGCTGAAACTGAGCACGAAGGCCTTGGACGCCGCGTAGACCGCGAAGTAAGGGATGGGGGCGAACGCGGCAGTTGAGGCCACGTTGATCACGCTCCCGTGTTGGCGAGCAACCATGCGCGGCAGGTAGAGTCCGGTCAATGCGACGAGCGCCGCGATGTTGACCGAAACCATCTGAAGGTGGCGCTCAAGGGGCGCTTCGGCGAATACGCCCCCAGCGCCAATGCCGGCGCTATTCACGAGGAGATCGGGTTCGAACCCGAGCTGATCGGCCGCGGTTTGAAGCTGGTACGCGGCGTCTGGCTGGGCTAGGTCAAATGGCGCGACTTCCACGCGCGCATGATGTTGCTGCCGGAGATCCCTTGCGATGGCCTCCAGACGGGTGTGATCCTCGGGGAGCCCCGAAAGCAGAACCTGCGTGCCGTGGGCCACCAGAGTCCGCGCGAACGCTTCACCGATGCCCGATGATGCGCCGGTAACCAAAGCGGTCTTGCCTCGATACCATGCCAAGCGACTTACCTCAAACGAAACGTGCCGCAGCTAGGCGCAATTACCAACGCGCGCATTGCCCACCACCCCTTTGTCGCTGTCCGGCTCTTAGCGCCGATGTCGGGACGGCGATCTCGGCCGGATGTAGGGCCGAGACCGCCCGTTTCTACCGCTAGCGGGCGGTCGCCATGTTGGAAGGACTGGACAGGTGGCCCTGCTGATCGTTAGCCTGCACGTAGTAGACGTACAGGCCGGTTGGTGCGGCCGAAGAGTCTGTGAAGGTGGCCTGGCTGCTGGTACCCACCAGCGTGAAATGCCCGCCAAGTTCGTTGGCCTTCGTCACCACGCTGGGATCTAGCGTGTGCGGCAACCGAGCCAGTTGAGTCGGGTCCACGGTCATCCGGTAGATGTTATAGCCTGCTGCACCGCTAACGGCGTTCCAGGTCAGAACCGCGCCGTTACTCCCGTGCTGGACCTGCAGCCCACTCGGGGACCCTGCCGTAGCGGGTGCGGGGTTCGACGACGTGGCCGCGTTGTGGGCCTGGCCGGCGGCGACCCGGCTGCCGGAACTCGGGGCCGCGTTGTGGGCTTGGCCGGCCGATGCCCGTCCGGCGACGGCCCGACTGATAACGCTCGGGGCCGTGGTATGCACCTGGCTGGCGGCGGCTCGAGTGACGGCACCGGCTGCCGAGCTCAGATACACCTCGGTGCCAAAGGCATCGTTGGCGGTACCGACAAACAGCCCCACCGGGGTGGATGCCATCGTGCGAATGCCGAAGTTGAGCGGATCGCCGAATCCGTTACGCGTCACCGGAGTCCAAGTCACTCCGTCTTGAGTCGACCACAGATCGGCGCCGAATTCGTTCCAGAGCGACGGGAAGATGACTGCCAAATACCAGAAGAAGACACTGACGTCGTTCGTCCCCACGTACAGCATCCCATTGTAATCTTCCATGCGCCAAATGTGGATATCGAAGAAGTTGTTGAAGTCGTCACCGATGTTGCTGATGGGCGTCTTTTGAGCGGTCGCGCTGCCGACGACGATATCCCAAGTGTCGTCAGGGTTAATCCGGATGATCTCGCAGGCCGGCAAGGCGTTATTGGCGATCTCGTCGCCCGTACCGACGTAGAGCTTACCGTTGAACACGTGCATAGACACCACCGATTGCATGGTCGCACCACGACCTCCCCCGCCAGTCACGACGGGAGTGAACGTAAAGGGTGAGCCGGTAGCATCGGTCTTGACGACCGAGAAGCCGTTGTGGACGTCGCCGTTACCCAGGTACAGCTTCAGGCCCTGGCTGTCCGTGAACGTGTTCAGCTCATACACATGCGTGTCATTTGGACTGAGCTGGACGAAATGCACATCGTTCACGTTCGTCGCGAAAGGATTCTGTACCTGCATGAGCACGCCGTCACCAATCAGGTCGGGGCTGGCCGTCACGTAAAGGTTGTTGTTGTAGACCGCCATTGCCCGATAGCTGACGATGTGATCGTTGTCCTTATTCCAATCATTGATCGTCGTGGCGCCGCTCGGAATCGTGGTGAAATTGACCCCATCCGTCGACCTGAGAAGGTCCGGCCCAGGAATGCCAGGGAGGTACTCGCTCGCCGTGGCTCCCGCGACGAATAGGGTGGGAGTGTTGTTGTTGGTGGGATCGCTCATCACGATCATGTTGCGGTAGCCGATGTCATTGGCAACGAACTTACCCGGGGCATTCGGATTGGGGATCGTAGCCGGCGACTGGTACACCCTTACCCACGGAGTTGCAGCCCCGGGCGTGTACTGCCAGATCTCCGCCTGCAGGCTGAGATCGGTAGGATCGGCGGGACACGTTTCGAGCAAACCGGGGTTCGTCTCATATGGAGCCAGTTTGTAAAAGGCCAGAGTCTCCTGTTCGACACAGGCAAACTCACGATTGGTACCCACGTAAAGCTTCCCATTGAACCACTGCATCGACCAGGAAAAGCTGTTCCGATAGTCGCCGAATCCTCCATGGCTAATCTGGGTAAACTGGGGCACGGCGGCTTGGGCGTTCACCGTGCTTGCCGGCAAAAGTGCCACGAGGATCGGAACAAGAACGAGTGTCCTGAGCCAGGACGCCCGCCGACCAACAAACAGTCTGAGATTCCCCATCTCTGGTCTCCTCACACCTTGACTTTCCACTGGAGGCCACGGCGTTCCGTGGCACTGCTTACGCCACTGATGTTACCGTTACAGGGACTAACTGCTCTAGGCATACCGCCGCGCCCATGGGTCCCGGCGCGGCCGCCAAATCTGCCGCCAGCCGTCGCGCGTTTTCCTGAAACCTCGGCTCTGTCAGCACCCGCGTCACTGCCGCCCGCAGCCGCTCCGGCGTGCATTGCCGCGGCGATAGGCGGATCCCCGCGCCCACTTCCACCACCCGCTGGGCGTTATCCGGCTTGTCTGAATGGGTCGGTACCACGACCATCGGCACGCCCGCCTGCAACGCCGCCAGCACAGTCCCCGCTCCGCCGGTGGTAACCAGCGCGGCGCAGCGCGGAAGCAAATCAGCGTGGCTTACCCACCGTTCCACCCGGATGTTGGCGGCGCCATGCCCCAACTGGAGTGTTGTCGGATCGCGATGCCGTCCCGTTGTTAGCACCACTTCTATCGGTAGGTTGGCCAACCCCTGCGCCGCTGCTCGCAAGACGTACGCATCCTGCTCGTGAGCCGTCCCTTCCGTCACATGCACCAACGGTCGTTCCGCCGGCAGCTCGTTTAGCCAGACAGGCGCTGATTCTGGCGTGGGCCTGTTCCACACGCACGGCCCGACGTACTGCACACTTGCCGGCAAATCACGCCGATTATAGTCCAACGCCGGCACACTCGGTATGACAAAGAGGGGCAAGCGTCCAAGGAACGAGTTCACGGAGCAGCTCAGCGGCGGCAGACCGAACTGGGCCCGGACGGCGTCCAGCCGCCGACGAAACGCGCGGGAAAATAGTCTGATACCGGCTCCTACCACTTGGGCGCGCAGTCGCGCCCACGGGTTACGAGGCGGTGGCAGACCGGGACCCCAGGGCGGTGCGTCCCGTCCCTCAATGGGACAGCCGATCAGAAAAGATGCGACGGCAACGGGCAGGTGCGTGGTCTCCCAAAGCACGAGCGAGGGACCCCACAATACCGGGTCAGTGGCGAGCACGTCGGGGCGCCAGGTGCGAATGATCTCCTTCAGGTCAGTCACCTGATCCGGGATCGTCCCCAACAGCCATTCCTGAAACACCTGACGGGTACGGTCGCGCGACGCGGCCGCCCCCACTTTTCGGCTATCTATGCGTTCGGTACGGGTCGCAATGTCCAGGACACGAGCTTCGTCGACCCGCCGAAAGGGAAAGGCGGTCAGCCCCTCGCCGGCTAGCAATGGCTGCATGCGCGAGCCCGAGTAGAACGCGACATCGTGGCCGCGGTCGCGCAGCGCCATGGCCATGCTGATCTGCGGTAAGATGTGCCCGAAAAATGGCCAAGTGGCGAACAAGAAACGCGCCACGCTCAGCCCTTCCCGAACTTCAGTATCATACGGCACGGGCTCGTAGCGTGAGATGATAGCCCGAAGGTCCGACAGGCACGAGATCGTCCACGACGTACGCGAGGAAATGAAGGAACCGAAGACGCGGGTAGGCCCTTTGACATCCGAGCAACGCGAAGAAGACAATAGTCAGCAGCAGGTCCAGCAGCTCAGACACGCCTGTACCCGTGCGCGCCACACGGTCAATGGAAAAGCCCGGCCCGAGGAGGTCACGCGCTTCCTCGAGGCTAAAGTGGCGATGTGTTCCGGTAGCCGACTCGTCGTAGGACACCAGCGGTGGCCAGGACCGCCAGCGGCGGCGCAGCGCTGTGTAGGCGTTGTACGGGTCAAGGCTAGCCAGCAGGCCGCTATTGGGCACGCTCATTACAAGGCTCCCACCATCGCGCAACACCCGCCGGGCCTCCGCCAGCACCGCGTGCGCGTCGGCAACGTGTTCCACGACATCAAGCATGATGACCGCATCGACCGCCGCGGTGGCAAATGGGAGAGCGGCGGCATCCGCCCTGACCACGGGCACCCATGGGTAGAGGCGGGTCGCCTGCTCTAAGTGCTCGGGATCCCGCTCCACGCCGATGATGCATTTGGTGCGGTAGCCGTGCCCGGTCATCGCCGCCGTGCCGTACCCGAAGGCACACCCGACATCGACCCCGTACCGGGCATCGGGCGGTAGCCACCGGCGCGCGCGGCCCCAGCGTCCGAGATGGGACACGAGACGCGGTCGCCGGACTCGTTTCGGCCGTTCACTCTTTAGGGCCAATTGGTCTCGAGCAGCCAACTGCAACCGAAGGTGAGACAACCCCACCGACAGGCCGAGGAAGCTCACACGATGCTCCTTAGAACCACCGTGTCATTACTTTCCGACAGCATCGGTTGCCCGCTCACCTCGCCACCGTCCGCGTCGTGCGCAAGACCAGCTCCTCCAACAGTGGCGCTGCCCCTTTCGGCCCGGGCGCCGCCGCCAGCTCCCCTGCCAATCGCTCAGCATTGACCTTGAAGCTCGGCTCCGCCAGCACATGCTCCACAGCCGCCCGTAGCCGCTCGGACGTGCACCGTTTCGGCGACAATCGAATGCCGGCTCCTACTTGCACCACCCGCTGAGCATTGTCCGGCTTGTCCCAATGCGTCGGCACGATGACCATGGGGACGCCCGCTTGCAAGGCGGCCAGTACGGTCCCTGCCCCTCCAGTCGTTACCAGCGCTGCGCAGCGGGGCAACAGGTCGGCGTGGCTCACCCACTGCTCCAATCGTACATTCGGGGCCAGTGAACCCAGGTTCAGCGTCGCCGGGTCGCGTTGACGCCCGGTCGTCGCCACGACCTGCACGGGCAGCCGCGCCAGTCCATGAACCGCCGCTCGCAGCACAAAGGGATCCTGATAGTGCAGCGTTCCCTCGGTGACATGTACCAGCGGGCGGTCTGTGGGCAAATCCTGCAGCCAGGCCGGAGCTGTCTCCCCGGTCGCTTTGTTCCAAACGCACGGACCCACATAATGCACACACGGCGGAAGATCGTGGCGACCGTAGTCGAGCTCGGCGATGCTGGGAACCATGTAGAGGGGCAACCGGCCGGTGAAGCTGTTCACCGAACAGCCCATCGGCGGCAGCCCGTAGCCGGCGCGCATCTGATCCAACTGGCGGCGGAATCCCCTGGCCGCGACGTCGATGATCGTGCCGTAGGCGCGCGCGACCAGCCGGGTCAGCAGGGTGCGCGGCGGCCGCAGCCCCAAACCCCACGGAGGCGCGTCTGTGCCGTCGATCAGGCAGCCCATCAATGTCGACGAGATCGCCACCGGGAGGCCCGTGGTCTCTCCCAGCACCAGTATGGGCGCCCAGACGCTGGTCTCCGTCACGAGCACATTAGGATGCCAGGCGTCCAGTATCTCCCGCAGGTCCGCGACCTGATCGGGAACCGTCCCGGCCCACCACTCTTGGGTCACTCGCCGCATCAGCCGGGGCGTCGACCCGCCCGTCGCTCGCTCGGTCACGGCGCGGATGACGTCCCAGACCAGCGCCTCGTCGACGCGCCGAAACGGAAAGACGCGCATGCCTTCGCCATCGAGCAAGGCAGCCGCACTGGCCCCAGTATAGAATGCCACCTCGTGGCCCCGCGAGCGCAACTCCATCGCTGTGCCCATCTGCGGCTGGATGTGCGAGGTGAGCGGCCAGATGGTAAAGAGAAATCGCGCCATCAGCGACTACTTTCAGTACCCGCGTCTCCCCTCTCCTCGTGGGAGAGGGGTTGGGGGTGAGGTTTCCCTTCATCTCCGGTGAGCTGGCGAACCAGCGAGCCAAAGTAGAACCGCTCGAACAGCTCGTTCGGCAGATAGCGCCGAAGCAGGATCGCCGCCGCCGCGGGACGGCCGACGACGTAGCGCATCCGTGGACGAGGCGTCGTCAGGGCGTGATGGACGGTCCGCGCCACGTCCACCGGCCGCGTCTTGGATCGCTCGACGATGCGGTCGGCGATCTTCTCGTGCGCCGCGAACAGCCGCTGGTATGGACTCTCCGGCGTGAGGGCGCGCTGCGCCGTGCCACGATTGATCGTCCAGCGAGTGGTCTTGATGATGCCGGGCTCGACGATGATGGACTGGAGGCCGAAGGGCGCAATCTCCAGGGCGAGCGCCTCTGCCATGCCCTCCTGGGCGAACTTGCTGCCGCAATAGGCCGACAGCCCGAAGGAGGAGATCCGCCCGCCGACGGAGCTTATGGTGACGATCCGACCGCGACCAGCGGCGCGCATAGACGGCAACACCCGCTGTGTGACCGCCATGGTCCCAAACACATTGGTCTCGAAGACCCGCCGCACCTCGTCCAGCGACAAATCCTCCAGACACCCGCGCAGCCCGATGCCGGCATTGTTCACCAGTGCGTAGATGCCGCCTGTCCCTTCGCCGACCGTCGTCACGGCCGTGTCGATGCTGGCAGGATCGGTGACGTCCAGCGCCAGCACCTCGAGCCCGACGTCGCGCTGCTGGGCCATCTGGAGGATCTCCGCCCGAGCGGTGAGGTTGCGCACCGTCGCGTAGACCTTGAAGCCGCGCTCCGCGAGGTAGAGCGCCGTCTCCAGACCAAGCCCACTGGAACAGCCGGTGACGATGACCACGTCGCCAGCGGCAGCTTTCTGACTATGCATCCGCTGCATAGCTCGCGCACGTCCTTCCGTTGGCGCTCCTCCTCTCCGCGGTACGGTAAGCAGGTGAGGTCCGGAGAGGACTGGTGGTGAGGTTGCCCGGCGCGACCAAGCCAGGCTATTCGTACCGCTCATTCTGACCCTGCCTTACCGTTCGCGTTTGCCAACGTCACCTCCGGCTTCAACGCTGTCAGGATTTGCTGCGCCACCAGCTCCGGCTGCTCGAGCGGACCGAAATGCCCCAGCTCCGTGCGCGGCAGCAAGACGCCGGTGGCGTGTGGCAGGTGGGCGAGCAGGTAATGATAGGTCCCCAGGAAAGCGGAGGTCTCGTTGTCGATGAGCAGGACCGGCGTCTGGATGCGCTCGATGCTCTCCAGCGTCAAGGTTCCAACCGTGTCGTAGTCCTGCGACACCGTGGTGGTCTCCAAGAGGCGCAGGAAGGGGCGGGCATTGCGCGGCAGGCCGTTGAGCGGCCCCCAACGCTTGGGTACTTCAAGGCTGAGGCGCAGCAGGTAGTTCATGTCGCTGCGTCGCTCCTTAGGGACGGTCAGGCCGGACTCCTCCAGCACCTTCACCCAGTAGTCCCAGCCCTCCCAGTCGTCTCGACTGCGCAGGCGGATCAGGGCCGGCAGCGCCGGCTCGATCGCGATAACCTGACGCACCCGCTCGGGACAACGATGGGCCGCGTAGAGCGCGATGTCGGCGCCATAGCTGTGGCCGACAAGGTAGGGTTGTCGGATGTCGAGGACGTCGAGCAACTCCACTAGATCGCCGGCCATGTCGTCTGCCGTATAGCCCGCGGGCGTGATCTCGCTATACCCGTGGCCCCGCAAATCGTAGGTGAGGATTCGAAAATGGTCCCACAAGGCCGGCACGATATGCAGGTGCCAGACGGCCAGATTGCCGGTGAGGCCGTGGATCATGACCACGTCCGGACCGTCACCCGCGATTTGGTAGTGCAGCTTGTGGCCGCCGGGCAACTGTACCTTGGGCATTCCTAGTCCCTACTGGCCTTCAGTCGACGTAGCCGAGCGCGCGCAGGCGCGCCATTACGGCGGCCTCGTCGTCGGCTTCCAGGTGCGGCTCAGGTACTCCTGCCCCATCGCGGGGCAACGTCCCCTGACCCGTCGCCGTCCGAACCGGACGCTCGTGAAGCGCTGCCGGCTCGAAGACTTCATCAGGAAACCGTCCCGTCATGTCGTCCGGAACGGGGACCTCAGCGCTATAGAGCAGCAGTGGCGCAACATCCACGATAGAGAGGTCCGGCAGCGAAGCCCCCCGCCGGATGCCGGGCCCCGAAGCGAGGAAGATCCCCTCTGGACGGTGATTCCCCGCGACCTCACGGCGCCGGCTCAACAATGTATCGGATCGGAGGATGGAGACGGCGCCGCCATCGGCCAAGGACAGCGTGAGGTCCGGCGCCAGCGACTCGAACGGGCCGGCGAATACCTCATCCCGCGTATGTACCGCCTCGACAACGGGGCGCCCCGTGACGGGATGACGAAGCGCGCGCAGGCCATCGATGAGTCGCCGCTGAATCTGGCGATACGACTCCGACCCCGCGCCGTTCGCCCCACCGAGCGAGCGATCGACAATGTGGATGCCGAGGCTGCTCGGCGTGGCGGCATAGGCGACGGTCCGCTCCCAATCGAGCTCATAGACGTGCCTCGCGATCTGGCCCATGCCCAGCCGGGGCGATTGGTCCGCCGACCCACCGCTTTTCCTCGTCGGCGCCGTATCAGCGACCCAGGCCAGGAAACCCTGCTGCTCCAGCCAGGCATTGACGAAGAACACATCGGAAGCCGGACCGCCGCCGTGGTCGGACGCCAGAACCACCGTGGCCCCGGGACCGGCCAGATCCACTATCTCGGCGATGGCGGCGTCAAGCTGCCGGAAGTAGCGCTCGCAGAGCTGACTGATCTGTTGTTCCCAAGCGGACGGCCTCGCCACCTGGAAAGCCGGATCGATGAATCGCCAGCAGAGGTGGTGAAGCTTGTCCACGCCGTCAAACATGATGCCAATAAGGTCGGCCGGCTCCGTCTGCATCAAGTAGCGGAGGATGTCCAGCCAGCGCTGCTCCCGCCTCGTGTGCAGGGATACCCAGTCGGCGTACTCCTCGGACGCGCAGCCTTCGATCGCCTTTTCTTCCAGGGCCATGTCCAGTGCGAGCTCACGCGGGCTAAATGACGGAAGCGCGCGCAATCGGTCGAAGAGTCCCGGCGGGTGGCAGCCGAGACGCAGCTGTCGCCAAGGCATCCAGCCTCCCGGCACGATACAACCGTCGACGGCCGGAGCCGGAAACGTCACCGGAAAGTTGAGCGCGATCACCCGCTTGCCGTGGTCACTGGCCAGCGACCAGATGGTGGCGCTGCCAATATCCCGCGAGTCGGCCAGTCGCACAAAGTCGCTGTCAACAGAATCTCGTTGGAAGAAGTCGAACACGCCGTGCTGGCCGGGCCGCTTGCCGGTCATCAGCGATGTCCAGGCCGGTGGCGTCAGGGCCGGGATGACCGAGCGCAGCTTCGCTCGCACGCCGCGTTGCGCAAAATGGCGCAAGAAGGGCATCACCCCCCGCTCCATCAGCGGGTCCAGGATAGTAAAGGTAGCGCCGTCGAGACCGATCAGAACCGCCTTCGGCATCAACGGGCCCTTGTGGGGGCCGTCAGCCCACTGTGCCGGCAAACGAAGCTGACCAACTCCTGGACCGACACGTCCCGATCCTGCACGGGCCGCTGTCCGATCTCGGCGAGGAACTCGGCAAAGGGCAGACGACCGTAGCGCTGCTGGATAGAGGTGCCCAGGACCACCAGATCGAGCGACTCCAATCCCACGTCACCAAGCAGGCGAGTCTCGGGTGTGATCGGATCGCCATATTCCCAATCGCCGGCCAACTGGCTCATCATGTCCAGAAGCTCATCGCGCACCTGCGCTTCTGACTGCCACGTCATTGTTGTTTCTCCTGCTTGAAGAAGCTCCCGGTTGCGGCAATGCCGGGGCGGCAGACCGCAGTCGCCGCCCCGGCATTTCCTTTGCCACCTTACGTTCCCTCATCTAGACCGCTCTGCAACAGCATCACCGTCACGGGGCACATCGATGCGATCGCACCACGTGGCAGCCACGACCAGGTCGCCCTGGCGAAGCGTTGCGGCAGAGATGGGACGATCGGCGACATCTGGGAATGCCTCCGCCAATCGGCCTTCCAATCGCACAGCGACGACCTCGCTCTGTCGGTCGACGCTGGTGATCGAAAGCGACCTCGGCCCGTCGACCAGGCCGAAGCCCAAGGCTTTGCCGACCGCCTCTTTGGCGCACCACGACCGCAATTGCCATTCTTCCTGTTGCGTGCCCCCCAGCTCCTCGAGCAGGGTCCGCTCGTGGTCGCTAAAGGTCAGGGCCGTGAAGCCGGCAGGCGTTGCATGCACGCGCTCTACGTCGATGCCCAGCCGCCTCCCCACGCCTGCAGCCGACGACGTCGATTGCTCGTCGAGGTAGACGAGCGCCACGGCGTGGCCCTCCGTGTGCGCCAGCGACACCCCCACATCCACGGTGACGAGCTGCCGCCATGCCCCGAACACATGAGGCCGACCGCGCTCGTCGGTGAGGATCTCGACGTCGGCCGGCGCCAAGTCCAGGCCGTAGTGTACCTTCAGCAGCCCGACAATCGCCTCCTTCGCGGCCGTCCGCGCCGCCAACCACTCCACCTGGCGGTGCTGCGGAGTGCGTAGGGCGGCGAATTGTTCGCGCTCGCGGCACCCCAGAATCCGCTGCGACCAGACGCGTAACCAGAACGATCGATCCGAGATGAGGTCCGTAGCAACACGGCGGCATTGGAGGCGGGTTGACGACGACAGACGTGCCGCCGGCTCGGGCCAGGTCGCGGACACTGTCGTGCCCCCGGACGATCGCAGCAATGATGCCAACGGCGCGGGCACATCAAACCGCTTGTCGCGCCAGCCCACCAATCGGTACCACACCATCCCGTCCGGGGTTCCAACCTCGATATTCGAGCGTACCTGCTGTTCTCCAACAAGCTGAACAGACGCGGTGCAGATGAGCTCCTGGCCGACGGGCTGTTGCGGACCACAGATTTCGATGGCTTCCACGTGAAAGGGGAAGATGACATGACCACGTGGCAGGTGCTCGGCCGTCCAGAAGCCGATGACCTGTCCGGCCGCGTCGAGAACCGCCGGATCGAGCACGAAGGCGGGGGCCGTGTTGCTGGCAAGATAGCTCGTGACCGGCAAGGTCCGCAGCATCGCCACGATGCCCCCGTCGCTCGTCTCCTGAATCGACCGCACGCCTTGCCAGGCTGGTCCGTGGAACATGACGTCGGTGTAGAGACGCTCCGGTGTCCACTTTGATGGGCGCCCATCGGACAGCGTGGTGGGGAGCGTGTGGCTGGCTGATGAGTACCACTGCCC
This sequence comes from uncultured Chloroflexota bacterium, assembly GCA_937967325.1. Lineage (GTDB taxonomy): Bacteria > Chloroflexota > UBA4733 > UBA4733 > UBA4733 > UBA4733. Next base: position 26,933 of record CALBSQ010000235.1, read on the forward strand.
GAAAATTAGGGTCGCCTCCACGGCCGGTGTGCGCATGGCAGCTTCTGGTTGCGCGTCCTCGGTGAGGTTCCGAAGCTGGACGTGGACTTCGTCGTCACGACCCGGCCGGCGCCGGGCGACTACCTGCAACCGCTGAGGCCCGCCGTCCCAGGCGAGCCAGCGGGACGCCTTCACGTCGCGCAACGCCACGACTGCCTGGCCCGGCAAGAGCATGGATGCGGCCTCGGCCAGTATTTCCAGGCTCATGGTGAGCGGCATCACCGCAAGACCGAAGAGGTCGGGGTCTTGGGTAGACACGACCCCTCCAAAGGAGTGGTCGCGCAGATACAGGTCCTCGGCCAGGTCAAAAGTACGCTCGGCGACTAACTCCTCGCCTGGAATCAGCGAGACAATGTCACCTAGCAAGGGGTAAAACGACGCGTCACCAACGTCCTCACCCCTGTCCTCCGAGACTTGCCTCGCCGACGTGGCGATGTTGGTCTGTTCGGAGGGCAGCGACGCGGCCCACGCTGACGGCTCGCTCGGCGGCGTCGAGCGCAGGAAGGTCTGCATGATCTGCTCTTGCGTCGCCAGAAACTGGTCCATCGAGCGAAAGTACTCGCCCATTGGACCCTCGGCTGTCCAGTCGGTCGTCCCCGGAGGAACGTCGGCTCGGTCAATGACGCCGGTGTCCGCCGGACTATCGCCCGCGCTTGCCGTCACGACGCCCGAAGCCAGTGTCGTGTAGCCGGCGGGCGGGTCCGTATAGGATGGGCCACTGGTCGATTCGTGCAGAGCAATGCCGGTGGCGGCCGGCCAACCGGGGATCGGCGTGGAATGGTTGGACGATACGTCGAGCTCGATCACATGATCACTCGCCACATAGTGCTGGCGCAGACCGGCAGCAATATCGTCGGAGATTTGCAGCTTCGGATAGCCGGTCAGGAGACCGATCGGCGCGCTCGGTCGCACGGGCTGGACCGGCGAGATATCGCTTTCCCAGTCTACTCGGCGGCAGCTCCGCCGCCGGTACAAGCGTGAGGGGTCGAAGCTGACCCCGTGCGCCACCAGCAGTCCGACCAAATGATTGAGCTGAGTCACCCCGGATCGCCGCTGCACGTCGGCGGGGATCGCGCAGAAGGCCTTACCGCGCAAGATGTCCTCGACGAAGGTGCTGAGATTGCCTCGCGGACCTACCTCGACGAAGAGGCGGGCGCCCTGGTCGTAGAGCGCCTCGATGGTTCGACGGAACTCCACCGGCTCGGACCAATGCTCCACCATCAGCTCGCGAACGGCGTCCGGCTCGTCGGGATAGGGAGCCGAGGTCGTGCAGGAGTAGATGGGAACCTGGGGAGACACGAGCGGCACCTCGGCAAAGATGCGCTGGAGCCCTTCGGCGTACGGGGCAAAGAGTCGCGTATGGTAGGCCCGATCGAAGGTCAGGTACTCGTAAATCAGGCCCTCACGCCGGACGATGGCCAGCGCCCGGTCCACTGCCGCTGCCTCGCCCACCAACACGGACTGGTGCGGACAGTTGTCCATCGCCACGTAGACATCGCCTCCGGCTTCGCGGGCGATCGCCTCCACGCGCTCGCGCTCGGCGCCGACCGCCAGAAGCACCGCCTTCGGCACCATGTCATGCGCCGCCGCCGCCGCGTAGCTGTCATTGAGCGCGTTGCCGAGTGCAGCCAGCCTCTCCTCGCTCTCGAGACCGAGCATGCCGGCCGCGCGCATGGCGGAGTACTCGCCGGTGCTGTGACCAACCAACGCTTCCGGCTGCAGCCCGAGACCGCGAACGAGGGTGAACATGGCCTGGTTGGCGGTCAGCACCGCTTCCACCGCCCCGTCGAGCGCGGTGAGTCGCTGCTCCGTCCACCTCCGTTCCTCGTCGGTGAACGCTGGGCGCGGAAAGACGAAGTCGCTCAGCACGTAGCCACGGGGGTGGCCGACATACATCCGGTCGCTTTGGTCAAAGCAGTCGCGCACTTCAGGGAAATGCCAGCAGAGGTCAGCAAGCATGTTGGCGTATTGGGAACCTTCACCGGGAAACATGAAGACCAACTTGCCCTGCCGAGCCAGCGGCTCGGCAGCAAAGTAGATGCCGGACACGTCCCGAATTTGGCGACAGGTGGGATCCGTCAGCCGGCGGGCGGCGCGCTCCAACTTGGTCTTCAAGTCGGCCAGAGAGGTAGCGACCAGCGCCAGGTGACACGAGCCGTCCGTCTGCCGGACTGCCGCGGCGAGGGAGAATGCCAGGTCGCAGAGCCGCGGCGTCCACTCACCATCGCCGGCGAGCGCCCGATCGAGAAATTGGGAAAGGCGCTGCGCACGCTGGACCAGCTCCTCACGAGAGGAGGCTTCCAGCAGGATGACCTCGCTGTCCCAGGGCAGCGCGTGCGGGGGAACGGTAGGATTCCGGCGATCCCCCGAATCGGCGGTCGGCTCGGCGCCGGCGGACTGGCCGCCCCGATATTCTTCGAGGACGACGTGGCCGTTGATGCCGCCGAAGCCGAACGCGTTGACCGCGGCGCGCCGCGGCTCGGCCGCGCCATGAATCCACGGTCGCGTCTCGGTGTTTACATAAAATGGAGTCTTCTCCAACTCCAGCTTCGGGTTCGGCTTGGTGCAGTTCAACGTCGCCGGCAAGATCTTGAAGTGCAGGGCGAGCGCCGCCTTGATGAGCCCAGCAACACCGGCGGCGGGCATGGTATGGCTGATCATCGACTTGACCGACCCGATGGCGCAGCGGGGAGGACCACCGCCTCGCGGGCCGAACACGCGCGCCAAGGCTTGGACCTCGACCACGTCGCCGACCGGCGTGGCGGTGCCATGCGCCTCCACGAGGCCAATCGTTCGAGGAGACACGCCGGCTGCCTCATAGGCGCGGAGAAGCGATAGCTCTTCGCCTTCGATCCGAGGGGCCATCACGCTCGCGCCACGTCCGTCGCTGGAGACGCCCACGCCTTTGATCACCGCGTAGACGCGGTCTCCGTCCCGCTCGGCGTCGGCGAGCCGCTTGAGCACGAGCATGCCGATCCCTTCGCCCAGGAGCGTGCCGTCGGCGGCCGCGTCGAAGGGACGGATCTCCTGCCGGCGGGAAAGCGCGCCCAACTGGCAGAACAGGTTGAGCGTGGGCAGCGGTATCCACACCTGGGCGCCGCCGACAATTGCCAGGTCACAGCTTCCTGCTTGGAGGTCGCGCAAGGCGTGCTGAACGGCAACCAGGGACGATGCGCAGGCGGCGTCGACCGTGTAGGCCGGGCCAGAGAGATCGAGCCGGTTGGCGATGCGGCCGACGATGATGTTTGGGATGAGCCCGGGCACGGTGTCGGGCGTAACCGGCGGCAGCCCTTTCTTCATCTCCCGGCGCAGCGATTCGACCTGGTCAGCGGTGAGCCCTGGGTGTACCTTTTTCAGGATCTCCAGCGTCTGGCCGATCATGAAGCCGTGCTGCACCATCACGGCGTTACCGCCGTTGAGGTAGGTCCCCTTGCCGAGGATGACCGCGGTCTTCTGGCGCACCGCCGCGCTGAGATCGGCGTAGCCGGCGTCAGCCATGGCGTCGTGCGCCAACTGGAGCGACAGCCACTGGTCCGGCTCGCCGCCCACGGACTTGGGCGGAATGCTGTGGACGACAGGATCGAACGCGGCTAAGGCCCCGAGATAGCCGCCGCGCTTGCAGTAGACCCGGTCAGACTCTCGCGAATCGGGATCGTAATACAGCTCAGTGTCCCAAGCGTCCGCCGGGGGATCGGAAATGGCGTCGACCTTGCCCAGGATATTGCGCCAGTAGGCATCCACGTTTCCAGCGCCCGGGAAGAGGCACGACATCCCGATAATCGCGACGTCACCACGATCCACCCCGCCGTGCTCTAGGCGGCTGACCGCCTCGAATTGAGCGGCGCCGTCTGGCGCCTTGCCCTCAGGCGTCCTGCCTGTGAACTCCGGACTTCCCACGTTCGCTGCCATGCCTTCTAGGCGAGATTCAGTGGCACGGTTAGCCCCGAAGCTTGCCGGCAAGGCGGTTCAGCGCCTTGCTACCGGTACCGGTTGCGTCGATCATGGCCGCGAAGCATTGGCCATCCGGGCCGAAAAACAGGTGGTCGATGCGGCTAATCGGCGCTTGTGTTTCCGGCCGAACGCGCAGCTCATAGCGAACGAGCCCCGAGGCGCTGGTATCGGCGGACGGCAACTTCCGCCGGAAGCGTTGTACGCTGGCCGGCAAGGTCGTCACATCCCACTGCGACCGCGCCCACAGCAATTGGGCCTGGAAAGCGGCATCGGCCAGTAGCGGATCGAACAGCCAGGTTCCTGCCGGACCGCCGGCGAGGCACTCTGCCGGCGTTGAGGCACGCAGCGTCGCCCGGATACCAGTCCGATCCAGCGCCTCCACGGAAACGATGCGCTGGAAGAGCGGCCCATGGAACAGCCAGTCGCGATAGGCGTCCTCCACGCTCAACGCCATGCTCCCCCGCGGATCAAACTGCTGAGTGTCGGAGGCGTCCCACGGCCAGCCGTGTCGCGCCTGCGCAGCTCCTCTTGCCGACAAGTCGACGACCGCCTGATAGTGCGGCCGGCCCGGGTCAGTCGCGGAATAGATGGCCACGTCGACCGACGTGGTCGCCGCATCGAGAACCAACCGGGCAGAGGGCTGCCGTGGGCGCACGGACACCCGCAACGCCAGCTCGTCATCGACCTGGACGCCCCGCAACAGCCGGATATCGTGGATCTCCACGACGTCAAGGTCCGGTCGCGCCGCGGCTGCCGTCTCCGCCATCAGCTCCATCGCGACGGTAAACGGCAAGACCGGCCGGCCGTCCAGGCGGTGGTCCAGCAGATAGAGGTCGTGGGAGGTGCGGAGGACCCGCACAGCGTCCAGCCCGCCATCGGACTCGTGTGTCAGGACCGTGTCTGCCCCCAGCAGCGGCAAATGGCTGACCTCGGTTGTTATTAGTGGCGGCGACGATATCGGAACCGGAGGGGAGGCTGTTTCTTGCCCGGCGTCGGCAGGCGCGTGCATGCCGCCAATCAGCACCTCGGCCTGGCCCTTGCGTCCGCCGCGCAGCTCCTGATCCAACATCCGGCAGCCCACGGCGACGGGGATCAACGTGACTCCTCGCTGGGCAAACTGCCGCTGCACTTCCGGCGAAACCATCCCAGTGGTGAGCCAGGGACCCCAATTGATGGCGACGACGCGCGCGGGCCATTCCTGGTCGAGCTGTTGCGCCAGCTTGTTGAGCACCTCATTCGCCGCCGCGTAGTCACCTTGGCCGCGATTGCCGAAACGAGCGGAAACCGAGCTGAATAGGACGAGAAAACGCAGCCGGTCAGGTCGCAGTTTCTCCGCCAGGATCATCGCGCCGTCGACCTTCGTGCCGATGACCCGTTGGAAAGAGTCCAGTCTCTTGTCCCGAATGAGCTTGTCCTCGATCACCCCGGCGCCGTGGATGACCCCGTCGATCCGACCGAATGACCGATAGATCTCGTCGATGAGGTCGCCGAAGGCGGTGCGGTCGGTGACGTCACAGGCGTAGTAGACAACGCGCGCGCCGGTCCGCTCCAGGCGAACCAGGCTCTGGTGAACCTCTCGCTCACGGAGCAGTCGCCGGTAGGCGTCCTCAACGGTCGACGGCGTCACCGGCAAGCCGGCCAGGCGGCGTTGCTGCAGGATCGCCTGCCGCAAGGCGCGCGGATCGGTAAGGCTGGCCGTCTCCGCTGCTTCCGGCTCGGTGGGCGCCACGGTGCGCCCAACCAGCAAGAGCATCGGGCGGTAGCGCTCGGCCAGCGCCGCCGCCACCTCAGCGGTGATCCCTCGGGCTCCGCCGGTGACGAGGAGGACCGACGATTCATCAAGGGGCGGACTGCCATCGCCAGCCGAGATGGCCGATGCCGCATATTCCAGGCGCAGCCGTTGTCTGCCTTTATAGCCAACCTCCACCAGGCCATCGTCGGCCAGCAGCTCCGTCAGAAGCGTGTCGGTGGGGTCCACGGCCATGTCGGGCGACAGGTCAACCGATTTCACCCGAACGGACGGCCACTCGAGCGCCAGAGTCTTGAGGAAGCCGGCGATCGCGGCCTGGTCAGGATCAAAGGCGGTGGAAGCTCGGTCCGCGGCAGAGGCGCCGCCGAGCGCGGTCGCGGCGAGCACCGCCGCGCCGCCCTGGTTCGCCGCGCTCTCCAGGTCCGACGCCAGCGCCTGAGACAAGAGGAAGAGCGGCGTGAGATGCTCGGCCAGTCGACGGCGGCAGCCCGCTAACCCTTCGTCGCCATTCGCTGCTCGTGCTCGCAGCGCCGGCAGATGGACCAGGGCCGTGGCGGCGCCGTAGCGCTCATGCAGATCGCGCACCGCCTTCTCGACGCCTTCGACACAGCTCAGGTCACAGACAAGTGCGTCAGGAGGCGCGGCGCCCCCGTCGCCGCGCAGCAGGCGAATCGTTCGATGCCCGAGCTTGCTGATCCCGGCGCTCAAGCGTTCGCCCACGCCGGTTTCATCGTCCACCAGGACGACGACGCCGGCCGGGGAGAGCCCGGCGCGCCGATCCGGCATTGGCGCGGCCACCGGCCGCACTAGGAACCGACCGATGCCGGAGTCGGCCAGTTCCTCAACAAAAGGGCGGCGATCACCTGCCGTCACGGCGGCCGCGTCAACCTGCGGCTCGTGCCGCGGCGCCTCGACCTCCGGAGGGGGCTGGACGAGCGCCTCCAATGTGGCGACCACCTGGGCGAGCGTACGGCTGCCGGCGAGTCGCTCCATATCCGGAGCGGCCCCGGCCGGCAACGTCAGCGACTCCACGATCGTCCCAGCGATCTCGATGCGCTTGATCGAGTCGATGCCCAGGTCGGCTTCCAGGTCGGCGTCCAAGGCGAGCATCTCGGTCGGGTAACCGGTGCGGTCGCTCACGACAGCCAGGAGGCGGTCCGTCAGTTGCTGTCGATCCAGGCGAGCGGCGATCTTCGTCTCAATCTGCCCGACAGCGGCGGCCTGAACCACAGCCGCTGACACGGCGACCGGGCGATGAATCGCGGGCGCGTCCGGCCCGGCCCGCCGGCCATCCGCGCCATCCGCCGCGAGCGTGTGGTCGCCGGCCGCCGCGGTCCCGTTCACATGCGGGTGCGGAGAGGTGTGGCCGTTCTCAGGGGCGACCGCGACCGTCGGTCGCGCCACCGGTACCGGATCGGTAGCGGGCATGGCCGGCGCAACCGGCGCCGCGACGGGTAGCGGCGTCGTCACTTCCTGGACTACCCTCCCCGGCAGTGCGCCACCATAACCGGACGCCGCCGGCTGCCGAGACCGTAAGTACTCCAGCATCACCGCCTGTTGGGTCTGCAGGAAGCGCTGCATCACCAGTTGGAACTGCTCGATCGCCGCCGCGGCTCCGTCACCGTGGGCCATCGCCATCCCCGGCGCCGTGGGAGCGCTGGACGAGCCGGCGGGTATCGATCTGTCGTTGGCCGTGGCCGTTGGGTGGCCATTGCTGGCGGCCGGTTCCGCCGCGGCCTGGGCTTCCCTAGTTATCACAGGTGCTACCGTCCCTTTCTGTGCATGCAGGACCATGGTGCGGCCGGGCGACACCGCATGCGCCGTGTCGGCGATATGTCCATTGGTCGTCGATACCATGCCGGTCGGAAGTGGCTGCGGAATCGGAGCGACAGCGGCGACCACGGTCCGTTCGGCTCGTCCGGCAGCGTGCGAGGCAGTCGTGGCCTCGGGCGGATTCGCCGGACGCGCTGCTCCGTCTCTCGGCAGCGACGTGGCGCCGGTGGCCACTTGGACTCGGAGCGGGATAGGCGGTGCATCCTGGCCGATGCTCTTCTGGCTCGATGGGCGGGCTCGACCGCCATCGACGAACCATGTTGTCGGCGAGGGACGTGGCAGCGCCGTGTCGCGGTCCAGGCTGGCCAGCGCCAGTTGGCGGACCGATCGTCCCACAAACAGGCGTGCGGCGCAGAGAGGCGCTCCCTCGGCAGCGATCGCGGCGAGGCCTTGAAGGAACTGGCTCAGCCCCGGATGGTCGGGCTGGTCGAGCGCCACGCAGAGGTGGGGCTGGCCGGCAAGAATCCGGCCGACCAGGCCCGTGAGCACGCCGCGGGGCCCGACCTCGACGAACAAGCGAGCACCGGCCTGATGCATCGCCTCAACTTCCCGGACGAACTGCACGGGTGAGGTCAGGTGCTGACTCAGCAGCTCGACGACAGACTCCGCATCGTCGCCATAGGGCGCCCCGGTGGTGTTGGAATAGACGGGAATCCTCGGCGCCCGGACCGACACCTCTCGCAGCATCGCGGCCAGCCGCTGCTGGGCGGGCGCCACCAGCGGAGAATGGAACGCACAGGCGACCGGCAGCCGGCGAGCGCGGAGACCGCGTTCCGCACACCAGGCAATTGCCCGCTCGACATCCTGGCGCGCCCCCGAAATCACCGTCTGCAGGGGCGCGTTGAAGTTGGCCAGGGTAATGTCCAGTTCAGGAGGCAAATCGCGCAGTTGTTCCGGCGCCGCGTCGACGGCTGCCATCGTGCCGCTCTCGTCCGTGGATCCTTCCCGCATGAACCGTCCACGCGCCTCGGACAGCCGGAGCAGGTCGTGCTCATCCAGCGAACCGGCCGCACAGAGCGCCGCCAGCTCGCCGTAGCTGTGACCGGCAACCATGTGTGGCTCGATACCCAGCGAACCCAGCAAGCGGAAGAACGCCAGCCCGGTGGCGCCAAGCGCCGGCTGCGCGACATCCGTCGCGGTCAAGGCGGCCTGCTGCGTCCTCTCCTCTTCGGCGCCAAAGGCCGGGGCGGGGAAGACGAACTGGCTGAGGGGGCGCGGCAGCAAGCCTGCCAGCACACGGTCCGCCAGCTCGTAGGTCTGCCGAACCAACGGTATCGCCATCGCCAGGTCGCGCCCCATGTTCACGTACTGAGACCCCTGCCCCGGGAACAGGAAGGCAATCCGGCCGCTTTGGGCCAGAGGATCTGCCGAGAAGTGGATGCCCCGCCGCGCGTGCTCTCGTGGCGAGCCGCCGCGAAGCAGCTCCTGAGCGGCGCGCAGCTTCTCCTTGAGGTCGTCGAGGGACTCCGCGACGATGGCAAGGGCCGCCTCGGCCGCGGAATGTTGGTCCCATTGCACCGCCAGGGTGTAGGCGAGGTCGACCGGCCGAGGCTGAGCCCCGCGGTCGAGCTGGCCGGCCAGCTCGGCCAGCGACGCCAGCAGTTCTTCGCGCGTGCGTCCACGCCAGAGGAAGAGCTCGGACGGCCAGGGATACGCCGTCGCGCCCGACTCCGGCAGAAACGTCGCCGTGTACTCCTCCATCGCCACGTGGAAATCGGTGCCGCCGAAGCCAAAGGCGCTCACGCCGGCCCGCCGCGGCTGGTCTGACGCTCCCTGAATCCAGGGTCGTGGCTCGGTGTTCACATAGAATGGGCTGGTCGGAAAGCCGGCCTTGGGGTTCGGTTGGGTCACGTGGAGCGTCGGCGGGAGCACCGCGTGGTGCAGCGCCAGCGCCGTCCTGATCAGCCCCGCGACCCCGGCGGTGGCCTTCGTGTGGCCGATCATGGATTTGACCGAGCCGATCGCACAGGCTTGAACGGTTGCGCCAGCCTCGCCGAAAAACGTGCTCAGCGCCTGCACCTCCGCCTGGTCGCCGGCCACCGTGCCCGTACCGTGAGCCTCGATGAGACCCACCGTCGCCGGGGAATAGGTCGCCTGGGCATACGCTCGGCGCAGCGCTCGGACCTGGCCCTCAGGTCGCGGGGCCGTCAGGCTGCGGTCGCGGCCGTCGCTGGCCGCCCCGACGCCGCGGATGATGGCGTAGATGCGGTCGCCGTCCCGCTCAGCGTCGTCCAGCCGCTTCAAGACGACCGCCGCGACGCCTTCGCTGATGGCGATACCGTCGGCCTCGGCGTCAAAGGTGCGACAGCGCCCTGTCGGCGAGAGGGCCTGTGTCTTGCTGAAACAGAGGAAGGCGAAGGGACTCTGAATGGCGTCGACACCACCGACGATCGCCACATCGCTGGTGTGCGCCTCCAAATCGCGCACCGCCAGGTAGATCGCCGCTAACGAGGACGCGCAGGCAGCGTCCACCGTGTAGTTCACTCCTCCGAGGTCGAACCGGTTGGCCACGCGTCCGGCCGCGACGTTCATCAGGATTCCGGCAAATGAGTCTTCGGTCCACTCGGGGAGTACCCCATCGAGGTGGGTTGTCAGGTCTTCGGCGCTGTCGCCAAATAGATTGGGCAGGCTGGAACGGACGACGTAGCCGCCTCCGAGATCGCCGCCGCCGCCGCCCGCGCCCAGGACAACCGACGTTCGCTCGCGGGGAAACGGGCGATCCAGGTAACCGGCGTCTTGCAACGCCGCTCGAACCACGGCCAGGGCCAGCAGCTGGAACGGCTCGATGGAGCGAAGGGTGTTCGGCGGCATGCCGTAGGCGACTGGGTCAAAGGGTACCTCGTCGATGAAGCCGCCCCAGCGCGAGTACACCTTGTCGCGCGCGGTACGGTCGGCATCGTAGTACTGCCGCCAATCCCAGCGGCTGGCCGGTACCTCGGTGATGGCATCGACCTTGTTGACCACGTTCGACCAGAATGTGGCGAGGTCCGCGGCGCCGGGGACGATGCAGCCCATCCCGACGATGGCCACGGCCGCCTGGCGTGGGACGGGCTCCGCCTCGTTCGACGGACTGTCCAGCGACCGTAGCCGCTCCGTGCTGCCTGCAGAGATATTCTGGTGCAGATCCTGCAAGGTGCAGACGCTGTCACGCAGCGCGGCAACCTGGCCGATCATGTACATGCCGCGCGCCCACTGTTCGTCGGCACTCAGCGGCGCCAGCTTGCGAACAGTCGGATCCTGGCCGTAGAGGGGATCGCGCTCCACACCCTTTGAGGCGATGCGCAAGCGACCGATGTTCAGGAGCTCCAGCTCATAGCGTAGCTCCTCAGGGGGTAGGCCGCGCCTGAGGAGACGCCGCTTCTCCTGGTAGAAGTCGTCGGCAAAGGGCGACGGCGCGCAGCGGGTGGCGTGCCCCGGTCCGCTCTCCAGGAGCGCCGTACGGTCACACGCCATGGCAGCTCGTTGGAAGCCGTCCGTGATCGCGCCGCAACGAACCGCCTCCTCGGTGAACAGGTACCCGGTGCCGACGAGAACGCCGATGCGCATTCCCTTGTCCACCAGCGGAGCGGCCAGGGCACTGACCATGGCGGCCGACAGGTCGTCGTGGACGCCGCCGGCAAACAACACGTGGTATCCGGCTGGGTCGACGGCCGCCGGGAGATTCCGCAGCAGCACGTCGACCATGGTCTCCCAGAGGACGAAGCTGGTGCGGGGACCGACATGCCCGCCGCACTCGCGCCCCTCGAACACAAATCGTCGCGCGCCCTCGCGCAGAAACATCTCCAGGAGGCCGGGCGACGGTACGTGGAGATAGGTGGGGATTCCGTCCTGCTCCAACATGCGGGCCTGATCAGGGCGGCCGCCGGCGATCAGCGCGAACGGCGGGCGGTAGCGTCGAGTGACTTCTAGCTGCTCGGCCCGCAACTCCGCCGGGACAAAGCCCAAAATGCCAACGCCCCAGGGGCGATCCTCCAGGGTCCGCCGCGTTTCGGCCAGGAGCGTCTCGATTTCGGGGCCGCGCATTAGGGCGAGCGCGAGGAAGGGCAGAGCGCCGGCCTCGGCCACCGCCGCGGCAAACTCCGCCCGATCGCTAACCCTCGTCATGGGCCCCTGGACGACAGGAAAGCGGGTGCCGTGCGACGCCGCCAGGGCGGCGCCTTCGGCCAAGGGCAGTGCGCGCCGAGCGCCGGCGACGTGAGTCGCGACCGCGTCGCGGACGCCACGCAGCACCCCGCCGACGGTAGCAAACTGCCGCGCCAGCGACGCCGCGAAGGCGGCGTCCTGACCAAGCGGCATGAATTGCTGGTCCAAACGCTGCCAACCAACCTTGGCCGACAGCGCTTCTCGCCAGGAGCGTCGCATCTCATCGACCGGATGTTCAGCCAGCGCGCAGGCGGCGTCGAGCTGGCGCAGCTCCGCGGCGCTGGGCAGGTCCGACCGTACATAGGCGCGAAAGCGCGCGTCGAGCGCGGTGCCGAAGCAACCGGTCTCGCTACCGTCCATCGCGCTAATGCGGGCCTTGACGCCATCCGGCAGCAATGACTCTCGCGTCAGCAAGAGTTGATTGTCGAGGACCGCCCCCGCGGCGCCCGCCACGTAGCAGGCCGCGGCGCTGTGCAAACCAACCCCGCCTTGTACGTACAGGGGCAAGGAGATGCGTCTGACCAAATGTTGCAAGAGGACGAACGACGTCTCTTCGCCCACCCATCCCCCGGCCTCGTGCCCCTTGGCAATAACGGCGTCAAAGCCGGCGGCTTGGCCCGCTTCCCCTTCTTCCAGGTTCGAGGCCACAAGAAAGGCGCGCAGACCGTTCCCATGAATCGCCGCTGCGAGATGCCGGAGTCGGTGCGGCGCGCTTGCCGTCAGAACGACAAGATGGAGACCCGATGCCGCCTGGGTCAGGATCGACTCCAGCAGCTCCTCGGCGTGCCCGGCAACCAGGACGCCGAGCCGTCCCCGGCCCTGCGTCAACAGGCGTTCCACGGCGTTGAGCGCCTGCGCTTGTTCGTGCGCAAACTCCAGGTTGAGGACCCCGATAGTGCCAGCACGGCTGCCGGCGATAGCCACGGCAGGTTCTAGCGCCCCTGCCGCTGTCAGGGCGATGAGGTCAAAGTGACTAGGTCCGATCACGTCGTGGCCCTTCCTAAAAGGGGTTGAAGGGATTGGTGGTTCTTGACAGGCGCAGCGCAGAGTAACACTCGAGAAGCGACGGACCCCTGGCCCCTATGCCCAGTCCACCACCGCGTGCCGCCCACATTAAGGGCATACCCACGTCTAGTGCAGCGCATGCTGAAGTCGGTCCCTCGGTGTCCCTCGCCACACGGAGACTGGCGCGCCTCGCGCACACGGTGGCACCGCGCAACAGTGGTTACCGACGCCTTACCTCTTCACCAGATAGTAGCTGCCTACCCGCCTGTGGGAATCTTGACGAAGGCCAGGTGAAAAGTCAAGTAATGGCCCATTGGAGCCACACAGTCTGTGCCCTGACGGAACATCCGGCGAGTGCTACGATCTGCTCCACCGACGTCATTGACTGGAGCGACCGATGGCCAGCCCTGCATTTCCAGTACTGCTCACCTTCGACCTCGATGCCGAGTCCGCGATCCTCGCCACCGACCCGGAGAATATCAACCGACCGGTGACCCTTTCGCGGGGACAATACGGGCCCAAACGGGGCGTGCCGAGGTTGCTGGCGCTGCTGCGCCGAGAACAGATACCGGCAACCTTCTTTATCCCCGGCTGGGTCGTGGAGCATTACCCGGACGCGGTACAAGCCATTCTGGCCGACGGTCACGAGCTGGCCCACCACGGCTATCATCACATCCCGCCGGCTCGCCAGACCGCGGAGGAAGAAGAGCAAGGATTGGTGGCCGGCATCGAGGCGATCCGTCGAGCCAGCGGTCAGCCGCCGGTCGGCTACCGCTCGCCCTCGTGGGAGTTCAGCTCTGTAACACTACCACTGTTGGAACGCTACGGCTTCCGGTATTCCAGTAACTGCATGGATGACGATCGGCCGTACGTCCATCGGCGAGATGGCCGGTCAACCGGCCTGGTCGAATTGCCGGTCCAATGGCTGCTGGACGACTTCCCCTTCTTCGGGATCAACCCGCAGCGAGGCATGCTGGGGCACACCCCGTCTGATGTCGCCTACGCCGCCTGGAGCGCTGAGCTCTCCGCCCTGTTCAACGACGACGAGGCTTGCTTCGTCCTGACCATGCATCCGCAGTTGATTGGTCGAGCGTCACGCGTCGCGATGCTGGAACGCCTGATCGCCTACGCGCATTCACTCGGCCAGGTGGAGTTCCTGCGCTGCCGCGACTTGGCGGAGCGTGTATCGCAGACCGGCTAGGCGGATTCTGGGAGACGGCAGTCTGAGTTCGCGATGCCGGGGCTTCCGTCGGCGGTGGCTTCGGCACCCGAGAGCTCGACGCGAACGATGACGAGACCCGGTTCGACCTCACCCGCCCCGTGGGTTCACCGCGATCGAGGAGATCGCCAGCCGTGACGACCTGCTGGACCCCGCCGACTTTCTCGACGCCTACGCAGGCAATCGAGTGGCGGCGCACGACGCGGTGGCCCGGCTCCCGTGCTGCGCGGGCTGTCGTTGCCATAGGCGGGGACCGCCACGACGTTGCTCGACGAACTCAACCGCCACGCAGGCGACACGACGACCCGCCGGCGGGAGTGGCCGAAGGCATCGTTCGCCGCCGGCTACCTGCAAAGCTGGGGCGCTGACGTTGGCGGACCTGGAGCGCGAGCTAGACGCCGTCGTGCGAGCCGCCGCGTGCATGATCGACCGGTTGGAGGCCGGAGGACAGGGAGACGCCGACGGGAGGCTGGCGGCCTGAGAGCCTCCCGAGGCATGCGGGCAGGTTCTCGCGGGCGACCCGCCGTCCCGTGGGCGGCGAAAACCTGGGCGTCGGCCGGGACCAGCATCCCGGCCGACGCCCGTCGCGTCCCCGAGGGAGGAGCAGCCGAGAGGCAGCGGCCGCCCGCCCTCCCCTCGCGCGGCTCAGAAGCTCGACGCGGCGCACTGCCCCGTGCGAAAGCCCCCCACCGTGTTGGGCTGGCCGTCATTCGTCGGGGCCGGCGTGTTGCCGCTGCAGATCAGGAAGGCGTGAACCAGGTTGCCCTCCAGCTCCGCCGCCGTTGGCCCGGTCGAGTTGGTGAGTTGCAGATATCCCCCGATGGTGTTGTGCTCCAGCGCCACCCCGCCGTGATTGTTAGGGAGCTGGACCGACCCCCGGAAGGTATTCCCGCCGCAGCTCGCCGTGTCGTCCGCGTCGCCGTCCTGCCCGAGCACGACGGGGCCGCTGCTGTTATGCACATTCGTAAAGGAGACCGTGCTGTTGCAGACGATCAGCGTCGCCGCGCCGACACCGATCAGAGGGCTCCGCAGCGTCGATCCGGTGATGATCGCCGACGCGCCGGCACGGACCACGACGAGGGCGGTGACCCGGGCGTTGACCAGGCAGGTGACGCCGCTGGTCAGGTTCAGGGTCGCCGTGATGCTGCCGGTGAGGACCCGGGCGCAGGCGGGGCCGAGATGGGCCGGCGGCCGGATGGCCACCGCCAAGGCGACGCGGCCGACGGAAACGTGGTCGGCGACCGTGTTGGCGGCGGTGTCGATCACCGCCACGTGGGCCGGGATGTTGCCCGGTTCCTCCTGGGCGACGTAGGCCCTGGCGCCGTCAGGGGTGATGGCGATCCCCGCCGGAGAGCTGTTGGCGGCGAGATCGATGGTGGCGATGACGGCGTCGGTGGCGGTGTCGAATACCGCCACCTTGGCAGGGACCACAACCCCCCGGGGCTCCCGAAGTAGGTGACGTAGGCCCGGGCGCTGTCGGGCGTGATGGCCACCGCGAAATCCCCCGGCCGGATGCCGTCCGAGCGCCGTCGAGCGAGTGAAGCAGCCGGAGTATACCCGGCGTTCATTAGACGCAGATGAGAATCCCGCCAGACGGTGGCTCGCCTCTCGTGCGCGGCGGTGGCGGGAGGACAGGGAACGTAGGGAGAACAGGCGAGGCGTCCCCTGCCTCCACCGGCGGCCTCGGCGGGGTTCGTCTCCGCCGCGCTTCGCCTTCTCGAGGCGCCCCGAGCTGGAAAGGCGGGTCTGCGCCGGCGTGTCCGACGCCGGGACATGCTACACCATCGCGGAAAAGGCGTCACCAGTCGGCGGGCGAGCTGGCCGAGCCGTCATTCGGCCCGCGGCCGCGGTGCTGGACGCGATCCAGCCAGCGTCGGTACTCAGCGAGCCGGACGCGCTGCTTGGTGAGGGCGCGGTCGAGGCGCTCCAGCGACTCGTGGAGGGGCTGGAGCTGCCCGGCGAGGCTCCGGAGATACTGCTCGGGCGGGGACGCCTCGTGCCGGATGGCCTGCTGCAGGCCCCGGATAGTGGCGTCGAGCGGGGCGACATCCCGCGCCCAGAACTCCCGGAAGGCGTCCAAGGCGGTCAGTACCGCGGAGGTCCTGGACCCGACGTCCTCCCCGAGCCGGCGGAGCTTCTCGTCAAGGCCGGGCTGGCCTTCTATGGTCCGTTCCCACGAGCGGCGCTCGGCGTCCCGGCCCTCAGCGGGCGACGGACCTACCACGGGTCGGGGCGCTCTTTGCACTCCCTTACCGGCGCTGCCGCCGAGCTTGCCGATGCGGCGGTAGAGCGCCCCGCCATGGCGCTCCTTGGTGACTTCGCCACCCTTGCGCCCGATCGCGACGAAGTGTTCCGGCCCGTACCGCTCAGAGAGGACCTGGCCGCCCTGCTTGCCGATCTCACGGAAATGCTCCGGACCGTACTTCTCACGCACGGCTTGGCCGCCGCGCTTGGCCTCGGGCGTGCCGGGCTTGGGTCCCCGCTTGCCCATCGCCGTGCCCCGTTCGGTGCGCGCCGCTTGGTGGTCATGCTGGGTACCGTAGCACACGTCCCTCCGGTGGGCAAGCTGAGAAGAATGCCTCCAGCGGGGCCGAGGAAGTCCTAAAGCGGCCTCTGCTGTCTGGTGACCGATGTTTAGAGCGTCAGGCGCTGGGCCTCGATTCCGCCAGCAAGGTCACCATGGCGTCGCCGTGGTTGGGGGCCGTCGGGCCTGCCTCCCGGGACCACTCGACCGCCAATAGGCCACGTCGGCCCAAACTCGCCGGTCACGACCCAGAACACCCGCGCCTGTGCCATCTCCAGCCCTTCCCCCGGCACGCGGCACGGTAAACCGCAGTTGGACACGGACCCACCAAGGGCGGCCAGGAGCCCCCTGGCCGGCCCCCCTTTCTTCGGGTACAACCGGTGGGCCCAGCTGGACTCGGACCATCGACCATCGCTCTATGAGTTCCGGGCGGGCCGCCATTCCAGTATCGTTCTGTCCATTTCTCCCCTGGTGACTGCTTGCCCTGTCTCGGTTGCGCTCGTCGGTACCGTTCGCCGTTGTGGTACGGTCGGGCTGGTCTTCGATCCGTCCTGAGGTAGTGGCGAGTTCCTCATCGCGATGGGCTTCGCCTCCGGCAAGTGCGGCCTGGCGCGGAAGTGCTGTTGTGTTGCCTCCAGGGCTCACAACGACACACGGAGAACAAGCACCTATTCCCAGAGCACCGTCGGCGCCAGCGTTGTGACTGCTCTTGTGACAAGCTACTGCCCCATCCCCGGCACATTCGCTTTCCCCTCTGGACGGATAGGCACATAGAGCAGTCAAATAGGTTCCCCCCGTGGCATAACTGGAGTGGCGCACACTGCGGCACAGTGGTACAACGACGACGTGACCAGTCACAACGGACTGCGCGGCGACACGACAGGACGAAGGTTCAAAGTCCGAGTTGTCCTTATGGCGGTCAATGAGCCACCCCCAATCGTCTCCCCCAGTCGTCAATATGCGTAGGGGATGTGTTCTATAGACGATAATTCGACGGAACTGGACAATACAAGATGCAACCGGTAAGCCCTGGTCTATCGGAGTGGTCAGGAGCCACGACTGGGACGGCGACGCCCTCGCAAAGCAGGCCGTCCCAGTCACGCCGCCTACAGTCCTTTAGGAGGACCGCAAGTCATGTCGGAGTATAGCCACGCCCCATCGTTCGTGTCACCGGCTGGCCAGGCCCCCCGCCGGGGGGCCAATCAATTTTCCTATCTGTGAGCGACTTCGGCGCTCTACCGCGGGGCAAGCGTACCCGGACGCGTATTGGTCGGCACCGGAGCAGTTGCCTCGATCCACTTTGGCCGGCGTATCTGCGTTCCGGTGCGCGGTGTCGAGCCAGTAATCGCTGCCGCCCCGGCGAAGGCCGGGTAGGCGAGCGTCCGGCCTCCATCGCTGCACAGCCCGCCACTCCGGGGTCCTTCTAAGGTGGCACGCACCTTCTACCGAATCATCAAGAGCGACCAGGCGAATGGGGATGACTTCCTGTCCAACTTTGCCAGGGGGCGGCCACCTCGGCACTCTGAGATTCTCAACCCCGAGGAGCACCGGAGTATCTCCGTCTTCGCCCGTCTCGAGGATGCCTTGGCCGTGCAAGCACAGTTCCCCCGGCTCGGGAGCTCCATTGCTGAGCTCGAACTGGCCGACGACGACTCTGAAATCGTGGTTCGACAAGCCGGCGACGACCCCAATGATAGCCACCACAATCTTCTGGGCGAGCCGGCGGCATTCCTGCGGAGAGTGCGGCGGGTTTTCGCCATCCCACCAACAGCCGACCGCGGAAACTGACCCGAGAACCGCCGATCTTGCCTTCGTGGTAGAGTGGTCGATATGTGGTACGAACTATGGGACGCCGAGACCGGCAATCGTGTCGGCGCCTATCCGACTGAAGAAGCGGCGCTCCGCGCCGTCGCCGAGGATGTAGTGCGATACGGGCGAGAGTCCGAGGCCATGCTGGCACTCGGGCTATTGCGACGGGATCCTGACGGACAGCGTTCTGCGTTGATCGCCGAGGGTGCCGAACTGGTTGACCGCGCCCTGCCTCCCGCCTCCAGCAAACTGACCCCTTCGCGCCCGCGGTCCATTACCCGGGGGCGGACTGAGGTTAGCCCATTCCGCCGTCACTAAATTTGACCCACGTCCAACGGGACCATGAGGCAGTCGAGTGCGTGGGCGAAGCCCTGCCCATCCGGGAGACGCTTCGGCTCTGGCGAAAGGGGTGGGCCCAGCTGGACTCGGACCAGCGACCATCGCTTTATGAGAGCGCCGCTCTAACCGCTGAGCTATGGGCCCGATGGACACAGTGTACCGATTGGGCTATGCCTCGACACCGCGGTCTGAGGGGACGACACTCGTCGCGACAACCTCCGGACCTCGCTCGACGAAGCGCTTGATGCGCCGTTCCAGCACGACGCGATCGATCAACACGCGATGGTGACATTTGCGACAGCGCAGACCAATGTCTGCGCCGAGCCGGATAATCGTCCAATCACGGCTGCCGCACGGGTGTTGCTTGCGCAGCTCCACCACGTCGCCCAGACGCAACTCTAGAATTGCCACGCCAACTTCCTACTGATTCGTTATCCTACCACTGTTGTCGCCTGGTCGGCAGTGAACCGGGCCATGGCCAACAATGGGAGAGCGATGGTAGCAAGGGACCGCGTCAGGACCGTCCGGCCGCCGCTCTGTGGGAGCACCGGAAGGAGGGTCGCTCGATGGCTGACCTGATCGACTTGCGCAGTGATACCGTGACGCTGCCAACGCCGAAGATGCGCGAAGCGATGGCGAACGCCTCGGTGGGTGACGACGTATTCGGCGAGGACCCGACCATCAACGCGCTCGAGGAGCGCGGCGCGGCCTTACTCGGTAAGGAAGGCGGCCTTTTCATGCCGAGCGGCACGATGAGCAACCTCACCGCCACCACTACCCATTGCGGGCCCGGCGAACAGATGATCCTCGGCGCCAACAGCCACATCCTCCTCAATGAGGTGGGCGGCATGGCGCAGCTTGGCGGGCTGGTGACCCACACGCTACCCGACGACGACGGCAAGCTGGACACTCGTCAGGTGGAAGCCGCCATTGCGCCCGCGTCGCTGCACACACCGGGGACGCGGCTGCTCTGTGTGGAAAATACTCACAATCGGGCCGGTGGGGTGGTGAGCGGCCCCGCTGATTTGGCCGCCTTGCGCCAAGTCGCCGACCGGCACGGCGTGCTCATCCACATCGACGGGGCACGGCTGTTCAACGCCGCCGTGGCGCTAGGCGTGGCGGCCAGGGAGTTGGCGCGCTTCGGAGACAGCGCGACCTTCTGTTTCTCCAAAGGGCTGTCGGCGCCGGTGGGGTCGCTCCTCACCGGAACGCGAGAGTTCATCGCTCGGGCCCGCCGCCGTCGCAAGCAGCTTGGTGGCGGGATGCGGCAGGCAGGTATTCTGGCCGCCGCCGGCTTGGTGGCGCTGGACGACATGATCGATCGCCTTGATGAGGACCACGCCAACGCTCGGCGACTGGCCGACGGTCTCGCTCAGATCGAAGGGATCGACGCCTGGCCGGACCGGGTGCAGACCAACATCGTCATGGCGGACCTGCCGACTCCACGGGCGGCGACCCAGCTCGTGTCGCGCATGGAGAAAGTCGGAGTGCTCGCCCTCACGGTTGGCGGCCGCCGGTTGCGCTTCGTCACCCACTACGGCATCTCGGCGGCGGACATCGACCGTGCTTTGGATGGCATCGCCCGGGCGATGCGGAGCCAGGAAGCTGTCGAGCCCGCGCTTGCCGTGTCGAATCCCGGGGCGCGGCCGTAGGGAACCTCTCCCCCGGCCCCTCCCCTACGAAGGGAGGGGAGCCTCAACAGCGAGGATAGTGGCCATTCCTGGCAGCACCAACTGCGGCCGCCATCATGGGCGACGATCGTCCCCGCCCAAGCTCCCCTCCCTTCGTAGGGGAGGGGCCGGGGGAGAGGTTCCCTTAGCCCGCCGCGGTCACGATCGCCAGCAACGTCCTTGCCACGTCGGCCAGCGTAGACAGCGCGATGTGCTCGCTGGTCGTGTGGATGTCCTCGTAGCCGATCCCAAGCAGCACGGTGGCGATACCATGGCGATTGAAGATGTTGGCGTCGCTTCCGCCGCCGGTCGCGACGAGGCTTGGCTCCTTCCCCAAGGCGCGGATGCCCTCCACACAGCGGCGAACGATCGGGGTGGTCTCGTCGTGGGAGAAGGCGGTATAGCTCTCCTTGACCTCGACCTCCGCCCGACAGCCCGTCGCCTCGGCGGCCGTCTTCATGGCCCGCACCATGGCTTCCGTCTGAACCGCAAGCTTCTGGGCGTTCCGGCTGCGCGCTTCACCGACGATGGCGCAGCGATCCGGCACGATGTTGCGCGCCTGTCCCCCATCGATCGTCCCCACGTTGGCCGTGGTCTCCGCGTCAATCCGGCCGAGCGGCATGGCGCTGATCGCGCGGGCGGCCGCGAGTATGGCATTCTTCCCGAGCTCCGGCGCCACCCCGGCGTGAGCGCTCTGGCCCACGAAGTTGGCGCGGACGTCGTTCTGGCCGGGCGCGGCGACGGTGAGGTGGTGCGGCGGGCCGCTGGAGTCCAGGCACAGGCCCTCCGTCGCGCCGAGTCGAGCGTAGTCGACTGCCTTGGCGCCAAAGAGGCCAATCTCCTCCTGGACCGTAAAGAGCACATCCAATGGCGGGTGTGGGGCCTGGCTAGAGCGTAAGAGGCGGAGCACCTCCAGGATTGCCGCGACCCCAGCCTTGTCGTCTGCTCCCAGGATTGTCTTGCCATCGGTGCGCACGATGCCGTCTTTGATGCGAACCTGTATGCCCGGCGTCGGCTGAACGGTGTCCAGGTGTGCATTCAAGAGGATTGGTCGCTGCGCGGGCCCAACGCCAGGAATGTGAGCGTACACGTTGCCGATGGCGTCCTCCGATGGCTGCGTGCCGAGCTCGACCAGGACCCGGCGAACGTAGTCGATCGCCTCCGTCTCTTTCGTGGACGGGCTATCGATCCGCACCAGGTCGAGCAAGGTCTGCGTGAGGCGATCTGCGTCCACGGCCGGCGTACGATGAGACACGGTACTCCCCCAATCTGCTATTCGGCCAGCAGCGTATCCAGCCGGCCGCGAAGGACGCCGGCGATCTCGGCGATTGGCAGGCGCTCCTGCTGCATGGTGTCGCGATCGCGGATGGTGACGGCGCGATCCGCCAGGCTCTCAAAGTCCACGGTCACGCACCAGGGCGTGCCGATCTCGTCCTGCCGCCGGTAACGCCGACCGATGCTCTGCGTCTCGTCGTATTCGGTCGGGAAGAACTGCCGCAACTGGTGGTGGACAGCGTGCGCCAGCGACGTCAGCTCCGGCTTGCGGGAGAGGGGCAGCACCGCCGCCTTGTACGGGGCCAGCAGCGGATGGAAGCGCAGCACGACCCGAGTCTCATCTTTGTCCGGCTCTTCCCGATAGGCGTCGAGCAGGAAGACCAGGACCGAGCGGTCACAGCCGGCCGAGGTCTCGATGATGTAGGGGACGAAGCGCTGGCGCGAGAGATCGTCGAAATAGGAGAGGTCCTTGCCGCTGAACTGGCTGTGACGCGAGAGGTCGTAATCGGTGCGATTGTGGATGCCCTCGAACTCCTTCCAGCCGAAAGGAAACTCGTACTCGATGTCCTCCGCCGCCGCGGCGTAATGCGCCAGCTCGTGCGCGCCGTGCTTCCGGAAACGGAGTCGGGCCGGCGTCACGCCCAGATTGACATAGTAATGCATCCGCGCTTGCCGCCAGGTCGCGAACCACCGGTCAGCCGTCGCCGGAGCGCAGAAGAACTGCTGCTCCATCTGCTCGAACTCGCGCGTGCGGAAGATGAAGTTGCCCGGCGTGATCTCATTATTGAGGCCGCCGTAGATCTCGCTACTCTGGAAGATGAAACCCCGCCGTTTACAGAGCGAGATGACCCGGTCGAACAGCCCATCGGGGGCGGCTGGTGTCGATGTCTCCATCGTGCGTGTCGGTCCTTACTGTCTGCCTCGTCTAGCTCTTCCAGGTTGAGGCGATCAAGGTGTAGGCTTGATTGAGCTCCTTCATGCGCACCTCATTGCCGCCATGGTCGGGGTGGTGCAACTTCGCCATCCGCCGGTAGGCCCGGCAAACGGTATCGCGTGTGGAGCTGACCGGTAGCCCTAAACAGGCATAGGCCGTGTCCAGCGCCACGCCGGTCCGCGCCGGCACTTCCGTCGGCGGTACACGGCGCCGCCGGGCTTGGCGCGTGATATAGAGCCGTCGAACGTTGCGTTGAAACGCGGCAATCAGCGCATCCTGATGGGCAACGAAGGCTTGCACACGCTCGACCGTCGTCAAGTCGAAGTACGTGTCGACCAGTCGCTCGACCAGCTCCTGGTCACACAACAACGAATAGGCCCAAATGCCCAGGTCCACCAGGCGCTCGCGCGCGGTCGGGGGCAGCAGGCGCTGGCGTATCTCCTCCACCGGCGCCTGCGCGGCGACACGTTGGGCGTGCTCCTCCTGTCTCCGGCGCATTCCGGCATGGACGAGCTCGTGCAGCTCTCGGGCAATGGCCTGACGGTCGTCCGGCGGAAAGTGGTCGAACAGGGCCAGATCGGCAGGATCGACGCGACACGAATCGAACAGATGCCGGCGCAATCGCTGGAGCTCCTGCGTGCTCGCGGCCAGCATGCCTGTGCCATCGTAACGCCCGAAGACCTGGCGCAAACCCGGGGAAAGGTCGCCCAGATCGGCGAGCGACGGGCGGCGCCCAGCAATCATGCCGCGGAGATCACCTGAGCCAGGAGCGAGGCCTCCACGTTGCCGCCGGACAGCACGGCCACGACCGTTTTGCCGGCAACGTTTACCGCCGCGCGCAGCAGGGCGGCCACGGCGACCGCTCCCGACGGCTCCGCCACCAGCTTTGCCCGCAAAGCCAGGAAGCGCATCGCCTCCAGGGCAGCGTCGTCTTCTACGGTCACGATGTCCGTCACGCAGCGCTGCAGGATCTGAAAGTTCAGCGCGCCGATGCGGACCGTGCGTAGTCCGTCGCAGATTGTTGTGACCCGGGCGGCTTGCTGAATCTGTCCACTCCGCAACGATGCTTGCGCGTCCGCACCGCCTGCCGGCTCCACGCCTATGACGGTCGTTTCCGGCCGGAGCGCCCGCACTGCCAGCGCAATGCCGGACAGCAGCCCGGCCCCTCCGCAGGGCGAGAGCACGATATCTACTCGCGGCAATTGCTCGACAATCTCCAGGCCAACGGTTCCCTGTCCGACGACGATGGCGGGGTCGTCGAACGGCGGCACCACGGTATAGCCGTGCTCGCGCTGCAGCTCCAATGCTCGCGCCTGGCGAGCCAGCGAATCCAGGCCGGCAAAGACTACGTCAGCGCCGTACTCTCTGGTCGCTGCGACCTTCGCCGGTACGGCGTCCTCCGGCATGACGACGACCGCATGCACGCCCAAGAGGCCGGCCGCGCATGCCACACCCTGCGCGTGGTTGCCCGACGAGTAGGTGATCACGCCGCGGGAGCGCTCCTCGTCGCTCAAGGAGGCGATCTTATTGTAGGCGCCGCGCACCTTGAACGAGCCGGTGCGTTGCAGACACTCGGGCTTGAGCCAGACCTCCGCCCCACAGCGGCGCCCCAGCGTACGTGACAGTTGCAAGGGGGTGGGATTGATGACGCCGCTCAGTCGTTCCCTCGCCGCATACACGTCGTCGAGCGTCACCGGCACCGGCGCGAGCGAAACCTCCGAGATCACATGCTCTCCTGTGTTGGCGCTGCTTATGATACCACCGGGCGTTTGCGGACGGCCGGGGAAAGGAGAACACGGTGAAATGAGCTAGTAGCCGAGGCGGCGGGGGCGCCGGGGCCGCGATTGCGATCGGCGGCCAGAGCACGGCACTGCGGTGCGCCGATCGGCTCCAGAAGGAAAGCCGTCTCCAGAGCTGGCAACGACGTGCCAATCGGTCCCGACCGCAGTCGGGTGCTCTGGCCGCCGATCGCAATCGCGGCCCCGGCGCCCCGCCACCGCACCACCACCAATTGAGACAACGGCGGAGCCTCCGGCAAGAATGAAAGGATTAGAGCGCACCATGTCAGACGACGTAACATCAGCCGCTTCCCGCGAGGCGGTGCTGCGACGCGCTCGAGCCGGAGACCTGGCGTGTCCGTATTGCCAGGCGCCGCTCACGGCAACGGCCATCAATGCCGATTCGCTCCGTTTATCCTGCCCCGTGTGCGGCTTCACGGAAGCTCCTGATGCGTTTCGCGATTCGTCAACCAAGTCGAGGTGACTTCGCACTGTCATCCTGAGCGCAGCGAAGGACCCCTGGCAGTGCCGACGCGTGGCGCGGGATTGTACGGCGTCTGGTCTGACCGGCCGGGGGTCCTTCGCTGCGCTCAGGATGACACGGCGATGCTCGTCGGCACTAGGACGAGGGATCCGCACTAATCCCCTGCTCGGCCATGAACTCCCGCATTCGCGTCGCCGCGCCCTCCTTATCGTCGGCGGCGAGATCGCCGTCGAGCACCAGGTTGAGCAGATAGCTCTTGATCTGGCCAATCGCCGGTCCGGGACGCAGGCCGGTCATGGCCATGATCTCCGCTCCGTCGATCGGACTCTCCGGCTTGACGGCGTGCATGTCGGCAATGGCGGCGCGACTTCGCTCGATGAGGCGTTCCAACCGGGCCATGTGGCCGCTGACCTTGCGCGGGTTCGAGCTGGTGACGTCGGCCCGGGCTAGGGCGAACAGGCCCTCCAGGCGTTCCTCGCCGATCTCGCGCACAAACCGTCGTACCGCGCTGTCCGTCCAGGTGTCGGTGTCCGACGCGGGACGCATGTGTCCTTGAATTAGGGCGACCACTTCCTTGATCGTGTGCGCGTCGTAGTGCAGGTCGGTGAGGAGCTGGCGGGCGATGGTTGCGCCGACTCGCTCGTGCTCGAAAAAATGCACCTGGCCGTTGGTCACGCTGAAGGTTCGTGGCTTGCCGACATCGTGCAGCAGGCCGGCTAATCGCGGCGCCAGATCCCGAGGCGTATGCTCCACTACCTGAAGCGTGTGGGTCAGCAGATTCTTGAATCGCGCCTGTTTCGCCTCGTCGGTGAACCGCTTCATGTCGTCAATCGCCGGCGCGAACTGGGCCATGAGGTCGAGTTCCACGAGCAGTCGCAGGCCATAGGCCGCGTGCTGGCTGAGCAGAATCTTGTTGAGCTCGTCGCGGATGCGCTCGCCGGAGATCGTGGCCAGACTCGTAGCGGCGGTACGCACGGCCGTCTGAGTCGCCTCATCGACGCGAAAGTCGAGCTGGGCGCCGAAGCGGACCACCCGCATGAGCCGCAACGGGTCCTCCCGGAACCGCTGTGCGGGGTCCCCGGTGACGCGTATCCGCCGCCGCCGCAGATCCTCGACACCGCCTGTCGGGTCGATCAGCGGCCCATTCGCCAGATTGAGCGCCATCGAGTTGATGGTCAGGTCGCGGCGAACGAGGTCCTCTTCAATGGAGTCACCGAAGGTCACCTCCGGATGGCGGTCGTCACCGCGGTAGACGTCGTGGCGAAAGGTGGTAACCTCGACGACTCCCTCGCCGTGACGAGCGCCGATGGTGCCATAGCGTTTCCCGACATCATAGACCGGCCAGCCCAACTGTCGGAGCAGTCGTTGCGTCGTCTCAGGGCGCGCCTCGGTCGCCAGGTCGATATCCGTATCACCAAACGGCAATCCCCGTAGTACGTCGCGCAAGCCCCCGCCCACGAGAAAGACCTCGTGACCTTGGGCGGAAAACTGGCGTTGGATCTCGCCCAGCACCGGCGCCCGCAGGACAAGGCGGCGCGCCTCCTCACCTATGGCGGCGAGATCGACATCCGTGAGAGGTGACATAATCAGTGCGTTCGCTCTCGGCCGGCCAGGTGGTCTGTACCCTCATTTCGTCAGACGCAACCCGTTAGTGTAGCGGATGCGTGTTGAGGCTCGGGCCGGCGCCGCGCAATCTTGGAGGCGCAACGTACAATAGTCTGGACGGTGCCACGCCAGCGCGTGCTGGCGAACGGATGAGAGAGGCGGCGACGATGTGGCTCATCGGACGCCGTACCGCCGATTTGGAAGAGGAACAATACAGCGGCGTCGATGCCGATGAGCAGGCGCCCGTTGATGAGACCAATGACCTCCTGACGCTGCTTGATCGTCTGGAACACGAGTTGACCGGCTCAGGTCGCATACCCATGACCGGCCGGATGCTCGTCGACGAGGAGGCGATCTACGCGACACTCGATCAGATTCGCACGCTCGGCCAGGCCGGCATCCGGCAGGCGCGGGCGATCGTGCGACACCGCGACCAGATACTGGAGGAATCGCGGCAGGAGGCCGAGCGCATCATTAGTGACGCGGCTGCTCAGGCGCGAGCGCTCACCTCAGATCAGGGGCTCGCCGAGCGGGCCCAGCGACGCTCGCGAGAGATCCTGGACGATGCGGAGAGGCGCGCCCGAGAGCACGAGGGCGAGGCCGACGACTATGCCGGCCAGGTGTTGCTGAAGCTGCGAGAGCATCTCGTCCAGCTACGTTCCACTCTTCAAGAAGGCGAGGTTTCATCCGGGTAGCGTGGGCCGTCTCACCGCTAGGAAAGGCTTTATCGTGACTATCCCACCACCCCAGGATGACAACGGCTACGGAAGTGACGTTGCCGATGTAATCGAAGCGCCGGCCGAAGAAGCGGCGCAGAGCCGTGTAGCGCGGACCCGACGGCGACGCAATCGCCGGCCCAGCGCGCCGGACCAAACAGAGGAGCAAGCGCCCGATTTTGGCGGCGTCGACGAGATCGCGCCTCAAGGCGCGGCGCCCGACCCCGAAGAGCTTGAGGTAGGGCTGCCAACGCCATCGGAAACGCTCGGCAGGTTTCAGCCCGAGACGGATCGCCCGGCGAGCGATGCGCTGGCTGAGGAGCAAGCCTCAAACGTTCCGACGCCGAGCATGGGGACGGCGACGGCGATGTCGCCAGCGCGGCTGCCCACACGCGCGGCGCCGGCTGGTCGTGACCAGCAGTTTCGATCGCGGCAATCCACCGGACCGGCCGCGCCGCCGCTGCGTGTCCAGCCCAGCAGCGCCCGTCCGGCATCGCTGCAACAGCATGCCCACCAGCGGCACCAGCGGGCGCAGGCCATGCCGTCAGGGGTTCCCAGCGCGGCGGCACTCGACGACGGCGAGATAGCGCGACCAGCCCCGGCGCCGCGCCAGGAGCCTTCTGGGGACCTGGCGCTGTTGCTGCGCGGCTTCGAGGAGATCCAGCAGCGCAATACCGATCGCCTCCTCTCGGCAATGCGCCAGGCCGGTCTCAACGGCGATGTCGCTCCTGCCCCTCGTGCCCTGAATGTGACGGAGCGGGTTGGCGTGTTCGTGGATGTGCCCAACCTCATCTACGCGGCACGCTACCTCAACCGGTGGATCGATTTCGGCAAACTGCTGGATCGTCTCCTTGCCGGCCGGCGCCTCGTTCGCGCTCACGCCTTCAGTCCCACCGATCCCGACCCATCGGCGGAGCAGCAGTTCCTGACGCCGGTCAAGAGTCAGGGCTTCCGCCTGACCACCAAGAACTATCGTACCTTTGCCAGCGGCGCCAAGAAGGCGGATATGGACCTGGATCTGTGCATGGAAGTGGTCCGGCTCGTCGTCGCCAAGGCGCTGGATTGCGTGGTGCTGTGCAGCGGCGACGGCGACTTCATGCCGCTGGTCGAGTTCTGTTCCGACAACGGGGTCCGGGTGGAGGCGGCGTCCTTTGTGGAAGCCACCTCCGATGAGCTGCGCCAGGCCTGCGATCGTTTCTACAATCTGTCGGCGATGGACGGCATTCGCCTGTCACGCCCTCTGGGAGGTGTTGGCTAGGCGGAAGCTGGGGAGGATGGCACGGTATACTCACGTTCGACCGGAATGTACTCGGCGGGACTCTCTGCAGCGAGGAAATGGACGGCAGACATGATTGAGATGATGGTGGAGAGCGTTCGGGCCAGCTTCGTCACACCAGAACGCCTCGTCATGCTGCGTGATCGCACCACCGACCGCTACCTGCCGATCAGCATCGGGCAGCAAGAGGCGTTCTACATCGCCATCGCCCTCCAAAAAGTCGCCCCGCCACGCCCATTCTCGCCAGACCTGCTGAAGTCGGTGGTGCAGGAGTTGGGCGCCCGCGTGACCCAGGTGGTCGTGACCGATCTGGTAGGCGAGACCTTCTATGCGCGCATCATCATGGATATGAGCGGCCGGCACGTCGAGGTGGATGCTCGACCGAGCGACGCCATTGCACTGGCCCTGCGCGTCCACGTCCCCATTTATGTGGAGGAGGCGCTCCTGGCGCGAGCGGGCTACACCCCAGAACCCGAGCGCACCGAGCCGGCCAAGGGTTCCCGCGGCCGCGGCGGCGCCGAGCGCGAGGTCGAGCAGCAGGTCGACCCGGCCAAGCTCGGCGCCTTTCGGGACTTCATCGCCTCACTGGACGACCTTGACACCCTGGGAAAGCAGGAGAAGTAGCGCCGCTTTCCCGGTCTCGAGGCGTGGGTATACTAGGGGGCGTGAGGTGGCCATGTCGTTAGCTGATTTGGTGATTCGCGGTCTGGTGGCCGATTACAACGTGGCGTGTGGCGCCTGCGGTACACGTTTCCGTCGTTCCGGTCTGCGCGTCGTCCGGCGAGAAGAGGACGTCTGGCAGATCAGCGCCCGTTGTCCCAGTTGCAACCTGATGTCGCTGCTGGTCCTGAAGGTGGATGCGTCGGGCTTGGTGTCGGAGATCGAGCTGAGCGCCGACGAGCAGGAGAAGTTCATCGCCGCCGCCGCCATCGGCGCCGACGATGTCCTCGCCCTGTCGGAGTTCCTGGCCGGCTTTGACGGGGACTTCCGGGCGCTCTTCGGTGCGAGCGCGACCACAGCCGACGCCGAGCGCCGGCCGGAGTAGGGCGCCTCACCTCCTGACCTGAGTCAACCTCTCCCCCCGGCCCCTCCCCTGGGAAGGGAGGGGAGCCTCCACGGCAAGGGTAGTGACCTATCGTGGCAACGACCGTTGGCGCTGCCGCTACGGGCAACCATGGTCACCATCCAAGCTCCCCTCCCTTCCCAGGGGAGGGGCCGGGGGGAGAGGTTCATAGGTGCGTTAATTCATATTAAAGTACCCACGCGCCGCCTTCACCGCGGCCAACGCCCAGCCGGGACTTGCAACAGTCGCTAGGGGCCGCCGCCCGACTTCGCCGGATACAGCACGTCGCTCGCTGCCTCATCCACTTCTCCTAGGGGCAGGCGAGCAGACGGCCGCGAACCTGCTGGCAATCGCCACCGGTTCAGAAACGACTGTAAGCATGCTGCACGTGAGGTCATATTAGATGCGATGTTGGAAGCGCCGCGTCGGGACTGGCACCACCCGGGCCTATTGACTTATCGCCACAGTTGGCTATTATTGCTACCAGCGCTGGCATTTTGCGCCAGTGACGCGTCAGTTTGGTGTGCGACGGTGGATCAAGCGCCGAGCAGGCGTTGTCGAGTCGCACTGTTCGGATGGGAGTGCTGAGCAATGAGTGAGGAGCGCGTCAAGGTCTTGGAGATGCTGGCCGCTGGTAAAGTATCGACTGTGCAAGCGAGCCAGTTGCTGGAGGCGCTCGGTGAAACCGGACCCGACGCGCCGGACGGGCAATCCACCCGTCCGACTTCGGGCGAGTCCCACGCTTTCCGTTCGCGGGCGGTCGGACGCGGACCCTTTGCCAATCTCACCCCCGATGAGCTTATCGAGTTGCGCGATCACGGAGTCAGTGCGGCGTTCGTTCGCGACATGCGTAGCCTCGGCTTCGACGACCTGATGCCCGATCAACTCATCGAGATCCGCGACCATGGTGTTAGCCCGTCGTACATTCAGGCCCTGCGCAATCTTGGCTGGAACGCCCTCACCGTGGATCAGTTGATTGAGCTACGAGACCACGGTGTCGATGCGGGATATATTCAGGAGATGCAGCGCCTGGGGCTGACCGACATCGAACAGATCATCGAGATGCGAGACCACGGCGTCAACAACTCCTTTGTCCAGGAGCTGCGCGACCTCGGATACAACGACCTGAGCGCCGACGGCTTGCTGGAGCTTCGCGACCACGGCGTGAGCGCGGACTTCATCCAGGAAATGCGGGGCCTAGGCTTTACCGACCTGACCACGGATCAGCTCGTTGGGCTCCGCGACCATGGTGTCAGCGCTTCTTTCATCCAAGAGATGCGATCGATCGACGGTAACGTCGATGTGGATGTGGATGTCGACAACGAAGTAGCAATCCCTCGTTGATGCACCCGCTGATCACCCGGGACCCCGTGAGCGGAGGCGAGCTGGTCGTGACTCGGCTGGAATGCCCGAGCAGCGGCGTCGCGATCGAAGGACGCTTCAGCTTGGGCTGGATCGGACGCCTCAGCCCGGAACAGCTCGAGTTTGTGGAGCTGCTGGTCCGCAGCCGCGGCAACTTGCAGAAGGTTGCGGCGGAGCTCAGGGTGGCCTACAACACTGCCCGCAACCGAATGGACGACATCGTTGTGGCCCTCAGCGTCCCCGCCGACGCGGCGGAAGGCAGGGATCGCTCCGAGATCCTCGACCACCTGTCGGATGGCACGATCGAGTTCGAGGAAGCGCTGCGCCTGCTGAGAGGATAACGGGCTGCATGTCTGTAGGAGCGGCTGTCGGCCGGGTCGTCTTGCACGGCGCATGGCTGCCGGCAATTCGCGGCTACCCGTCTCGGTTTGCCTTTTGGGGAGAACATGCGCCCCCGTCCGGCTGGTATCCCGATGCGGCAGGAACTTGCAGCGCTCGCCCGTCGCTGGATTTCCACCCCTATGCCGCCGGGTTTTCGTCGCTGCACGAGGTGATCGCCGGGCTGCTGCCCGCCGGGACCTGGCCGGGAGGCACCGCCGGTGGGCCCGATCCGACCGAGATGTGGCAGCTCGTTTGTGCGCTCCCTACCTACCGGGCGGCGCCGCTCCTGTCGCCGTCCGCCCGTGGAGCGGGCGCAGCGCCGGTCGCCGTTGCCGGCGACGACGTACAGGCGGTCCCATGGACCGTCCCGGCGATTTGTCTCGACGTGGCGCGTGCCGCGCCCCAGCTTATGTCGATGCCGCAGTCCGACGACGACTGCGTCGCCCTCGCCGACGATCTCCTCTTTTGGATCAGCGCCACCCGCTTCGGGTTGCAGCTCCTGCGTGGCTGCCATTTCCTACCCTCGCTGGAGCGGGAGGGCGGCTCCGTGGTCGCTCGCTGGCGACCGCTGTTGACCGGGACAGCCGAACGAGCTTCGCTGCAACGATTGGCGAGAGCCATGCCGCCGGCCTCCCGCTCGCTCATCTGGCAGTCGGGAATGGCGCCACAACAGTCGGAGCCGGCGCTCTGTAGCTTTTTGGCGTCGCTGGTCGATTCCGTTGCCCGCTACACGCGCATACCCAGGTCTGGCCTCACCAGCAAGCATGCCAGCGGCGCGGACGCCTGGCTCGACGCTCTCACCGGTAATCCGGTCGTGCAGGGAAATGCGGCCGACCTCAATGCCCTGTTGGAGAGCTATCGCGCCTGGACCGAGCAAGCCGCGGACAAAAAGCGTGGGGGACGGTTCCGCCTCTGCCTGCGCCTCGAACCGCCGGCAGATGACAGTCCGGTGCTGGCGGCGCAGACGGAGCGCCCATGGACGCTGCACTACCTTTTGCAATCCGTCGACGACCCGAGCCTGCTGATGTCGGCGCCGACGGTCTGGCGATCGACGGCAGGCTCTCATCTGGACGCTCCGGGAACGGCGATTGACCTGGAGGAAGCGTTGCTGGCAGGCCTGGGGCGGGCGGCTCTGCTTTGCCCGCCGATCGAAGCCAGCCTGCATGCCGCTCTGCCCGCGTGTTGCCGGTTGTCCGGGGCCGAGGCCCTAACCTTCCTGCAAGCAACGGCCGCGTCGCTACAGGCCGAGGGCATCGGCGTACACGTGCCGACGGTTTCGGCTCCGCTGGCGCTGCGGATGCGGTTCCTGCCCGGTGACCTGGACGACAGCGGGGCGCCGCCGACGTTCACCAAGCAGACGCTCATGCGCTTTCACTGGCAGGTCGCACTGGGCGACCAGCTACTGACGCCCGAGGAGTTTCAAGCCCTGGCCCAGTTGAAAGAGCCTCTGGTGCAGGTGCGCGGCCGCTGGATCGAGCTGCGGCAAGACGACGTGGGGCGAGCCCTGTCCTTCTTTCGGCAGCAGCCCGCCAGTGGCCAGGTGGCGCCGCTGCAGGCCATTCGGATGGCCCTGTCGCCGCAAACGCTCGACGCGCCGTTCGACGTCGAGGTGACCGCGGGCGGTTGGATGGAAGACATACTTGACCGGCTCGGCCCGGCGCAGGAGCGAGCGGCAGTCGAGGAGCCGCCGGGCTTTGTGGGGGTTCTTCGCCCTTATCAGAAGGTCGGTGTGGCCTGGCTGGCCGCGCTGCGGCAGCACGGCCTGGGCGCCTGCCTCGCGGACGATATGGGGCTGGGCAAGACGATCATGCTGATTGCCCTGCTGCTACACCAACCGCGGCGTGAGTTGACGGGCGCATCCGCTCCCGCCCTGCTCATCTGCCCGACCTCCGTCGTCGGCAACTGGCAGCACGAGCTGGCCCGTTTTGCGCCCTCGCTGCGCGTGCTGGTCCACCACGGAGCCGATCGCAACAAGGAGCAGTTCGCCGAGGCGGCGCAGCAGCACGACGTGGTCATCAGCACGTACGCGCTCCTCCACCGCGACGAGCCGGCGCTGTCCGCCGTGCAGTGGGGAGACCTGGTGCTCGACGAGGCGCAAAACGTCAAGAATGCCTCGACACGGACGGCTCGCGTCGCGCAGAGGCTGCGCGCCGAGTGGAAAGCTGCGCTCACCGGCACGCCGGTGGAAAACCGCCTGAGCGAGCTCTGGAGCATCTTCCAATGTCTCAACCCCGGCTACCTCGGCTCGGCGGAGGAGTTTAAGCAGCGGCTCTCCGGTCCGATCGAGCGGACTAAAGACGCCGGGGCTACGTCCCGTCTCAAGGCGCTGGTAAACCCGTTCATCCTGCGACGGCTGAAGACCGATCCCAGCGTGATCCGCGACCTACCCGAAAAGAACGAGATGAAGGTGTTCTGCTCGCTCACCAAGGAGCAGGCCACGCTCTACCAGGCGACCGTGCAGGATGCCCTTCGGCGCATCGAGGCCGCGACCGGGCTACGGCGGCGTGGTGAGATTCTGGCCCTCCTCACCAAGCTCAAGCAGATCTGCGACCACCCCGCCTTGTTCTTGCACGATCACAGCGCCCTGGCGGGTCGCAGCGGCAAGCTCACGCGCCTGGGCGAGATGCTGGAAGAAGCCGAGGCCGAAGGCGACCACGCCCTCGTCTTCACCCAATACGCCGAGATGGGCGAGCTGCTGAAGCGGCACCTGGAGCGCAGCTTCGGTCGCGCCGTGCCCTTCTTGCACGGTGGTGTCGTCGCCAAGGAGCGCGACCGCATGGTGGCGCAGTTCCAGGAGCAGGAGGACGGCGCGCGCATTTTCGTCCTGTCGGTCAAGGCTGGCGGGACCGGCCTCAACCTTACGCGCGCCAACCGGGTCTTCCACTATGACCGTTGGTGGAATCCGGCAGTCGAGAATCAGGCGACCGATCGCGCCTTTCGCATCGGCCAGCAGCGCAATGTCCAGGTCCACAAGCTGGTCTGTTCGGGAACGATGGAGGAGACGCTGGATTCGCTCATCACGCGCAAGCTAGCCCTCTCCGAAGCGATCGTCGGCGCCGGCGAAGCCTGGATCACCGAGATGTCGGCCGATGAGCTGCGCGAGCTCTTCGCCCTTCGCCAGGAAATGGTGGGGGAGTGGTGACGACATGACCGAGCCTAGCTGGTGGGCGCAGCGCTGGATCGCCGCGCTGGAACGGATGGTCGACGCGGAGCGGCTGCGTCAGGGCCGCTGGCACGCCCGCGCCGGTCGGGTGGTGCAACTGGTGGTGAGCTCGGGCGGGGCGGAGGCCCGTCTGGAGGGCGGCGACGCCACTCCCCGGTCGGTCGCCATCCGGCTCCGTGAGCTGACTGCCTCCCAGTGGGAGCAAGTGCTGGAGGAGATGGCCGCTTGGGCCCTCTTCAGCGCCCACCTGCTCAACAGACACCTGCCGCCGGAGATCGAGGAGGTGTTCGAGACGGCGGGCGCGTCGCTCTTGCCGGCCCCTCGCCGCGACGCGACGTGCCGCTGCACCTGCAGCGACTCGCGGCACGGTCCTTGCAAACATATCGCCGCGGCCTGGTACGTGCTGGGCGACCGTCTCGACGACGATCCTTTCCTGCTCCTAACAATGCGTGGCAGAGGCCGCGACCAAGTTCTGGCCGGCCTCCGAGCGCACCGTCGGTCGGCACAGACGAGCCGGCGTCACGACTCCGACACGGACCCGGCGAGGTGGACGGATTCCACCGTGGCCTTGCAGGCCGCGGCACGCGGGAATGGCCTAGCCAGCGCGGCGTCTCTTCTAAGCTCGGAAACGTCGGTCGATACGTTTTGGACGGCGCCGGATGGCACACGCGAGTTCGATCCCGGGGAATCACTTGCTGACGTTGCCGATACGCCGACTGAGGATGCGCAGGCAGTGAAGCGGCTCGAGGTTCCACCGTTCTGGCGCAGCCGGCTCGACTTTCACGAGGAGATGGAGAAGCGGTATCGGGCGATCGCGGCGAGGGCGGAGTTGTGTTTGGGAGACTCCTCCTAACCCTCCCCTATTTGGACCGGGCTGACCTGTCCTGCAGTGTGAGGTGGGCGAGGTTGGCTGGTGCGGTGGCAGGGGCGTATGCCATACGCCCCTACAATTGCCATCGGTGCTTGTAGAGGCGTATGGCATACGCCCCTGCCTCGCCGTTGGCGCGGCGTCCGCGAACGGCCAACATCCCCAGCAAGGGGGGCCGGGGGCCTGCTCCCGCACGATCCGACCCGGCCAAGCGGCCGGGCGTCGCCCTAAGGGTCCGCCGCCGCCCGCCACGCCATCCGCACGTCCGGTGGCCGTAGCAGCGTTTGCATCACGACGCAATACTGCTCCGTCTTCTCTCGCAGCGCTCGGAGCTGTTCCTCGGACGCGGTGGGGGCGACCACGTCGAAGCTCACGCGGATGGCCTGCAAGCCGACTGGGACATCCCTGGCGATGCCCAGCGTGCCGCGCAGGTCGAGGTCGCCCTCGACGTCGACGGAAATACGCTCCGTCGCGATGCCCATCGCCGTCGCCACCATCTGGCAGGTGATCTGGGCGCAGGCTGCCAGGGCGCCGAGCAGGAGGTCGCCCGAGCAGGCGCTGGCCCCCGAGCCGCCAACGCCCGCGTGGGCCTCGGCCTGGTAGACGGCGCGGCCGATGTCTACGGAGCAGGAAATAGGCGTGTCCATCTCGCTGCCGCGCGCGCGCAAGGTGATGCGCGAAGACTCGGGATCGGCGCGGTAGCGGTCCTTCAGCGGCCGCTGCATCGACCGAAGGTCCATGGCGATTTCCTTCCCTATCGGTATCGTCAGGTCGCGGCCAATCCCACTGCCACTTGCAATCTCGCCCAGCCGCTCTTGCCGACGCGCAGCACCATGCCATCGACCGGCGTGATCTCGGTGTGAGGAGCGGTGACGCGAGTGCCGTCGACTTCCACGCCCCCTTGCTCGATCAGCCGCCGTGCCGCCGACTTGTTCGCGGCCAGACCAACCTCATAGATGAGGTCGGCCATTCGTCGAGGGCCGGACCCGACGAGCACGACGGGCAATTCGGCGGGCCGCTCGTGCCTACGAACTTCGCGCTCGAACTCCCGCTCCGCCTGGCGCGCCGCGTCCGCGTCGTGGAACTGGGTGACCATCTGACGGGCCAGTCTGGCCTTGGCGTCGCGCGGGTTGAGTCGATCGCTCTCCAACTCCTCGGCCAGCCGGCGAATCTCGGGCAGGGGCACGGACGTGCAGGTCTCGAAGTAGGTCAGGATCAGCTCATCGGGGAGGCGCATGAGCGCGAAGTACTGCTCGCGAGGCGCATCGAGCACGTTGACCACGTTGCCGGCGCTGGTGGACATCTTCTCGCCGTTGGTACCGGGGATCAACGGCCCGGTCATCACGGTTTGCGGCTGCTGCCCCGCCCGCTCTTGCAGCACGCGGCCGGCCAGCATGTTAAAGAGCTGATCGGTGCCGCCCAGCTCGACGTCGCTGCGCAAGACGACGGAGTCGTGTCCCTGCATCAGGGGGTAGAGGAATTCGTGCAGATAGATCGGTTTGCCGGCGACGTAGCGATCGTGGAAGTTCTCCCGCTCGATCATCTGCTGCACCGTGAAGTTGGCGGCCAGCTCGATGACCTGCGCGAAGGTCAGGCCAGCCAGCCAGTCGGCGTTGTAGACGACTTCCGTCTTGCTTATGTCAATGATACGCCCGGCCTGCTCCACGTAGCGCTGCATGTTGGAATGTACTTCAGCGGCGGTGAGCTGCCGCCGATAGGCCGTCTTATCGGACGGGTCGCCCAGCATCCCGGTGAAGCTTCCCACCAGGAACTGGACGGAGTGGCCGAGCTCCTGGAACTGGCGCAGCTTGAACAGACGGGTGGCCCGGCCGACGTGCAGCAACGGTCCCGTGGGATCGATGCCAAGCTTCACCTTGAGTCGTTCGCCGTTGCGCAAGCGCGGCTCTATCTCCTCGCGCTTGATCAGATCGACCACGCCCCGGCCCAGCAGCTCGTCGATCGCGTCGCCGCCCGGCCGCACCCGACTGATCAGTGGGAAGCGCAGCAGCGTGCAGCACGGCTGCTCCCTGCCAACCAGCGCCATCCTGGTCACGGCGCCAAGGTGCTGGCGCAGCAATGCCGCCAGCTCCTCCATGGCGGCCCGGACATACTCGTCGGTGGCGCCCACAATACCGTCAATAGGAAAGAAGAGCGTCCGCGAGTCCGGCTCGACGCGGCCGCGACGGCTCTGCCGGGAAATCCACCAGCGCGTCCGGACATCCCGGGCAACCGCATAGACCGGTTCCCCGGGTGTCACGGGTTCCGGCTGCTCGCTGCCGTAGGGGAGGAACGTATCGCCGGCATGTGCCAGTCGAACCGTTATGTCACCTTGGACCTGATCGAGGTCGTGCGCGCCCAGCGACAAGCCGTGGCGCAGCGCGACCGCGTTGGCGAGGTCGATCGCGGGATTGACCGACGGCAACGACTCGCCCTGGCGGACGCGCGCCAACAACCGCTCGACCGCCGGCGGATGCTGGCTCGGGTCGATGCCGAGCTGCGCCTGCGCCTGCCGCCACAGCTCGAGGGAGCGGCTGTCCTCCGGCTGCTCGCGCCGCCACGCTTCCCCCTGCCGCAGCTCTCCGAGCGCAGCCTCGGCCCCGCCAGGGCCATTGTCGAGCTGTCGAGCGACCACGATGCCGACGATGTAGTCGGGCCGGCGATCCAGCAGCTCAGTCGCGATTGAAAACCTCACCAAGCGCTCTCCCGCCAGGTAGTGTAACGTGCAAACCGACGCCCTACATGGTACCCTACGTTCATGAAGAAGACCAGCGTTTACCTGGGCGATGTCGATCTGGAGCGACTACACCGGCTGGTGCGTCGCGAAGGTCGGACTCAGGCGGAGATCATTCGCGAGGCGATAGCGGCGTACGAAGCGCAACACCTGCCGGACCGTTCTTTTGCTGTTGCCTGCTCGTTCGAGGGCGACGGGACGTCGGTGGCCGACATGCCAGAGGAAGAGCTGCTGCGGGGGTTTGGCAGTTGACCGCCATTGTTGACACAGCGCCCGTGGTTGCCCTCGCCGACGCCCGCGATCCGCGCCATCGGATGGTACGGACTGTCCTTGACGACGAGGCTGGCCCGCTCGTCATTCCTGCTCCGGTCACGGCCGAGATTGACTACCTGCTCCGGCAACGAGGAGGACCACAGGCCGCGCGAAGGTTCCTCGAGGATCTCACGGAGGGTCGCTTTCAAGTCGAAGGGCTGACCCGAGAGGAGCACGGCCTCGCCCTGGCGCTCCACGACCGCTACGCCGCGCTCGACCTCGGCCTCGCCGACCTCTCGGTCGTCGTCCTGGCGTATCGCCATCGGACGCGCCGGCTCGTCACCTTCGATCAGCGCGACTTTCGCGCGCTCACGCCTTTGCAGGGCGGCGCCTTCATACTGCTTGCCGCCGATGCGTAGGCGCTGACGGCTGATTCGGAGCTGCGTCCCAGCGCGAGCGGGTGGCGCACCCCGTGCCGCCCGGGACCGTCCCTGTATACTGTGATCCGGCGATGGAGGTGGCTATGCTGGACTTGCAGAAGTACCGGCATGCCATCCTGCAATTACTTCGATGCGGGGATGGCGAGCACCTGGGGAACACCGAGCTCCTCATACTGCTGTACTATCTCGACTTCGATCACTTCGAGCAACATGATGCCCCGGTTACCGGGGACAGCTATCTGAAGCTACCCAGCGGACCGGCGCCGGCGCATGCGGACTCGGTCCTGCGTGACATGGAGCGGGAGGGGCTCATCCGGTCGGCGACTCGGGGTCCAGCCTGCCCCGGACCTTGCTACACGGCGCTGGTCGGGGCCGACCTTTCCGCATTCTCCCCGTCGGAGCAGGCAGTGCTCGCCGCGGTTTGCGAGCGCTGGCGCCATGCTTCACCTCAAGCGATCGCCGAAGCGAGCCGGCAGGACGCGCCTTGGATAGCGGCAGCCGATGGTGATGAGATGCCGTACGTCTACTCCTACTATCGCAACCAGTACCACGAACTGGAGACCCGCGACGAGGAAGGCGGCTACCTCAGCCCCGATGACCTTGTCCCCATTGCCGAATGAGGACGCTGCCGGCGTTCGACGCCGACATGGACACGTTGGCCCGCAAGTATCGGAGCGTCCGCCTGGATATCGAGGCATTCGTCCGGCTGCTCGACAGCGACCCGCGGAAATTCCGCGGTGACCGCGTGTCAGGTTTCGTCCCCCACGAGGTCTACAAGGCGCGGGTGATGAGCCGTGACTTGCAAAAAGGCAAGAGCGGCGGCTGGCGGGTCATATTGGAGCACAGCGACGACGAGTACGTCCTCGTGCATTGCTACTCGCACAGCGGAAGCAGTCAGTCCGGGCGTAGTGAGTCAGCGTTGCGTGAGGAGATTCGGCACCGCTTGGGCAGCTAAGGCCGCACGTCACAGCAAGGCCCGCAAGGCCTTGTCGATGGCCGTGCAAGCGGATTTAGCCTCCTCCGCCACCAGATGCCGGTCGTTGAGCGTCGCCGCCTCCGGGGTGGTGATCTCGTTGGCGATCGCGAGCGCGGCCGACTCCACCGCGTCGCGCACGTCGGCCACCAGGCCGGGCGGACGTGCCATGCGCAGCGCCGCCAGCGCCGTCGCGGCCGGACCGCCGCCTGCCGCTCGCCGCTCGGCCGCCGAGCGGCTCACCGGCCAGTCGTACTGCCCCTGCACGGCCGCTGCCATTCCGAGGGCCGCCCGCACCGCCCGCTCCGGATCCCGCGCCCGCGCGGTCACCGCCAGGCAGGTCGCGCTGGTGAGCGAGTAGCCGGTCGCCGCCTCTTTGCCACGCGGCGGCAGGACGTAGTCGCTCCCGGTCGCCGGCCCGAGCTGCATCGCGGCGCTGCCGGTCCAGGCCCCGTTCGACGCCTGGCGCGGACTCACCTGATCGCGATGGACCAAATCAAAGATGAACCGTTGGGCCTCCAAGGCGGCGGGCCGCTCCAACGCGCATCGCGCCTGGCGACCCGACCCTTCGATCACGTCCCCGCCCGCCTGCCAGACGAATACCGGCAGGCTGTCCGGGGCCGTGGCAAAGTAGCCATATTCGCCCGGATGCGGGGTAGGGCCCGATGCGAGTAGCGGGTTGGCCGGCGGTGGAGAGGGCGGTGTCAACGTTCTCGCGGCCTTCAACATGTCGTCCCAGGTCCAGTCGTTGGTAGGCAGGGCAACGGCAGAGTGGCGATAGGCGCCGAAGGCCTGCGCCTCGAAGGCCGCCGGGCGATAGGTCAGGATGAGCGGCCGCACGGCCAGCGGGATGGCCCAGGTTTGGCCGAGCGCCTGCGTCACGTCCATTGCGCCGGGCCAGGCATCGGCGACGGGACCGGCGGTGGTATCGAGCAAGCGCTGAATGGGGATCACCAGATGGTGGGCCGCGGCGTAACGGAGCGCGGTGAGGTCGTCGAACAGCACGAGGTCGGGAATGTCCTCGGGCCGGCCGGTGGCCAGGAGCGCGACGGAGAGGAACCAGGCGGGGATCTTCTCCGGGTCGTGGGTGAACCGGCGCGTGTCCAGGTCGATCGCCTCCGGACAAATGTCGCAGAAGCGATTGGAGCGAATAGTCACCAGGCGCAGACGGAGCTGCACTACCGCCGAAGCGCCCGATACCCTCGCCACGGCCTCCGTCAGCGGATTGGGCGGGACAGGGCTGCCATCGGGAGGACCGAAGATCCCGACGCGTATCTCATCCGGATTGCCCGGACGTGGTGGGAGCGGCGTCGTCTCGGTCATCTGATGCGTGGACAAACCTGGGCGATCGCATCCCGCCATCGCGCCGGCCAGCATCGGCAGAATTGCGAGCAGGTGTCGTCGCGAGCAGGCGGTTGGGAAGGGCGTCCGTGGTGGCGAGGAGCAGCGTGCCATGGTGCTCGTATTGTACGCTCGCCACGCCGGCCGGCAGCGCACGGGTTACCTATCGCTCAGTTCCGTGCTCTGGTCGTCGGGCGTGCGCGTCACGAGGTACTCCCCCATCGTGCTGCTCGATCCGCTCGCGGGGAATGGCGCCCGAACGGACGATGGTGGGCGGCGCGCGAGTGCGTGTATGATGAGGCGGTAGGATACAGGTTCCTGGACCTCTGAGGGGTGCAGGGAGGAGAGGGCATATGACGACGGCGCACCGCGCGCGCCTACGACGAGGTCGTGAGCTTTTTCGCCAGCGGCCCGAGTCGCCGGGAGATCAGCACCTTCCGCCTGTCCCAGGAGGCGCTCGCGCGCCTGCGGCAGCTCCTGTTGAAGAAATCCGCGGGTACACTCACCGACGATGAAGCCGACGAGCTCGACGGGTGCGTGCATCTGGATCGGTTGCTGCTGCTCATCCGCTCCCGAGCCCTCGAGCAGCCGGCGTCACTTGGTGCATGAGCGAGGATGTCGGTACTGCCCAGCGGCGCCTGGTGCGAGATCGTGCCCGGCGGTGTTGCGAGTACTGTGGCATGCCCGATAGTGAGCCGGTGTTCCCGCATGAGCCCGATCACATCATCGCGATCAAGCACGGTGGCCGCACGACGGGCGACAATCTCGCCTATGCCTGCTTCGACTGCAATCGCGCCAAGGGGAGTGACATCGCCTCGATTGACCCGGAGACTGGCGCCCTCAGGCCGCTATTCTCCCCACGAACACAGGTATGGAGCGAGCACTTCCGCTATAACGGACCGGTAATCGAAGCGCGTACCGCCGTCGGTCGTGTCACGGTGCGACTCCCGCGGATGAATCTTCCCGTGCGCGTTGCGATACGTGAGAGTCTTATGCGCGCGGGGCACTACATGTCGCCGGCACCGGAGCCGCCGCCTCCCGACGGATGAGTGCGGTACCACGAAGTTGGCATCCGCCACAAGCCAGGGCAGCGCGACGAGGCTGCAACGTGGCTCGGTTGTTCCATGCGCATATCCTACGTTGGAAGCGGAGGTTCTGGGGCATTCCGCACGCGTCCGCCCTCACTGAAGGTGCGCGATGAAGTCCGCCGCGGCGGGCCAGTCCGCAAAGGGGGAGGAGAAGTGCATAACGGCGAACGTGCTCTCGGTGGCAAACTGGACCCCCTGCACCCGCTGCTCGTCGGGCGTGCGCGTCACGAGGTACTCCGCCCCAGCGTGCTGCTCGAGCCGCGAGTGGGGATCGGCGCCCAACTGCACGATCTGGAGGGGTTGCCCGGGGTTCGGGTTGGGCTTCTGCAGCACGCTCAACTTCAGCGTGCCAAACCGATAGATCACTTGCACGCCGGCGGAGGGATTCCCCGTCGGATGCTCGTCGGTCCTTGCGATCGGCGGATAGTAAAGCGCGCTCAGCAGTTGCGTTTGCGGCTCGCCCACGCTTCGGAGCACATGGAACCCCGCGGCGCGCTGGGCGTCGTCCAAGGACATCGCGATCCCCGGCTCCGGCGTACCGGCCTCCATATAGAGCGGCGGCGACGCTCCGGGCAACAGCGGTGCCGGATGCGCGGGCGCTGGACCGTAGATGATGCGCTCTTTTGGCACGACCTGCACCTGGAGCGGGCGATCCGCGGGACCACCGCCCAGGCCGTCCCGCCCGTTGCGACCAGCGCCAGGAGGGCCGCGGCCGCGCCGACGAGCCAGCGCGGCGGCCGGTGCCACAACGGGGCCTGAAGCCGCCCCAGCAGCCGAAGTCGAGCTCGCGCCGGCTCAGCATCCCTCAGCAAGGTTCGCTCCAACCGGCCCAGGAAGGCGGCAGCTGGAGCCGGTGCATCGTCCAGCGCCTCAAGTTGCTCCAAGGTCGCGACCAAATCAGCGTCCAGCTCAGTCTCCCCCAGCGGCACGCCCCGGACGACCCGATCCCAATGCACATTGAGCCGGTCGGCCAGTTCGAAGTCATCGAGCGCCATAATGCACCTCCTCTTCCGTTCGCTCCGCGCGCCACAACGCCCGTAACCGGGCGATGGCCCGCAGTTGCAGCATCTTCACCGAGCCCAGGCTGCGCCCCAGCGCCGCGGCGACCTCGGCACCGGCAAGGCCGGCGACGCGGAGCTCCACGCATGCCCGCTGTTCCGGCGTGAGCGCGGCGAGCCACCGCCGGAGTTGTCGAGTCGCCTCCGCGCGCAACGCGGTCTCCTCAGGAGTTGGCACGTCGTCCGCTATCTCGAGCGCGGTGTCCAACGGCTGGGTGGGCCGCCGCGACTGGTAGGCATCGGCCACGACGTTCCGGGCGATGGCAAAGAGCCAGCCCACAAATGAGTTCGTGCGGTAGGTGGGGAGGGCGGCTAGTGCCCTGACGAACACCTGGCTGGTGGCATCCTCGGCGGCCTCCCGGCTGCCCAGGCGGCGGTAGCAGTAGCGATGGACCGCCGTGACGTAGCGGGTGTACAGGACGGCGAACGCCCGCCGATCCGTTCGCGCCCGCTCGACGAGCCGGCGATCGTCCTCGGCGACCATCTGGGCCGCGATCCGCTCGGCCTCGACCGGCGCTTTGCCGCCGGCAGGTCCCTGACTTCGATTGACCGTCCGAACCCCCTCAACTAGAGACGTGCCGCCCGCATACGGTTAAACCGGCCGCAGCGCGAGAAAGTCACGAGCACTGAGGAGCTTCCAAAGAAGGCATGCTCGCTGTCTAATGAGACAACGAGACATGGGCGATCTCGGTACTGGACATGGTGTTCGGCAGAACCAGCCGAGCACTACCCATGGTAGCCAGGATGATCAAGTCTCGTTGTCGGGCTAATTGTCGTCCATCAGATCTCGGCTGTACCCCGAAGGGGGCCAGGGCGCAACGCGCGTTAACTAGGGGGTTCGCGCGATGGATTCATCGGCGAGCGATTACAGCGTAAGAGGTCCGAATTACTGTAAGGACGCGGCGACCCGTTCGAGCATCGCGCGGTCGATACCCGCCGTACGCCA
The DNA here is from genome assembly GCA_937967325.1 of uncultured Chloroflexota bacterium. GTDB lineage: Bacteria > Chloroflexota > UBA4733 > UBA4733 > UBA4733 > UBA4733. The sequence continues at coordinate 70,949 of CALBSQ010000235.1, forward strand.
GCCAATGAGGTGGACCAAGACCCCCGCGCGCTCGACGATGACCGCATGGCGACCGGGGTCCACATGCGCGCTGGCCGCTCCCTCGCGCTGCGTGGTCAGCGCCTTCAAGTAAATCGCCGGCTGTCCGCTCACCGTGGTTGCTTCGCTCGTCCCGCGCAGGACCACCATCTCCATCAGTCCAGCTTTTGGCGCCAGTCCGGTACGAAATCCCACGCCGTCCTCCAGAATCAAGAGGGGCGGGAAGCCCGGCGGCGCCCCCGGTCGATGGTAGTCCAGAATTACGGACGGCGGATCCGACCGCACCGGTGGCATCTTGGCCGCCGTCAGCGCCAAGCCGGGGATCCCCCCGGCCGGCACGAGCAGATGGAAGGGGAGGCGTGCCTGTGCCTGCTGCAGGGTGAGGCTCGGGAAGAACGGGTTGAACGGCTTGGACGTGTGCTTCGGCGTGACGGTAGCGGCGTGCCCGCTCGAGAGCCGGACGGGCAACGGGCGAAATAGGACAACGTGGTCGGCCTCGCGCACCGCGAAGCCCGGTAAGTCGGCATCGGCGCGGGCGACAGCCACCAGCCCGAGGGCGGCCAGCACACCCACGCCGATGCCCACCAGGCCGCGGCGCCGCGAGAGTACCACCCGATGCAGATCTCGTGCGTCCACGAATTCACCCTCTCGCTGGTATCGTCGTCAGGAGCAGCAGGTATTCGGAATATAGCATGGCTCGCCGGGGCTACAGGTGCCGTAGATGTCGCAGCCGAAGTTGCCGGTCGCGAACTGGACGGTGGCTCCGCTCCCGTCGCAGCAGCTCCAGTCATTAAATTGGTACTCGAAAGTCATGGCGCGACCGAGCGAGCAGCAGGTGTCAGGACATGGGTTGCAACAACACTGGTAGGACGTACAACGGTTCCAATAACGGTTCCCGTACGGACCGGAACTGCTGCCGCAGCAGTTCGGGCAGGGATTGTTCCAGTTGCCCGGGCAATTACAGCCATCGGTGCATGTCACATAGTGCGGGGTCGCCGCCTTCGCGGCGCCCGGGGGGAGCACCTCCTGGCCGTCGTGGAGGTGGCGCGGGTCGAACGGGATCGGCGGCGGGAGAGGCGGGAAGCCCTTCGGCCTGGGCGTTGGCGGGCCCGCCGCGGCCAAGGCCGCCAGCGGACGCGGCAGACCCGTCAGGGCAAGGCCGAGGGCACTCGCGCCAACCGCCATCCGGCCGAGTGAGCCCACGAAGCCGCGCCGTGGCTGCGCCCGCGCAAGGCGCTTGCTGAACTCCTGCATTTGACTGTCCACGAACTCCTCCTCTGTGCAACACGCCTGTCCGAGATGATCCGAAGGGCTCCTTGCCTACCTCATGACACAACTCCCCTCGCCGCCTACCGGCGGCCGATCTCGGCGGGACGCGCTCGATCCGCGCCCGGGACAGGGTGGGCCACCGCTTGGGTGTCCGGCACCCCCTTCGCCACCTGCCAGAAGAAAACTTTGCCACCGGTCGTGCCGCTGGCCACCACGCGATGCTGCTCGTCGAAGAGATACGCAAAGGGTGTCCGAGGGACCTTGAAGCGGCCGAGCACCGGGGCGGGCTGTGCAAAGTCGTCGCGAGGCTCGTAGAGGACCGGCACCGTCAGGCGGTGCTCGGCAACGTACTCCTCTGTGGAGAGGCGGTCGGCATCGCTTACAACGATCACCCGGGTGTTCAGCGCCCCATCACGGTGCAGTACCTCCAACTCCGGCGCGATTGTGTTGCACGGCTCACAGAGGGGATGCACAAAGGCCACCAAAACCCGCTGGCCTGCCAGCTTTGTCAGCGACACCGGCTCACCTTGGACAGATATGCCGGTGAGATACGGCGCCTCAGCACCAATGGGAAGTGGCTCCGCGTTCGGCTTGCGCGGGAATGGGTCGCCCCCATCACCGGTCAGGGCCAGATGCAGCAAGCCGACCTGACGAAAAAGCGCGAAAATGCCAACGCCCTCAAGCACTACCAGGACGAAGAGCACCGCCACAGCTGCGAGTACATACGGTGCCATGGCTACTCCTCCCAAGAGCGCGCGGTTCGCACGGACGAGGTCTGCGACGAAACAGGATGCCAACTGCCCCAGATTAGGTAGATCAAGCCAACGGCGAGGGCGTAGCCAAGCCCTATGACGAAGCTGCCAGCCGTCGGCGAACCGCCGCGTATCGGCCATCCGGAAGCAAGTAGGCCTCCATGCCGCACGGCATTCGTGAGTAAAGCCACGGCAGGCAGCAGAAGGGACAGGTCTGCTGCGAGCGTGTGAGGGCCGATGGGCATGCGGGCACGACTACCAAAGCAATGGCAGTCGAGATCCCGTCCTCGGTACAAATTGGTCGCCACCGCGACAGCGAAGCTGGCTAAGAGCAATCCTGCCAGCAAAGCCCCGAGCCCAACAGCGACACCGCTCAGCAGGAAAAGAGAAGAAACCAATTCCGCGAGCGGAACCCCCTCGGCATACAAACGCCCCACCCCTCTCGGTAGGATGCGATAATGATGGACCGCCCGCCGGAAGCCCGTCCGGTCCCGCAACTTGAGCAGTCCAGCGCCCCCAAGCCACAGCACCAGGCCAACGCGGCAGGCTACAGTCCAATCCAACACGCGCTTAGCCCATTGACATGATCGCTGACTTGCAGCTCATCGATTACGCGTGCCTGTTGCCCCACCACGCGGTCCTCACCTTCCTTGGAAGCGCGCCCCCCCCAATCGGACCCCATCGACGCTGCCATCAGGGGCTGCTCCCTTTTCCTCGCCTTCGGCCGGCACGGATGCGCTTCGGCGGCCACTGGAGTCAAGTCTAGGGGGGGCCACGCAAATTTGTATTTGCGTTTTCGCACTCGAACGCAATTGCCGTTTTGCGTGGCCCGCCCCTTCTGGGACCGATGTCCTCCAGTAACTCAATGCGACTTTGCGTCATCCGGTCCGACCACGACGAAATAGCCCTTGCCGTTGTGCTTCAGCACCGTCGGCTGCTCCGGATCATCCTCGATCAGCCGTCGCAGCCTGGTCACATAGGTGCGAACTGAGGACTCCTTACTCTTCAAACCGGCGTCCAACACGGACAGCTCCGACGTCAGTTGCCGGGTGCTCAAACGGCGCTCGGGGTCTTCGGCGCTCTCCAGGCACAATCGCTTCAGCAGCCTTGCCTCCGTGGGCGACAGGGACACACGCACGCCCACGTCATAGAGGCAGCGCTCGGACGCATCGAACACCATCCTGCCCACCCGCCACTGGGATGCGTCACGCTCCGCCGCGATCCGCGAGATTTGGAGCACCAGAGCTTCCAGGTCGTCCTCGTCCTCGGTCGCCACGCCGCGCGCCCCGCTTTTCAGAACGATGAGTCTTGACCGTAACGTGGTGAGGTGGTTGCAAATGACAAATGGGAGCACAGTTGTCCCGGCCAGTCGAGAGAACTCGGCCTGGGCCTCCCGATTCCATTCCCGCGCCCAGTAGATCACCCCCGGCCGATCCTCCGCGGCCAATGCCTTTTCGATGGGGACTGACGAGAAAGTCCGGTCGTAGCTTCGAAGCAGGTCCCGCAGCACCTGGTAGACCAGCCGGCTGCGGACCGTCAGTAGCACGTGCATGTGTTCTCCACCCCCCAACGACGCCTGAAATGAGGATGTGTCACGGGCGTCGCCGCTCACAGCACCTTTATGTATCATGAATGAGCGGATTGAGGTGGCTGCGGGAGGAGGTAGCGATGGACCGCTTTCCGTTCTCGACCGGACTGGTCGACGACCTCCGCTCCTGCCTGGACTATGGCCTCGCCCTCGATCCCTGGCTCGCCGGGCTAAAGCGGGAGTATTTCGAGGACGACAGCCAGGAGGCGTTGCAACATGCCGCCGCCCAACTCGCCGTCGAGCGGTGGCGCGAGCCGCCCATTACCGAGGTACTGGGCGACCTGCCGGCCGCCGCTCGGCTCGGTCGCACGGCCTGCCAGGAGATGCTGATCTCCTCCGCCGCTGCCATCGCCCACGACCGGCTGGGCGATATCCACGTCGGCCCCGTCATCGCCCATGCGGCGATCTCCCGCCTGCGGCGCTTCGTCGCCGATCGCGGCATCGGCGCCCTCGTCCGCGTCTACGCGGTCGTCACCTACGTCGAGAATCACGGCGCCGTGCGCCACTACGGCCGCGTCAGCGAAGACGACTTCGTCCACGGCAGGCTGCACCGGCCATGGGTGGAGTACGAGCTAGACGACGAGCTCCTGGCTGGCCTGCTTGCCGGCGCCTATTCGCTGACGGTCGAGGATGGTCGCCGCTACGTGCTGCATACCCCCCTCGGCGAGGAGCGGTACCAGCAAGCGCGCCGCGCGCTAGTGGACTCCGGCTACATGGAGCGACGCCTCCAGCTCATCTTCCTGTCCCAATTCAACCTATTCGAGAACTGGGACGCCAGCGCGGCCAGAATGTTCCCAAGGGCAGTTGAGCAACGGCGGGCCTTCACGGCCTTCGCGGCGATTCCGGCCGGGGCCAACATGCTGGAGTGCGGCTGCGGGACCGGCAGCCAGACTTTTGAGGGCGGCCTGTGGGAAGCGACGGGGCCGGACGGACGGATCGTCGGCATCGACCCCGCAATCGGAATGCTGGAGCGGGCCAAGACCAAGGCCCGGCAACACAGGGCCGAGAACCTGACCTTCCGGCAGGCGCGAGCCGAGCACATGCCGTTCTTCGCGGACGGCGCCTTCGATGCGACTGTTGGCGTGGGCTTCCTGCACTTCACCCAGGATGTGCCGCGGGCGGTGCGGGAGATGCGCCGCGTCACCAAGCCGGGGGGAATCGTGGCCGTGATGGCGCCCTGCCGCTTCTCCTTCGATCTCCCCTGGTTTCGCGACTGGTTCGCCCCCGTCTTCGACCTGGCGCAGCGCCAAGGCACCACGGTTCGCCAAGTCTTGCACGAGCCTGGCGAGGTCGGCCGCCGCTTCGTCGAGGCGGGCCTCCGTGATGTCCGGACTGTGCCGAGCGTGGTGCCCTGGACGGCGGTCGACGCGGAGACGACGGTGCATCACCTGCTGGAAGGGGTCAGCTTCTTCCAATCCGAGATGGAGCTCCTGCCCTGGGCGGCGCGGGAAGAGATGCTCGCAGAGTTGAGGGGCCGCGGCGAGCGCGTCTGCCGCCAGTCCTCGCTGGAGGAGCGCACGGTCCAGAACCCGCTAGATTTCGTGCGGGGTGTCGTGCCGGGGTAGCGGGCGGCCGCGGCGAACCGGATTGCAACGGTTCGCAAGGACAGCGTACCCGCTTTGCCGGCCATTGCGGAGCACGGCTCAGCAGCAAGCTCAGGAAGGGGAGGCCAGTTGTTGGGGTGATGGCCCCCTCTCCGGCTTCGCCACCTCTCCCCCAAGTTTGGGGGAGAGCGGTGGCGGGGATAGCGCTCCCAACACTGCCCTGCCCCGGGCTGGGGACGGCCATCCGTTTTGCCGGTGGCACGGCCGTGGCGGCTCTCCCCCAGAATTGGGGGAGAGGTGGCGAAGCCGGAGAGGGGGCCTCAGCCCGTACCAGCCGGCCTCGCCGTGCCACCACCCAGATAGGATTGGGGGTGAGGGCCCGCGCCTCACCACTCCGGCTGCGTAATCTCCACCGCCTTGCCCGTGGCCGCGGACTCGTACACAGCGTCGATGATCAGGGCAACGTTGACGATCTCGCTCGGGGTGACTAACGGCTGGCGATGCTGCTGGATGCAGTCCACGAAATGGGCGATCTTCTCGTCCTGATCTCGGTCCTGGCCGCGGCCGCCGAGCCCTTCCGGCAGTGTCTCGTCAAACAGCATCCCGTGGCGCTCCGAGAAAATCTTGAGCGGGTTGAGCTCAGCGCCGCCCTCGGTGCCGCAGAGCAGCACATTGTGGCCGGAGCTGCCGATGTTGAGCATCCAGGCGGCTTCCAGCAGCATCGTGGAGCCGTCGGCAAACTTCACCATCGACGTGGCGAAATCTTCGGTCTCCACGGTCGAGGGATCCCACGGACCGAAGCTGTTGAATCCTACGCGCGTGGCGAGCTTGCGATAGGTCGAGCCGAAGACGCTGACCGGCGTCGGATTGCCGAGCAGGTAGATCGTCTGGTCGAGCACGTGGACGCCGATGTCCATCATCGGGCCGCCGCCGGAGAGCTCCTTGCTGGTGAAGACGCCCCAGCCCGGAATGCCGCGGCGACGAAGGGACTGCGCACGAGAGTAGTAGATGCTGCCCAGCCCGCCGTCGTCGACGACACGTTTGAGCGTCTTTTCGGCGCGGGTGAAGCGGTGCTGGAATCCCACCATCAGCACCCGATTGGCCATCTTGGCCGCGCGCACGATCTCCACCGCGCCAGCCGCCGATGTTGACACCGGTTTCTCACACAGCACGTGGAGACCGTGCTCGAACGCCCGCACTGCCAACGGAGCGTGCGAGTTGGGCGGCGTGCAGATGCTGATGGCGTCCAGCTTCGGCCCGTCGAGGAACTGCTCGTAATCGCCGAAGTGGTGCGGGATGTTGAACTGGGCCGCCGTCTGCTCGGCGCGCTCCGCCGCCACGTCGAATGTCGAAACCAGCTCGACCCGATCGGCCAGCTTCTGATACCCCGGAATGTGGACGGAGCGCGCGATACCCCCGGTGCCGACAATCCCCACCCGCAGCTTCTGCGACGCCATTCTTGGCAACCTCTCCATGCTTCGACGTGACCGTATACAACAAAGGTCGATTATGCCAGCAAGCTATGCGCCCGCCAAACATCGCCTTGTTGGCATGGTCCGTTGACGCATTGACCGATCGCCGCGTGATCCGTACCCTGCTTCGAGTCAGACGATCGGAGAGGGGGTCCTATGGACGGCGCCGGCAGCCCCGGACGCGGCGCGGCGAATCGAGGATATTGCCGGTTTCCCGCCTTGCATGGAGATGTCGTTGCGTTTGCCTGCGAGGATGATCTGTGGACCGTCTCGGCCGAGGGTGGTCGAGCCTACCGCCTCACAGCGGGGGTTGGCGAGGCCTCCCGGTCCTGTTTCTCGCCCGACGGCACGTTGCTGGCCTTCGTTGGTCGCGAAGAGGGCCCCGCTGAGATCTACGTGATGCCCTCGACCGGCGGTCCGTCGCGGCGACTGACGTTTCAGGCAGCGACCTGCAGTGTTGCCGGCTGGTCGCACAATGGCTCGGACATTCTTTACGCTACTAACGCCGGTCGTCCCTTTAGCGAGCAATGGCTCAACATCGTTCGCGCCGATGGAGGCCTGCCGCGCGAGCTGTCGCTGGGGCCGGCAAACTCCGTGTCGCACGAGCGCCACAGTGGACCCATTTCCGCGGTCAGGATGGGCGGGGTCGTCATCGGCCGGCACCAATACGGCGAGGCCGCCCGCTGGAAACGCTACCGCGGCGGAACTGCCGGCACGCTCTGGGTGGACCCTGACGGCAGGGGTGACTTTCGTCCACTGGTGGCGCTGACCGGCAATCTGGCCTATCCGTGCTGGGTTGGCGACCGAATCTACTTCCTCTCCGATCACGAGGGCGTCGGCAACCTCTACTCGTGTACGCCCCAGGGAGAGGACCTACGCCGCCACACCGACCACGAGACCTACTACGCGCGCAACCTCAGCGCCGACCGGGAGCGCCTCGTCTACCACTCCGGCGCCGACATCTACCTGTTTGACCCGCGAAGCGATGAGACACGACGGCTGGACATACAGCTAGGCAGCTCGCGGACCCAGCGCAACCGTCGTTTCGTGCCCGCGTCGCGTTTCGTGCATAGCGCCACCTTGAATCCGGACGGCTCCGGTCTGGCCATCTCCACGCGAGGAAAGGCGTTCAGCTTTGCCAACTGGGAAGGCGGTGTGTCCCAGCACGGCCAGCCAGACGGGGTACGCTACCGTCTGCTCACCTGGCTCAACGACCGCAAGCGCCTGATCGCCGCCGCGAGCGACGAAGGCGAGCGGGAGACCCTGGTCCTGCTCACCGCGGATGGCTCCGCGCCGTCGCGACGGCTGGATACACTGGACGTAGGGCGAGTGGTCGACCTTGAGGTTGCTCCTTCGGCCGAGCTCGTCGCGCTGACGACGCACCGCAATGAGCTGTTGGTACTGGATCTGCGCGGTGAGCAGGAGGTCACGCCGCCGCTGCGCGTATTGGATCGCAGTCCGTTCGAGCGCATCGGCGGCATCGCCTGGTCGCCCGACAGTCGCTGGCTTGCCTACGGCTTTGCCGACACCGCGCAATCGTCGGCGATCAAGCTCTGTCGCGTCGACACTGGCGAGTCCGTGTTCGCCACCAGCCCAGTCCTCATCGACCGAGCGCCGGCCTTCGATCCAGAAGGAAAGTACCTCTATTTCATCGGCCATCGGGATTTTGATCCGGTCTACGACGGCATGCAGTTCGACCTGGGCTTTCCCAAGGGGAGCCGGCCGTTCGCCGTGACGCTGCGCCGCGATCTGCTCTCGCCCTTCGTTCCCCAGGCCAAGCCGCCGGAGAGCAGGGAGGCGCAGGCGCAGAAGAAGGCCGCCGCCGAGCTGGAGCCGGAAGCTCCGCCGGCCACGGAGATCGACCTGGAGGGGATCAGCGACCGAGTAGTTGCCTTTCCGGTCCCCGAGGGGCGGTATGGGCGCATCGCCGGCATCGCCGGCAAGGCGCTGTTCTCCAGCTATCCGGTCGAGGGGGCGCGCCATCGAAACCTGGTTGGCGGTACGCCGCCGCCCAACGGGACGATCGAGTCCTTCAGCTTTGACACGCAGAAGCAAGAACGCCTTGTGGACGGCGTGACCGATTTCCAGCTCGGACGCGACGGCAAGACGCTGCTCTATCAGTCCGGCGAGCGCTGGCGCGTGCTCAAGGCCGGCGAGAAGCCGCCGGATGTGAGAGACGCCGAGGGCCAGAAACCGGGGCGACTGAGCGGTTGGATCGATCTGGACCGCGCCAAAATCTCCGTCCAGCCCGCCGCGGAGTGGCGTCAGATGTTCCGCGAGGCCTGGCGACTGCAGCGGGAACAATTCTGGACGGAGAGCCTATCCAATGTGGACTGGCCAGCCGTCCACAGGCGCTACCTTCCCCTCGTGGAGCGTGTCACCACGCGCTCGGAGTTCTCCGATCTGCTCTGGGAGCTCCAGGGCGAGCTGGGCACGTCTCACGCCTACGAGCGGGGCGGCGAATACCGGCCGGGCCCCGACTACCGGCAAGGCTACCTGGGTGTGGATTGGGAATATGACGCCGCGACGCGCCAGTACCGAATCGGTCGGGTGCTGCGCGGTGATCCATGGGACGCGACCGCAACCTCGCCGTTGAACGCCCCGGGCGTCAATGTCGGCTCTGGCGACATCGTGCTGGCAATTAACGGGCAGCCGATCGACGCCGGGGTCTCACCGGCGCAGCTCCTCGTCAATCAAGCCGGCAACGACGTGCTGCTCACGGTTCGTCGTGGTGACGAGCCGCCGCGCACGGTCACGGTCAAAGCGATCGGTGACGAGCGGCCGGCGCGGTACCGCGACTGGGTGGAGGCAAAGCGTGCAGCGGTACAGGAAGCGACCGGCCAGCGAGTCGGTTACGTCCACATTCCGGATATGGGAGCGAATGGCTTCGCGGAGTTTCATCGAGGCTTCTTGCGAGAATACGAGCGTGATGCCCTGATCATTGACGTCCGCTTCAACGGCGGCGGCCACGTCTCCGGGCTGCTCCTGGAGAAGCTGGCGCGTCGCCGCATCGGCTACGCCTTCCCGCGCTGGGGCGCCCCTCGTCCCTATCCGTACGAGTCGCCGGCGGGGCCGATCGTCGCCCTAACCAACGAGCTGGCGGGCTCGGACGGCGACATATTCTGCCACGGTTTCAAGCTGTTGAAGCTCGGCCCGCTCGTCGGCAAGCGCACCTGGGGCGGCGTGATTGGCATCAACCCGCGCCACCGGCTGGCGGACGGCACCGTCACAACCCAACCGGAGTTTGCCTACTACTTCGACGATGTCGGCTGGGGCGTCGAGAACTATGGAACCGATCCGGACATCGAGATCGACAACGCGCCCCAGGACTACGCCCGCGGGGCCGACCCCCAATTGGAGCGCGCGATTACCGTTGCGCTCGATCTGCTGTCCCAACGACCGCCGCACCGCCCCAATCCCAGCGAGCGTCCCCGTCGCGATGCGCCGACGCTGGGACGGCGGGGACCTCTCCCCCGGCCCCTCCCCTAGGAAGGGAGGGGAGTCTGGACGGGGACGATCGTTGCTCGTAGTGGCAGCGCCAGCGGTGGTTGCCACGACAGGTCACTACCCTTGCTGTGGAAGCTCCCCTCCCTTCCTAGGGGAGGGGCCGGGGGAGAGGTCCCCTCAACTGCAACAGCAGCCAGTCCAGCAGCAGTCGCGGCTGGACGTTGGCATCGAGCAGGCGCGAGGCTCGGGCGATCGCGCGGAGTTGGCGACCCAGCGTGGCGATGTCGAGCTGGCCGGCTAGGTCTGTAAGCGCGGGCCGCGCCGACCTTAAGGATACGGACACCTCCTCATTCGCGGCCAGCCGCATGAGGTCTCTCCAGACGAGACTCAGCAAATCGATCGCGGCGCGGGTCGTTGCATAGTTCCGGGCCCAGATGCCGGCCTGCTCGATGCGCGCTACCGTGTCCGCTCCGACGAGGTCGAGCGCGGTGACCACCTGCTTGCCCAGGGAGTCCATTGCTCCCGGCGTCTTGGCCAGTCGCAGGGCGAGACCGGGTCGACCGCCGCTGACGCCGGCACAGTCGAGCGCCAAGTCGGGCGTGATGTCGGCTTCACCCAACCAACGCGCTATGTCGGTAGCTGGAACCGGCCGTAAGGGGACGATTTGGCATCGCGAGGCGATCGGCGGCGGCAGCCCCTCGACCGCGTTGGCGCGCAACAGCAGGACGGTCGACGGTCCTGGCTCTTCGAAGAGCTTGAGCAGCGCCGACGCCGCCGCGTCCTGGACCATGCTGCCGTCCAGGGTAGCGACCCGGTACCTGGCCTGCGATGGCCGCGTCGCACAGGATCTGATGAGCTCGCGAACGCGCTCGATACGCAGCGCGCGTGATGGGCGATCGGCGACCGAGGTGTCCCACAGCGCTGTGAAGTCGGTAGCGTCGGCGTCGTCACTCTCGACCTGCTCTACGTCGGGATGCCCGTTCGCGAGGAGCATGCGACACTCGGCGCAGTGGTCGCAGGGAGGCGGTGTTCCGGAGCAGACGAGGGCGCGGGCGAAATCTAGCGCCAGTGTGGTCTTCCCGACGTTGGCGGGGCCGGTGAACAAGTAGGCGTGAACAGTCCTTCCCGCACCCAAACTGCGCTGCAACAGTTGGGTAGCCGGCTCTTGGCCAATGGTGCGCCAGGGCAATCTCGGCTCCGTCCTCCATGGCATGCTACCGTGCGTGGAGCACATACTGGTGGTTCGCGCCGGGGCTGTAGGGGATGGCTTGCTCACCCTGCCGGCCCTGTCGGCGCTGCGGACGCGCTGGCCCGCGGCGCGTGTGACCCTCCTGGGCCCGCGCTCGCTGCTGCCATTTGTTCGTGCCGCCGGCCTGGTCGATGCGGCGCTGCCAGTGGAAGACGACGCCGGCCGCATGCTGTACGGCGACGACTCCCCGCATGCACCGACCTGGGCAGCCGCCGACCTGGCGGTGGTCTGGCTGAAACAATGGGTCCACGTAGCCGGCCGTCTGGATCAATGGGGAGTCAAGCGCACCGTTGGCTCGCCGTCCCAACCGCCGGAGGACGCCAACATACATGTCGCCGACTACCTGTTTCAAGCCCTCGACCCGTTAGGCATCGGGCGGGTTCGCGCCCGCCAACCGCGCCTCGTCCCGGCGGCGGCTGAGGAGCGAGCCGCGCAGTGGTGGCGGGAGCGCATTGGGACCGGCGCGCCTCCCGTCGTCGCCATGCATCCGGGGAGCGGAGGCGCGAGCAAGCGCTGGCCGGTGGAACGGTATGTAGAGGTGGCAGAGGCATTGACCCGCGGTGGTCTCGGCGTGCTCGTGCTCCTCGGTCCCGCGGAATCCGACATCCTAGCCCAATGGCAACTGGTCGCGGATCGCGCTACGAACCTTCAGATCCTCAGTGGCCTCGAGCTACCCGTCATTGCCGGCATGCTCACTCGCTGCGCCGCCTACGTTGGCAACGACTCCGGCGTCTCACACCTGTCGGCCGCGCTGGGAGTGCCTACGCTCGCTATCTTCGGCCCAACCAACCCGGCGCGCTGGGCCCCCATCGGACCGATCGTCCGGGTGCTCCGCGATCCGGCCTGGCGGCTTGAGGCGACGAAAACCCAACAATCCAGATGGTCGCTGGGCTCGGAGCGGGTGGCAGCGGTGTGTTTTCACGTGATCGCGAAACGATCCAGGACAGCGGGGCGATGAGGGGCAGGCGGGCCGGGGAGCAGGGGAGCAGAGGGGAGGTGGCGCCGGGAGGCATGGCCCGCAGTGGGACGGGAATGCTCCGATTGGCCATGCGTCCGACCAGGCCCCAATCTCCCTTGCTCCTCTGCCCCCCGGCCCCTCAAAACCCCATCATCTCGACGTGGCAGAATGCCTCCGCGTACTGCAGGTCATGACCCTCGGCCATGCGAGCGGCCCATTCCTTCAGGCGATCGAGCAGCTTTTCCGGCTCGTGCATCTGCGTGCGATGGCGCTTGAGCGCCTCGACTTTGGTCTCCAGCGTGTCGGCGATGTCCACCCACTCGTTGGCGTCGTCAGTACCAAACAGGTAGATGTGGCGTACCTTGTGCGGGAGTAATCCTTCGGCAAACTGCTCCGGAAAGTTCAGGGGATCGCGAGCGGTCGGATAGATGGCGTCGAGCACGGTTTGTCCGGTCGCCCGATGATCGGGGTGGTTCAGAAATCGATTGCCGTGAATGATCGGCCGCGGGTCGTGCGTGAACACCGCGTCAGGTCGAAACTGCCGGATTACTCGCGTGACCTGGCGGCGGAAATCGAGGCTAACCGTCAGCTCAGCGTCGTTGTTGTCCAGGAACATGACCTCGCCGACCCCCAGGACATCGGCGGCGGCGCGCTGCTCATCGTATCGGGTGCGGGTCAGCTCGAGCGGCGACATCTCGGCAGCCGGCGTACCCTTATTCCCGTTGGTACACAGACAAAATGCCACTGCTACGCCGTCCTGCGCCCACTTGGCGATGGTGCCGCCACAACCAAACTCTGGATCGTCCGGGTGCGCAGCCAACACGAGTGCGCGCCGGAACTTCGCCTCTTCAGCCACCGATGGACTCCCTCTATCTCGTCGAATTACACGTCGACAATAAGCGTAACCGGCCCGTCATTGACGAGTGCGACCTGCATGTCGGCGCCGAATCGGCCCGTCTGGGTGCGGACGCCTCGCGCCCGAAAGCGCTCTGTCAGCTCGTTGAATAGCACTTGCGCGGCGGCTGCCGGGGCCGCCGCGCTGAAGTCTGGCCGCCGGCCACGGCGCACGTCACCGAACAAGGTGAATTGCGAGACGAGGAGCAGCTCATTGGCCGTTTCCGCGAGAGACCGGCTGAAGCGCCCCGCGGCGTCACCGAACATCCGCAGATTGGTTACCTTCTCGACAAACGGCGCCAGGACGGCCGGGCTGTCGTCACGGGCAATCGCCACAAGGGCCAGTATTCCCGGCCCTATTTCCGCGACGCTGCCGCCGTTCACCGCGACCGAAGCAGACGACACCCGTTGCAACACCGCGCGCACGCGCGATCAACTGCCGGAGCCGGCGCCGGACGCGGCGGCCGCCGCTTTCGAGGATGGACTGGCTGTGCTCTTGGCCGCCCCGTCACTCGAAGGCTTGGCATCGCTCGCCTTGCCCGACGCTGGGCTGGCGCCCTCCACCGCGGTTGGCGCGGCGGTATCCTTCGAGGAGCTCGTACCATTTGTCGAGCTCTCAGCGGGACGCGAGTCCGTCTTATACCACCCTGAACCCTTGAACAAGATACCGACCGGCTGCATTACCTTGCGGACCGACCCCTCGCATTCCGGGCACTGCGTCACCGGCGCATCGCTAAAGCGCTGAAAGCGTTCGAACACGTGCCGGCATTCCCTACATTCGTACTCGTAGATCGGCATGCAACCTCCACTGTTCCTATTCGTGGCCGGCCAAGTCCAATCGACCGGTCTCTCTGCCTCACCAATTGCTGCTACGTGCCCAGCCCCAAGCTCAAGCGCAGGCAAGCGTCCAATCGCGCCAATACCTGCTTGGGCAGCGTACCCAGCCGTCGCTGTACGGCACGCCGTGGGACGGTGACGATCGCCTCCGTCTTGACGATGCAGGTGCGCTCAACTCCCGCTTCGACGGCCTCCGGCGATCCCGCTTCCAGCCGCACGTGCATCGGGTAGACGCGTGCGGGCACCGACGATGAGATCAGGCAAACGATGACATTGGGCGCGAACTCGTTACCGAGATCCCCTTGGACGACGACACCCGGTGCAAGCTGCTCGGACCGGGACGCTGAGCCGCTCGGTGTGGGCACGAGCACCACGTCGCCCCGCCGAAAGCGGGGTGCAGCAGAGTCCTCCATGCTTACGCCTTCATGCCAATGAACGCCTCAGCCTCGGCCAGATCCTCCTCGGCCAGCATGCGGTACCCTTCCGCGCAGTCATCGCGCAGGCGCTGCTGATCAAACTGGGCGATGCAGTCGGCAAGCGCCCGGCGCACCAGCTCGCTCCGGGTCACTCCGCTCGCCTCGGCAACTCGATCCGCCTCCGACAGCAGGTGCTCCGGCAGGGATATCAGCACGCGATGGGCCGATCGCCTTCCCAAGGATATCCTCCACACGGAATTGAGTATATCACATGCTGGTCGGGCCGCGAACGGAAAGAGTTACGCATGGCGGTAACGCGCCGTCGAAGGGCCATGGCCACGTGCCTCAGTTCTGGCTGGCGAGCACCGTAGCTACCCGTTCCGCCAGTTCAGATGGAGAGAAGGGCTTCGTCAGGTAGGCTCGAGCGCCGGTCTCGCGTCCGGCCGCGACATCGCTGGACTGACCCAATGCCGACAGCATGATGACGGGAATCGCAGCGGTTCCCGGATCTGTTGCTAGCGCGGTGGCCACTTCGAGGCCACTCAAACCGGGCATGAGGACATCCAGCAGCACCAGGTCAGGATGTTCCTGGCGCGCCAGGGCAAGCGCCTCCTCACCCTCGCTGGCTTCCCAGACGACATAGCCCTGCCGTCGCAGCGTGTAGGCGACAAGTCGACGAATGTCGATCTCGTCATCGGCGACGACGATGCGCTGACCGGTCACTAACGGATAGTCCCCCGGGCGGCCACGGGCCAGATAGCTTCCACCCGCCCACCCCGATGCGCGGCAACGTAGTCGTGCAGATTGGTCGTTCCGCAGGCGTGATTCGGGATGACGCGCACCTTTTCGCCGACTCGCGGCCCACGCTCCGCCTGCGAGGTGTTCAAGATGCCGTGTTCCTCGTTCATGCGCTCCAAGTAACAGTCGGGATACTCCAACACCAGTCCGTTTCGTCCATTTGACTGGAGCGCGTCGTTCGTAAACGTCTTGGACCCGCCGTCAACCGTGGCAAAGCCGGGCGAAGCGGTGCTCACCACGGTCACCAGCACCTGCATCGCGCACTGTTCCACCGTCGCCTTGCCGGCGCGTACGCAGCTCATATCGTTGTAGAGATAGGTGCCGGATCGGTGCTCCGTCAACCCGGCCTCGCGGGCGATCGTGTGCAGCCCCGTACCGCCTCCACTGACGATCGCGCAATGAGCGCCATCGCCTTCCAGGGCGGCGCGGGTCTCCTGAAGGATCGGTATCACGTGCTTGGTGGTCGGGTAGCACATGATTCCCTCCAGGCGCAGCGTCGGGAGATCGCCAACGATTCGCGCCAGGCTCCGCGCCTGCTCGGCAGTTTGGACTCCGGCGCGATGGCCGCCCGAGTCAACCTCGATGACGACGGGTACGGTCACCCCTTCATCGCGAGCGGCGTCGGCTATGCCCTGGGCGGTCTCGCGGGAATCTAAGGCGGCGATTGCTCGACCCTGTCGCTGTAGCCGGGCGAGTCGCTCCGTCTTGGGCCGGCCGACGATGTTGTAGGCGATGAGGATGTCCGTAAAGCCCGCCGCGGCGAACACTTCCGCCTCGCCAACTTTCTGGCAGCAGATTCCAATGGCTCCCGCCGCGATCTGCTTTCGCCCGATGGCCGGGATCTTGTGCGTCTTGATATGGGGGCGGCAGCCAACGCCGTCCGCGTCGAGCGCGGACTGCAGCCGGCGAATATTGTCTTCGACGACGTCAAGGTCCACGACCATGACCGGCGTGTCGAGCTCTGAAATATGCATCATCTCTCCTCATTGCCCAGCCAGGGAAGGTCCCGGCTGCCGATGGGCGATGGCCGCTGCCAGCGCAACGGGCCATTTGACGGTGACTTCGGCTGGGCCCGGCCCAGGATATCCAGGATCGTCGAATAGGTCAGCGCCGGGTCGGTCAGGGTGGTCCCGACGTTGCGCACCGCCGGATCGGGATACCAAATGAAGCGCGGATGGCCTCGCTTCCCGACCAGGCTGACGCCTTCCCACTCACCCCCGGTGGGATTGTCCTTCGGGCCGGTGATGAAGTAATCGAAGCGCTGGCCGTCCGCGCTGGGGTAGGGCCGTAGTCCCGTGAAATCAGCGGGTACGTGGTAGTCGGCCATCCACAGGGTGACCTGCACATGCGTCTTGTTGGCGTCGAGTGGGTCCGGCAGGTAGACCAGGTGAAAGCGATAGACGGGGAAGCTCTCGATCTGATCGCTGGCAGCGTAGTCGTCGATGACGAAGCCCAAGTGTCGCTGTCCCAGCCAGGTAAGTACCATGCGATGCAAGTCAGCCGGCAAAAGGCTGCTCTTCAGGCTGCCGTATTCCCAGAGCGGCGTATCGGAGAAGTGATAGTCCGCCAGCAATCCTTTCTGGTCGCCAACACCAAAAGTTATTCCGCTCGCCGTGGTCGGTGCCGTCGGCTCCGGCTCCAACAGCGCCGAAGCGGCCCACCCGTTGCAGTGCCCAGCCCAATCAAAAGTCGGATCATTCCAGACGAGGTGTTGCCGCTCCCATTGCTGGACGCCCGGAAGGGGCTGTCCGCGAGCGGCGACATACTGGTCATACTTCGCCAGCGGACCATCGGCGCCGAACAGGTAGGGAGGCGTATACGGACTCAGCGAGGCCGGCCACCACCAACCGGACCACGGCAGCGTGGCTGCCTGTCCATCCACCACCGGTGACGGGGACGGTGTAGCGGCCGCGGTTGGAACCGTGCCGGCAGCCTTGGCCACGTCTCCACCGTTGACCAGGGTCACATCTCCCGGTTTGGCCCAAGGCGTCGCCACTTTCCAATACTGGAACACCACGCGTTGGCAACGTAGGGCCACCATCGGCCCGAAGTCGACGGGTCCCGATGTCGGCAAGCCGTAGAGCTGAATCGGGTCTGTTGCCGAGTCGAAGCGCGCCTTGATGGCCGGCACGCCTGCGAGCAAGGCGAGGCGCTTCTCCTGCACCTGAGCGAAGGTTAGGTTGTGCTCATCGAAGCTCGCCTGCGGAGGAATCTGGTAGACCTGGCGCAGCCAGGCGTCTTTGCCTAGGTCGTGGAGCTGGTCGAACACGTTGGCCAGCACCACGCTGCCACTGTTCGCCTGCCATTGCAAGATCGCACGCTGCGTTGCTTGCTCGACCATCCCGTTGGCGAGAAAACGCCCGGAGACCGGATATCCCAGTAGGCCAACGCCGCCCAGTCGCTGGTAGCCGGTCCACATGGCGATCCCCCCGTCGTCGCCGAGCTGAAAGCCGGTCGAGCTTTTCCCCAGTGGCGCCCCATTCGCCTCCGTAAAGAAATGGCCGCCCGGAACGTCAAAGTCGAGCGCTATGGTTTGAGGCGCGGTCGGGTCGGATTTATCTGCCGCCGCTTGAGCCGGCAAGGGGAGCACAGTGCCGTGAGCAACGATGAACAGGACGATACAGGATAGTCGTCGCCACAACGGACTCGACAAGCGGCCTCCCCCTACGCACGTGGGATTGTATCCGCCGCGTGCTTCAGCGCCAACCGGACCAGGCCATTATTCACCGGGCCGGCCGCGATGACCATCAGGACGTGACCGCCGACCGCCTTCATCTGGACCACGGTCTGCCCCGCCTCAAGCAGGCAAGCGTCCAACTGCGATACCCCCCCCTGCTGTAAGACGCCGGCCACCGGCCCGAACACTGCCGCGGACACCGCGGCGAACACGCTGTCGGCGGGTCCATCGCGGGAGCTCAAGTCGATCCGTCCATCCGGATAGATGACCGCCGCTGCTCTCACTCCCGGCAGCGCCGCGATGCGCGCCATCACGTCATTTCCGCCATCCCCAGGCCCAGGCGCCTGCTCCGGCGCTTGGCTGGGCTGTTCAGTTTGCGCGGCCACGGTCGGTGGCGGAGTGGACACATCGCTTATCTGCTGGACCGAACGGTCTGCCTTACCATCAACCTCCGACGGCTGCGAGTCGGACCCTAGGGTCGTCGCGTCGAGCCCGGGCGTACCGGTCATTTCCGAGGCGGATTGAGCCTCTGGGGAGGGTGCGCCACCCGCAACGTCACCGGCAGGTTCGATAGCCGGGTGTGCCGGCTCGGTTGGCGTAGCGGACTCTGCTCGCGCGATCGATGTCGATGCAACGCCGTTGGTCTCCTCACCCCAGCAGACCAAGTGCGGCTCGGACGGCAGTCCGCCGACATCGAAGCCGCGGACGCTGAGCTGGCCGCGCAGCCAGATCAGCGTCCGCCCCTCGGGATCGAGAGCCGCCAAAGTATCCCCAAGCTCATTCGCACGGCTCGCTAGGTCGCGGTCCTCAAGTAACAGATAGCGGGATACGGCGAGGGCCTTCAGGCAATCCGGGCTGAGCGCTAGGAGCTGCTCGCAGCTCGATCGGGCGCCGTTCCGGTTACCAACAAACAGCCTGGCCATCGCCTGCACCAGCAGCACATCAAGCCTATCCGCTTCCTCCAGGAGCGCCTTCTCCGCCGAGCGCTCCGCCTCCTGATAGCGTCCGGCAATGAGGAATGTATGGGCGAGTAGCGCGTCGGTGCGCACCGGCTCCTCGGGACGCCCCAGCCTGCGGCACATGCCGAGCCAGGCGCTCTGCACGCCCTGGCTCGTCTCTCCAACCTCGATGGCTCGGAACAGTCCCGCCGCGACCGACGACAGGTCGCCTTGATGTTGCGCGACCGCCGCGAGGCCCTCATAGGGTCGGGGATCGTCCGGCATGGCGCTGGCCACGGCCTCAAAACAGGATCTGGCCTTGTCCGGGTGGTCCCGCTCGACGAGGATCGACCCCAGGAGCCAGTAGCCATCTACCCAGCGGGGGTAGCGAGTCAACACGCGAAGACAGGTGTGCGCGGCGCTGTCTAGGTCCTCGTTGTCGATGGCCGCGCGCACCTCCGCCGCCAGCATGGAGAGCTGCACTTCCGGCATCGCCCCCCCCTTCCCCACCAGACCAGTCTGAGCCGGCGAAGGTAGCCCCATGCTGTCGACCGGCACTGCCGCCATGGCGCAACGAAGGAGGAGCGCGGCCGCTCGGTCAACGTTCAGCCAGACCACCACATAGTATGCGCCGACCACGTCGCGACGGTCAATCGAACGCGGTTAAGAGACTAGCGTCTGGGAGCTATGAGCCGCCGAGCAATGTGGCAATCTGGCCATGCGGATTGGCGAGCAGAGCGTCGATCGCGTGGCGGGCCAGTGTCGCCGAGGAGCCGCCGTCGGCCGTGACCACGTGCCACAGGGTCCCATGGCGCACGACTCGGAGATCCGCGAAGCCAAGCCGTCGCGACAGCAGCTGCTGCATGGCCGGTACGTCAGGGTCGTCCCTCGACTCCACCAGCACCGAGGCAGCATGCAGCAACCCAGCACCGTTCACCGATGGGGCCAGCTCGAGGTCGCCGGCCCACCAGCGCACCCGATGCTTGTTTTGATTCACCAACACATCCGTGCGCAGCAGCCGGTCCACGGCGGCTTCGACATCACTCGCGATGTCGAAGCCCCAACACACCTCTCGCCGCAGCTCGAGCAATGCTGCCAGCGACTGTTGCCGCAGGGAGCGTAGCGCGGAAATCGCCGTGGTGTCCGGAATCAGCAAGCGCACCGCCAGGCTGATCAGCACGGTAGGCGACTCCGGGTGCGCTGGGCGATATGGGCGGCCATCGAGCGAAAAATCGCGTGTGCCGGGGCCGCGACATTGAGGCGGTCGGGACGGGCGGCTAGCCCAGGGGGGCGCCGGTGCGGCGGGTGCTGCCACCACCAGCTCGCTCGTTCCGGGTGGGGCATCAACGCCATCACGTTGCCAGCGGGATTGCAGACGGCCGCCGCGGCGTAGATCGAGCCATTGGGATTCTCGGGAAACTCCGTAGCCAGTTCCCCGCCGGCTGTGCAGTAGGCGAACGGTATCTGCGATCCGGCGATGAGGCGCTCGACGGTTGTCCGCGAATCGGTCACGAACCGTCCCTCACCGTGCGCGACCGGCAGGTCTACGATCTGTCCGGGGGCAAAGGCGGACGTGAAGGCGGTGCGGCCCGGCGACACCTGCAGCTTTACCTTGACCCAGGCGCAGCGATAGCCGCGATTGTTGGCAGCCAGTGCCATCGCGGCGCTGCCGCTGTGTCCAGGAACGAGCCCGGTCTCGACTAGCACCTGCGCGCCGTTGCAGATGCCCAGCACCGGCTTGCCGCGCGACGCCTCCACGGCGATGGTCGAGACGATCCGCTCCCGGGCTGCGATCGCCCCGGCGCGCACCCGATCTTCGTAGGCCCATCCGCCTGGCAAGACGTACCCATCGAACGAATCGGCGTCCAGGTCCTGATTCCAACGGACTAGCTCGGCCTCCAGTCCGGCCAGGCGGGCCACGCGCAGCGACTCCTCCTCGCAGTTGGTACCGGGAAATAGCAGCACCGCGACGCGCCCGCTCACGCCATCGCCTCCGGCACCGCGCCCAACCATGCCGACGCCAAGTCGGCCACTGGCACGTCCAGGACGGTCGCTCCGGCGTGGCGAACGAGCAATCGATCGCCGCCGGTTCGCCCGACAACAACGACTTCGAGTGCGCGTTCGCGTAAGACACGCTCCACGGCCGGAATCAGCTCTGGAACAACGGCGACCAGGAAGCCGCCTGCTTCCGAAAACAGCGCCGCGTCAGCCCGCTCGGCCACCGCCGACAGGTCGAGCTCGGCCCCTAAGCGCCCGTCGCCACGAGCGCCGAGCAGCATCTCCGCCACGCACACCAGGAGTCCACCGTCGCTGATGTCGTGCGCGGCGAGCGCCAGGTCGCGAGCAGCCAGCTCGACCATCGCCTCGTTGGCGCGCCGTTCGGCGTCCAGCTCCAGCGGCGGCAGGTCGTGGCTCTCGGCGTCGGGCACGCGGCCCATTCGGATCGCCTCGTACACCGAGCCCCCAAAGGCTGCGTGTCGACGTCCGATCAGGACCAACGCCACATCAGGCGCCGTCACCTGCAGGCCCAGCGCCTTTGTGTGATCATCCAGGATTCCGACGCAGGCAATGATGGGTGAAGGCGGGATGGCGTGCCCGCCGGACGCCTCGTTGTAAAAGCTGACGTTGCCCGAGATCACCGGCAGGGGCGGTCCCCCATTGCCATCTGGACCAAGCGCCCGCGCGGCGTCGGCGACGCCGCGCACCGACTCCGTAAAGGCCCAGAAGTCTTCCGGGTCCTCGGGATTCCCCATGTTGAGACAGTCAGTGAGCGCACGTGGACGCGCCCCGACGGCAGCCACGTTGCGCGCCGCTTCCGCCACGGCCATCGCGGCCCCGGTGTACGGATCGATCCGGCAGTACGCCGGCGTGCAATCGACAGTGAGCGCAACGCCAACCGGGCAGCCTGCCAGCGGCGCGATCACGCCCGCGTCACCTTCGCCCGGACGCAGCACGGTGCAACCCTGCACTTCCTGATCGTAGCGACTGACGATAGCCGACTTGGACGCAACGTTGGGTTGGGAGAGCACGCGCAGCGCTGTCTCGTCGTAGCGCTCCAACGGCGACGGAGGTTGGCCTGCGGGTGGTCGTTCCGGAGCCTTCCCTTCCCGCTGGTAGCGTATTCCTCGGCACACCGCGGCGATGGGAGCGTTGCACACGTCTTGTCCACCCGCGCTGAGGACATAGCGGTCGTCGTCCCTCGTGCGCCCAATGACACGCGCCTGGGCGCCCTCGGCGGCGTTCGGTAGGTCAAAGTCCTCGTTGTAGGTGCGTAGCAGCGCGGGTGTGAACGACGGCGGGACGATCCAGAGGAGCCGCTCCTGCGTCTCGGCGCAGGCGATGACGTGGGGCGACAGTTCCGGCAAGGAGACGTGAACGCGGTCGAGGAAGATCTCGACGCCCACGCTCACGTCGCCACCCATCTCCGACGACGCGCATGCGATGCCTCCGGCCCCGAGATCCTTGAATCCTACCTCCAGCTTTAGCCGGCGCAGCTCCGCGAAGACGGCCTCGGTAGCGCGTATGAGCACCGACTTGAGAAACGGATCGGGGACCTGGACGGCTCCCTTCTGGGAGTCCACATCATCGGCGACCAGCACGCCGGAGGAGAATGCCGCGCCACCGAAGCCGCTGTAGTCGGTCGCTTTGCCGATGAGCACCACGTCCCATTGGTCGGCGCCCGCGGGAACTCGACTGTGGATCACTTCGTCGGCTCGCACGATGCCGAGGCAGACGACGTTGACAAGGCAGTTGCTGTCGTAGCCGGAATCCCAGTACACGTCGCCAGCAAGATTCGGCACGCCGACGGCGTTGCCGTAGCCCGCCACCCCCGCCACGACGCCGTCGGCGATGTAGCGGACCGTCGCGCCCTGCGGGCCCGATGGATCGCCGAAGCGCAGGGCATCGGCCACGGCGACGACGTGGGCGCCCATACAGAGCACATCGCGGATTATTCCGCCGATGCCGGTGGCCGCGCCTTCATAGGGCACGATTTGCGAGGGGTGATTGTGCGACTCGTGTCCGACGACGATACCCCAGCGCACCCCTTGCCAGGTGCAACACTCCACGATCCCAGCGTCTTCTTCCGGCCCCTGAATCACCCAGGGCGCCGAGGTCGGCAACTGACCCAACTGCCCCCGGCTACTCTTGTAGGAGCAGTGCTCGCTCCACTGCGTATTGAAAATGTGCAGCTCGGTCAGCGTCGGATCTCGCCCTAACAGGCGACACACGCCCCTCGCCTCACCGACCGTCAGGGAGATGCCGAGTCGCCTGAGCGTACCCTGGAGCTGCTCGTCGCTCGCCGCGCTAAACTGCAGCAGATCCATCCTGACCAATCAAGCGCTGCAGGATGCTGACGTAACGGTCGCTGGTGGTTCGGACCACGTCGGCCGGCAGCTCGGGGGCGGGGGGCTCCCGATTCCAACCGCTCTCCGTCAGATAGTCGCGCAAGTATTGTTTGTCGAAGCTCGGGATCGTGCCATCCAGGCGATAATCCTCTCTCGCCCAGAAGCGTGACGAATCGGGCGTAAACGCCTCGTCGATCCAGGTCAGTGCGCCGTCGATCCAGCCGAACTCCAGCTTGCTATCGGCGATGAGGATGCCTTTCGCGTTGGCGAGCTCGCTCGCCCGTTGATACAGACGAAGGCTGACGTCGCGCAGCAAGACGGCCGTGTTGCCGCCCACGAGACCGACCAGCTCGTCCCAGGTGAGCTTCTCGTCGTGGCCGGTGTCGGCTTTGGTCGTCGGCGTGAACAATGGCTCATCAAACCGGGCATTCTCCCGCAGCCCGGCCGGAAACGCCGCGCCGTTGATCGTCTGAGCGGCGCGGTACTCGCTCCAGGCCGATCCGGTGAGGTGGCCGCGCACGACGCACTCGACGGGGATACGCTCTGCCGGCCGGCAGAGCATCGTGCGGCCGGCAAGCAGGTCCGAGTAGGGACGCGCCGCCTCGGGAAAGTCAGCCTCACGAATCGAGATAAGGTGATTGGGGACCACATCGGCAAGCCGGCGAAACCAATGGGCCGACAGCTCGGTAAGCACGCGACCCTTCTCGGGGATGGGCGTCGGTAGGACGACGTCGAAGGCTGAAACACGGTCGGTGGCAACGAGGAGCAGCAGGTCGCCGCTGCGATAGATGTCGCGGACCTTACCTCGCGCCACGACGGGAAGCGTCGCAAAGTCAGTATGCGAAATTGGCCCTGCCGCCGGTTGAGTCATGTGGTACGTTCGCCCTCTCACTGCACGCCGTGGGCAACGCCGCCAGTCTGGCGGCATAGGGGCCATGGCACGCTTCCTGCGCCGACATATGGAATACTACCGGAAAGACCACGTGTCTGCGCAATGCCCGGAGATGCATAGTGCGTCGCCTGTTGGTTGTTCTCTGTCTGGCCGGCAGCATAGCTGGCCTATGGGCGGGTGCGCGCTCCGCCGCCTTTAACGCGCAGGTGTCTTCTCCGGCGCTGGTTCGCTCGCTGGCCAGCGACTATCTGGCGGTGGACGTCATATATGGAGGCGCCACGAACCCGGCGTCCATTGACGCCGCCCTGCGCCGGCTTACGCCGCCCCCCACCAGTTACGGCGGCGACCAGTACCGGCCCGGGGCGCCGGTCGCCCGATCCGACGACGGCCTTCGCCTAGCTCAGCAGGCCGCACAGGCGGTGTCAGGGCTGGGGGCGACCGCCGAGCTCATTCCGGTGCGGCGGGAGCTAGGAGAGAGCTACGGCGACGTAGCGGAGGCGTGGCGTCTCGAGCTGCAGGTCGAGCACGCCTTGGACCATCGAGGAGCGGTCGCCGGATTCGGCTACTCGGACACGCCGTCTGCGCAGCAGGCCGCGACGACCAGCTTGCAACGGATGCGCCAGGCGCGGGCCTTGCACGATCAGGCCATCGCGGCCGTCCATGCCCTCGCGCCGGCGGCTCAGAGTGGCACAGTCGACTCGGCCGGCGACGGTTTGGGCGCCTCCGCCGTTGCACTCAACGGCTCCTTTCCGCGAGGAAACGGCGCCCCCGATGGGATTCCGGGCCTGCACTCCCTGCTCGGCGGAGCATTTCGGCCCTAGTGGTCTGTCATGTGACATTTGACGGATGGATGTAGGGCGGAGCGCTGCGCGCCACAATTAACGTGGCCAGCCCCGCCCCTACCGCAATGCGGCAGACGTTCCATGGCCTCGCGGGGGGCCACGATTGTCTGCGCGGCGTGAGCGACACTTAACAAGCTACGGGTAGAGTTATGGAAACGAGGGGACAACGATGCAGTCGATCGAGGATACGACGCCAGCAAGCCTAACGGCCGTATTGGAGCGCGTGGTCGACCAGATGCAGCGCGCGTCGCGGGCCCAGATCGTCACACTCTACCTGTACGACGCCGAGTCGCAGAGCTACTTTGCCCCGACGGCGATCGGCCTGCCGGACTCGAATCTCGCTGGCGCCTTGTCGGATATGCAGGACCAGCTCTCCCGATATCTCGCCGACGCCGGACAAGGAAAAGCGCCGGACGAACTACAACCACAACAGTACGGTCCGAATGTCTGGCTGACCATCCGTCGTCGCCCACTGGTAGCGCGTGACGCACCGGCTCAGATTGACAGCAGCTTCATCCGTCGACATCGCATCCAATCGGTGGTTGGCCTCCCCTTGTTGGCAGGTGACAATCTGGTAGGAATCCTCTACCTGGATTTCGTCGCCCCGGTCACGCAGCCTGACCAAAGCGCTGATCAGGACGTGGCGCTCGAAGATCGGATCCCGGCGCTGGAGCAACTGGCGTCGCGAGCCGCGTTCGAGATCGACCAGGCCCAGCGGGCCGAGGATCGGCAAGCGTTCGTCACGACGACCCATCTGGCGACGCATCTCGCAACACCTTGGACCGATAAGGCCGTGGGGGCGGGTCGCCTGGGAGACCGGCTCGATGACGCGCTGCGCCATCTCCTGGAGGTCACCCGCTTTGACGCGGCGCTGGTCTATCAACTGGCTGCCGGTCCCGGCCGGCTCGATCTGGTCACGGCCGCGGGGCTGACCGACGTTCCCCGGAACCTGGTCGTGGACGAAGCCCTGCGCGATCCGTCCACCTCCGTCCTGCCTTGGAACGTGGAAGCAGATCACCGACTCCAGCGAGCGCTCGCCCAAGCCGGCATGTACGTCGTTTCGGCGCTGCCCCTACGCACCGTGACCCAGCCTGGTGGGTCCCCGCCCGACCAGGCGACGGCCGCGGTAACAGGCTGCTTGTTACTGTTGAGTACCGACCGTCTCGCCGCGCTCCGTCGCACGCCGGCCACACGCATGTTGCTGGAGTCGGCTGCCGAGCTGCTGGCCGGCGCCCTGGCCGGGCAGCGGCTGATCCTGACCCTCGAGGACGCCAATCGTGTGCTCGCCGCGCTGGGCCGCCTGAGCGGCATGACCCTCCGGCCCGGCGCTTCGCGCCAGCAAGTGCTCGACGCTGTGGTCCGGCACCTCATCGACGCCCAGGTACCCGAGTTTGACTTCCAGTTTGCCTCCATCTTCTTGCTCTCCGAATCGGCCGGCCCGAACGAGCACGATATGACATTCACGGTGCGAATGGCCGCCGGCGCCGCCTCTGCCGAGAGCATCGACGCAACGCCGTTGCCTACCGACAACCGGCCACGTCCGGGGTCGGTGCGCGTGCCTCGCTGGGTGCAGGTACCGGACCGGGCCTTGGCGGACGACGACGTGCTGGTGTTCGCCGTCAGCCACTGGCAGAGCGTCGTGATTGGCCCGAGCGCCGGAGCAAGCCGTCTGCAAAGCCCCGAGGACCTGGTCACCGGCTACCCCCAGGAGCAGTTGCGCCCGGTAGCAGTTCCCGCCGTGCGCGCTGACGGCAGCGTCAGCGCGTCGGTTCCCGCTGTCTTGATCGGTCCGACCCAGTCGGCCTCCCCGAGCAGTCCCGCGTCCACTGCCACGGACGGCCTGGAGGGGTCTCCCCCGCCGTTCACGCTGGACGGGGAGATCTTCGATGCCAGCGGCCACGGTGACTTGGTGCGCGTATTCGTGCCCTTCGGGCTGGATCTCCAGGTGCGGGCGACGGGAGTGTTGGAAGCCGGCTACCACCGGGCGCACAAGCGACAGTTGGAGCGCACGCAGGTCGAAGCGCTCCGCGCGGCGACATCGCAGGTCGCGGTCGCCGTGGAGACAGCCCGGCTGTACGAGGAGGCCAGGCGCCACGCCGATCAGTTGGAGATCATCGCCGATATCAGCAAAGCCATGGCCTCGTCCATCGACCTGGACCAGACACTGCGCCTGGTCGCGCGCAACTTTGCCCGCTCGGTGGACGCTTCGCTCTGTCAGATCGCCCTCTTCGAGGAGGATGGCTCCGCCTGGTACGGCGCGGCCGCCTCCGACGAGGAGGCGCTCTGGCGCCGGCAGCGCGGGGAACGTCCCGAGCCATCCATAATTTTCTCGGTCCTGGACAGGCGCCAGCCGATCATTGTCGAGGATGCACAGAACGATGCGGATGTGAACCCGTACTATGCTCGCCTGTTCGGACTCCAGTCGCTTTTGGCGCTGCCCTTGATCGCCCGCGACCAGCCTATCGGCGTTGTTGTGCTGGCGCAGCGCGACCGCAAGCGCCGATTCACGCCGGAAGAGGCGCAGCAAGCGGAGGGCCTGGCCCACCAGGCGGCCGTGGCAATCCAGAACGCCCGCATGTACGCCCTGGCCGAGGAGGAGCGCCACATCCAGAAAGATCTGATCCTCGTCGGGTTCGGACAATGGGGACAGAAGGCGTACGGCCACCTGGTCACGCTCAAGCAATTTTTCAACTTCAAGACGCACGTGGTCGAGCAGGACCTCCCGGGCCGCCGTGAGGCATTGGCCGAGAAGGCGAAGCAGGTGATCGAGCACGAGGACGCCTTCTACTGGGATAGCCCGGAGCTCCCGGCTCGCGATCAGCTCAAGCGCGACCTCGAGTCGAGCTGCTATGTCATAACCTACATCGCCACGCCGGCGGCGACGCACTTGCCGGTGCTCGCCCAGTACTACGACCTGAGCAACGTGGTCGTCGTCGAGAAGCCGCTGGGGGCGCCTGCCGAAGCCTATCGCTCCTTCCTCGATTCGGTCGACCCGGGCGTAGAGATCGTCGCCGCCGACCACTACTTCTTCAAGCTGGAGGTGCGGCTGCTCCAGCTCCTCCTCACCGAGGAGAGGACGCTCAAGTCCTTCCTGGACAGTGTTGAGGAGATCGAGGTCGAGCTGTTGGAAGAACAGCCACTGAGCGGCTCAGCCGCGAAGATCGGCATCATCGAGGACATGCTGCCGCACGCCTTCGTCATCATTTCCCTCTTCACGCCTATCGACCGTATCGAGCTGGCGAAGGAGGCGCCGCTCCTGATCGGACGCCAGGAGCCGCTCCAGAGCGAGCGCGAGACGTACGCGCGGCTCACCGCCACTTTCCTGCATCAGGGCCGGCCGGTACGGCTCATCATCGACATGGGCAAGGGGGTGGAGTCGTCCAAGTGGATCAAGCTGAGCGGCGAGAAGCGGCTAGGCGGTCGCCGCGCCTTCTACAAGTTCGACTTTGGTAAGGGCATCGCCATCGACGGGACGCAAACCAACCTACGCGCCGCCGTTCGCGAAATCCGCCAGCCCGGCGTGCCCGACAATGCGCACCTCACCATGCT
Organism: uncultured Chloroflexota bacterium; assembly: GCA_937967325.1. GTDB lineage: Bacteria > Chloroflexota > UBA4733 > UBA4733 > UBA4733 > UBA4733. The sequence continues at coordinate 99,435 of CALBSQ010000235.1, forward strand.
GCGCCACGTCGTCGAGAAGCGTCACCCGGCCGTCGGCATCCTGGCTATTCGCGAGGCGATGCGCTCCAACCAGCGCATCCAGGAGTTCAGCGCCCTGGCCGGCGACCTGCTGGCGCGGGGACAGTGGACACCGTACCGGCAAGGCCAGCGTCCCGACTTGCCAGGCGCCCCAGCGCCGCGCCCGATGGACAAGACGTCGGCGAGCGACATGGTCGCGCGGGCGGGGGGCTAACCTCACCCCACCCTCCCCATCCCCACCGATAAGGTAGGAAGGGAGGGGAGCTTGGACGGGGAGGACCGTTGTAAGCTCCGGCCACATCATC
>CALBSQ010000236.1 GCA_937967325.1 uncultured Chloroflexota bacterium
GGGGCCGGGGGTGAGGGTCCACTGTCCCCACCACCAGCCCTCAGCCCGTGGAGGAACGAGTGAGAGGGACCACGCCACTGTGGCAGTGACCACGCCTACCCCGACAGTGGAGCGCGCGGTTGCCAAGGACACACGTGATCGGGTGACCTCCGTCGCCGCGATCTGGCGTGGCCCTGGCCTGGCCAGCCTGTTCGTTCTCGTCGGGACCGCCATCGTCGCCTGGGCGTTCCGTCGCTACGTGTTGGACGACGCCTACATCACCTACCGAGTAGCGGCGAACGTTGCCGCCGGCCACGGTCTCGTCTACAACACGGGCGAGCAGACGCTGACGACGACGGCGCCGGGCTACGCGCTGCTGTTGGGCGCGCTGGCGCGCATCGCTGGTCATCTCCCCACCGCCGGAATCATAGTGAGCGCCACGGCCCTCGCCATCGCCGCTCTCTGTCTCTTTGGCCTGGGCGCTGGCGGCGGAGGGGCGCTCCTGCTTCTGTCCGCCCCGCTGCTGCTCGGGACGCTGGGGATGGAGACCAATGCCCAGGCAGCGTGTGTGCTCGCGGCCCTGCTGGCCGCCAAACGGAATCGACCGATCCCGATGGTCCTGGCTTTGGCCGCGGCCGTCATGCTTCGGCCTGATGGCGCAGTCCCGGCGCTGTTGGTCGGCCTGGCCTATCTGGGCTGGTGTCGCCGCGCTCCGCTGCCGGCGCTCGCCGTCGCGGTGATCCCTGTCGCCGTGCTCTACGGCCTCTTGTGGCGCGCCTTCGGCTCACCATTCCCGGTGACGCTGGCCGCCAAGATGGCGCAGCGCACCCTGGGGTTCTACGGCTACCTGGACGGGCTGCCTCTATGGGCGCACGACACGGAAGCCATGAGCCAGCTGCCGGCCTGGCTGCTACTCCCTCCGGCACTGCTGCTGGGCCTGGGCGTCGCCCTATCGGTCCGTCGAGAGCACCGCTGGAACCTGGTCCTGATCGCCTGGGCGCTGGCTCATAGTGCCGCCTACGTGGCGCTTGGGGTGGCCGGCTACACGTGGTATTACGCTCCCATCGCCGCGGCCGTTGCCTCGACGGCAGGGCTTAGCCTGAGCTGGGCATGGCACGTGCCGAGGCGTCAGACCGGGCCGGCTCCATCACCAGCGAACAGTGTCGCGATCGTCGTCGCGACGCTCTGTGGCGCTGCAATGCTGGCGGCGCAAGCCCGACTCGACGTGGCCATGGTGCGCAGCCTGCCCGAGCCACGAACAGCCCTGTACGCGGAGGCGGGTGATTGGCTTGCCGGGCACACGCCGTCCCACGCCACGGTCGGCGTGATGGAGGTCGGCGTCATGGGTTTCTACTCCGGTCGGACCATGATCGACTTTGCCGGCTTGACCCGTCCGGGCACGACGCAGGCGCTGGCGCGGGGCGACATCTTCTGGTCCATCGCCCACTACGAGCCGGACTATCTTGTGCTGAGCAATACCGATCCCCTGTATTCCTACGATTTACAAGATGATCCCTGGTTCCAGGCGACCTACCAGCCGGTCACCGGCTTTCGTGACACGCGTTGGTGGGGCAGCCCCTTGACCGTGTTTGCTCGGCACGGCCCGCCGCCGAATCAGCCGGTCGCCGCGGAAGTCGGATCGCGGTACGGCGCAGCAGTGCGTCTCAGCGGCTACGCGCTGGACCGCACGGTTGCGCGCCCCGGCCAGTTCGTCCGCGTCAGTGCGACCTGGATGCGCCTCGCCACCTTGCCGGGCGACTGGAAGCTGTTCGCGCACGTCATCGACGACCGCTACAAGGTCTACAGCGGCGCGGACGTAGACGTATTTCCGGAACGCTGGGCCATTGGGCTACCCGTGGAGACCAACCAGTTCCTGGCGATCCCCACGAGCCTTGCGCCCGGACGCTACCATGTCGAGCTCGGTTGGTACGACCCCACGACGCTGCGCCGCTTGCCGGTGACCGACAGGCAAGGGCAGCGGGCTGGGGAGGTCGTCGTGCTCCACACGCTCACCGTCCAGGAGTAGACGGCCGCCGTCGACCGGCGAACCGGCGCCAATTGGGCAGCACGAGCAGCCGCATGGTGGCATCGGGCACACGAATAGTACCGAAAGCGCGAGAAAGTAGTAGCATGAAGTGATGCATTGGACGGTACATGGAGCCGATTAGGGCAGAGAGGTTCGACAATGGCCCGAGAGCGCGAGGAATTTTTCGCCGCGTATGACCCTGAGGACTTGGAACAGGAGGTAACGGTATCCATCACGCAGCGTGAGCTGTTGCTGGTTCGCATGGGCCTTGACGTGTTCCTCCGTGACACCAACCGGCACGACCACGTGTACCGTGCGCTACACGCGCTACTCCGCCGGCTGCCCGCCTCGATTGAGCGCCGCGCCCCCGCGGTTGGCCCGGCGGGTTTGCAACCGGCAGGAAGGGCTGGGCGAGCGCCGTGAGCAGTCGGGCTGGCCAGGAGGACGCCGGCCAGCAAGCGTACTTCCGCCTATCCCAGACCGACTGGGCCGCCGTCTTGCCGGCAATGCGCGAGCGCCTGATCGGCTTGCAGGAGCGGCTCAACGCCGTGCTGGCGGTAGGCGGGCCTTCGGCCGCTGCCCCCGGCCCGGCCGACCTGGCGCTGCAGCTCGGAGCGGTTGCCTCCGCGACCTTCGAGCTGCTGGCCCCCGAGGAACGGGAGCTGCGCCAGATCATCACGACACTGCGGACGGCCCTCGCACTCTGCTGGGACCTCTACAGTGTCGACGAGGCCGGACGGACCAGTGTGCAGGCCCTGATGCAGCGCCTCCAGGCCGACATCAGCAGCTTCGAAGCGGACCTGCAGCAGGTGCAGAGCGGGCAGGATGTACCGGACGATACATCGTCCGGCTAACAGGACAAAGCCTCTTCGAGGCTCCCCAAAGGTGAGGCCGTACCCTACACCTCGTTCGCGGTATACTACCAACGCGCATTTCGCGGGGTGTAGCTCAGCTTGGCAGAGCGCCTGGTTTGGGACCAGGAAGTCCGCGGTTCAAATCCGCGCACCCCGACCACTTGTTGAGTCGCGCTGTTCGGCCACAGAGGACCGGGCTGCCCTCCGCCTATCCGCTGCCGGTGCGATCCAACTGTCGTAAGGTCGCCGCGACAATCAGCGACCTTGCCGCTTGACCGCGCTCCAGCGCTTTGCGGACATCGAACCGGAGCAGTGTGAGCAGTCGCGGCAGCTTGGCTTGGGCATCCGAGAACTCTTCGTTGGTCGTGTAGCGATTATGGGCGATGACGTGTCGAGCGTCCTTCGCCATTGCCAGCAGCGCGCTCGCCGCTGCCAACGTCACGGCATGGCCGGATGGGGGCCTCTTAGATGCCCGTTGTACCCGTAGAGACAATTTGATTCAGCCACCCCAGGCCATTCCGCCTGGCATTTCTTGCCACGACCTCGTAGAGTGTCCTCGTACGGTCCGTCTTGAACGGGGACCTGCCAGTGTATGGGGGTAGGGCAACCACTGCCCATCCGCCATGCCGAACAGAAGGCTAGTGGTCTGTCATGAAACATTTGCGGCGAGCGAGAGCGCCTGGTCGGTGGTGAGGGGGTAGAGATGCTTGAGCTTGATGCGGGCGTCGGCGGTAGTGAAGCGCCAGTCGATGACGCGGGCGGCGGCATTGCGCCGGGCCACCCAGGCGGCCACTTCCCGTTGCAGGTGCAGCATGCTCGGCAGGCGTTGGTCCAGGCACTGCCGCCCGAGCACGCTGAGCTCGATCTCCGCCATGTTCAGCCAACTGCCGTGCTTGGGGGTGTGGTGGAGCTCCAGGCGGTCGGCCAGGCGCTTGGCCTCGGCGGGCGGGAAGGCCTCGTACAAGGAGGCGGGGGAGTGGGTGTTGAGATTGTCCAGCACCAGCACGATGCGCTCGGCGTCGGGGGAGTGGAGATCGACCAAGTCGCGGATGGCACGGGCGAAATCTTCCTTCGTGCGCTGCGCCGTGACCGTGACGTGGCAGCGGCCCGCCAGGGGCTCGCACCACAGGAAGCAGTTGGCGGCGCCGTGGCGGACATACTCGTAGTCCCCCCGCGCCGGCAGGCCCGGCCGCTCCCCCTGCGCCGGGCGCGCGGGCAGCGGCGGCCGGCTGTGGTCGGTCAGTTGCTCGCTCGTCTCATCGAAGCAGACCTGGGGGAAGCGCGCGTCATAGGGGCGGGTGTACACGTCCAGCACGTCCTCCATGTGGTAGACGAAGTCGGCGTTGGCCGCCGGCGGGATGCACCACTCCTCCTTCAACCAGGGCTTCAGCTCGTTTTTTTGAGCACGCGGCGCACCGTCTCATACGAGATCGGCTCCCCGACCTCCAAGGTCACGAACCGCTCGGCCAGCAGGCGCAGCGTCCAGCGCTGCTGGCCGGCGGGCGGCGTGCCGCAGGCGAGGGCGATCAGGTACGCCTCCTGCGCCCCGTCCAGCTTGCGCGGCCGCCGGCCGCGCTGGGGCCGCCGGTGCAAAGCCGCCTCCACCCCCGCCGTGGCGCCGCGGACGCGGACCCGCTCCACCGTCGCCACACTCACCTCCAGCGCCTCGGCGATCCGCTCGTCCGACCAACCGGGGCCGCCGGGCGACTCATCCGCCTTGAGCAGCACCCGCGCGTGGCTGAGCGTCCGCGCCGCCGCTGTCCCGCTGCCCACCAACTGCTGCAACCGCTCGCGCTCCGTGTCCCTCAAGCGCACCCGCTGCCGTGGTCGCATCTCGTTCCTCCCAGGTCATCCGGCCGCCCTCGCCGCCACCACCTGGAGCCTACCGGCCACCCCTTCAAATCCGCAAATGTTTCATGACAGCCTACTAGTGTAGGGCGTCACACATAGGCTGCGTTAAGCGTTCTAACTGTGACAGGAGGAAATCGCCGTGAAGATCAAAGTGACCAGCATCTACGTGGACGACCAGGAGAAAGCGCTGCGCTTCTACACCGACGTCCTGGGCTTCGTGAAGAAGGCGGATTTCACGCAGGGGCCGTTTCGGTGGCTCACCGTGGCCTCAGCCGAGGAGCCGGACGGCACTGAGCTGCAGCTCGCCCCCAATGACAATCCGACCGCTCGGGCCTACCAACGGGCGATGTTCGAGCAGGGCCAGCCAGCCGCCATGTTCTACGTGGATGCCGTGCAGCGCGAGTACGACCGAATGAAACCGCTAGGCGCGGAGTTCACCATGCCGCTGACCAAGGTGACCGGCTCGACCATCGCCATGCTGAACGACACCTGCGGCAACCTGATCCAAATCGCTGCGCTCGACCGCAGGCAGAGCTGATCAGTTGAGCGCCGCCCAGGTAGCAGCAGCGGCGCGCCGCTGATCTGCCGCCCAGGTGGGCCGGCAATCCGGCCGAGGCGGGCCACGGCCGCGACGACAGCTTCGGACGCGGCCCGCTCCGGCGCGACATGGATGACTGGCAAGCCCTCCGCCTCGGCCGCCCTGGATAGCGCCTCGCGTGACTTCTAGCCCTCGGCGGCGTGCAGCAACGGGTGCGAGGTCAGGATCCGCTCCAGCGGTGGCAGTGGCTTGGGCTGGCCGAATACGGCGCAGGAGCGCAGCCGCCAGATCGGCGCCCGCCGTCTCCAGGTTCAGCGCCAGCCGCCGCAATCCGGCCCGCGCGCTGGCCGAGGCCTGATCGAGCCGACTCCGAATGAGCTCCGTCGCCTTGGGCAAGGACAGCCCGCCTTCAGCGGCCGCATGGTACGCCTGCGCGGGCATCGGGTCCGTCACCAGCTCCAGCCGGCCTCGGTAGGCCAGCTCCGTATCATCGCCCGAGCCAATCAGCGCGACGACCGCCACCCAGGCGGTGTGCAAGGACACGCCGACCGCGGCAGCTCGTACGGAATCGGCCGGCACACTCCTAGTGTAGGGCGCAACAAATAGGCGGCGTTAAGCGTTATAACAAACAGCCAGTGTTTACGAGGTGGACGTGCGCGTAGCTCCAGCCAAAGTGCCAACCGAAGACCAGCGACTCCAGGCCGAACTGATCCGGGCGATCGATGACTACCTCGCCCAACACAACAAGCAGCCCAAGCCATTCATCTGGACGGCCAAGGCCGCAGACATCCTGGAGAACCTGAAACGTGCCCGAGCCGCTCTGCCCAGCCTCGATAAAGCAGCGTCTGCTTGACGCCCAACACAAGGGAGCCCTGCAAACGTGGGGCTCCCTAATCATACCCAGGTAGCTCGCGCATGCGGTAGGCCTATCCCCATCGTGCCAGTGGTTGACTGTTCAACGCGACTTTCCATTAGTGATCCTCACACGTCAAAATGTACGTGCTCGCTAACTGGGGACTCCTATAGAACCGTGCTGACTTGTGATGCAAGGTGCGCACCCGATAGGAAAGTGTGGCTTAGCGCTATGCATTCCACCACCGTCGACTGTCCCGCCACGAGAGTGTCGAAGCTGCCAGCGATGCTTAATCGAATTCCAAAGGTTCTCACGCTCAAACCTGCCCGCACAATGACGAGTGTGACTACCAGTGGCGGCGTAGTGACGATTAGCCAGTCTGAGGTACTGCAGTTTTCCTTCCTCGCCCGGGCGGTCTAGTTCGTACTGGTGGGGTGGTCGGCAAGCTTTATCTGGCTTTCCGTCGCCTGGGTGCTGTCGCTGACAGTGATAGCCCTGCCACTCACCCTAATAATGTTCAACGCGGCTCCGGCTATCGTGTCGCTTCGCAAGCAGTAGGACAAGGCCAAGTGCAACGATTCGCGGAGGACAATCAGGACCCATGTCCGGATGCTCATCACCGCATCGAGAGTTGGCCGCTTATGGACGCCTACTCTCCTCGGTTGGTACGGCATGACGTCCTATTGACTGACGGCAGCACACACCGGCTGACAGGCTACATCCGGCTTCTTCAGATAAGGGTCTGCTGCAGATACCGCTGCGCCACCAGTAGCGTGGCGGGCAGCGGACGCCACGGTGACGGTTGGGCGGCGCTACCGGGCGCTGGGCGTCCCGGCCGAAGGCCGGTCCACGCCCGCGATGACCGTGACGCTGCGGCCGAGGTGGTTGGCGACGTAGACCAGGTGGGTGCCGGGGTCCACACCGACGCCCCAGGGTTGGATTCCCACGCCCACTGTCGCGATCACCCGACCCGTCGCCTCGTCCACGGCCGTGACGGCGTCCCGGTTGGGGGCGTCACCCCAGAATTGCCCGGATTCCGTTACATAGACCGTGCGCGTGGAAGGGTCGACGGCGACGCTCACGGGGCTCGCCCCGACACGGATCGTACCGGGCGTCTGTCTGAAGCTGGCGGCGCTGGCGCCGTCGAATACCACGACCGGGAAGCCGATCGGGCTGGTCGCGAGCACGCGGTGGGTTGCGGGATCGACGGCCACCCCGAACGACCCCAGGGCCGTCCCCCGGTAGGTTCCATTGGACACGGCGTTCCCCGCCAACGTGCGCAGGGTTGCGCCGTCCAGCATCAAAAGCACCGGCGGGTTGCTCCGCAGGGCATATGGGACGAAGACGGCGTTGGCGGAAGGATCGACGGCCAGGCCGTCGACGACACTGCCGAGCCCGCCCACCGCTGCCGTTGCCACCACGCGCCCGGTCCTCCCGTCGACAGCCCGCACGGTGCCGCTGGGATTGCCGGACCGCACGTCGTCGCCGTCCGCGACGTAGACCCGATCGGTCGCTGGGTCCACGGCGAGGTCGCTCGGCCGGGCGCCGGTCGCGATGGTGTCCACAACCTGATTCGTGGTCGCGTCGATCACCGACACGCTACGGTCGTCCTGGTTGGCGACGAAAACCCGACGCAGCTTGGCATCGACCGCCACTGCGGCCGGGCTCCGGCCGACTTTGATGGTGGCCACCACCCGGAGGGCAGTGCCGTCGATCACCGAGACGGTGTCGTCGCCTTGGTTGGTCACATAGACAGCGTGGGCAGCAGCATCCACCGCGACGCCGGTCGGATCGGCGCCGACGGGTACGGTCGCCAGCGCGACAAGTTGGGTCGCCGTCACAGCCGCGACGGGAGCGGACGGCGTGCTCGCCCTTGCGGCCACGGAGACCGAGGCCGTCAGAGCCAGCAGTAGCAACAGGCCGTAGGCGAGAACCGAACCGGCGACCGTCGCGCGGATTGCTGCGGTCACCAGATCTCCCCCGCCGACGCTCGCTCCGAAGCGCTACGGATTCTGATAGAGGACTTGCAACCCGGCATACCACACCAATGCGGTGGTCGTCACGAACTGGCCGGTGTCGGCACTCCAACGGGACGCCCCGAATCCCATACCCGGATCGAGGGGATGGATGTAGAAATACATAGTGGAGAAATTCGCGCGCAGCGCCTGATAGGTGGCCTGGGCGGAGGGGAAATTGTAGTTCGCATCGGACACGCCCCACTCGCCGATGATGAAGGGGGCCCCGTCGCTGTACTGGACCTGCTTCTGCGCCAGCACGATCTTCACGACCTTCAAGAAGTTGTCGTCCGGGTAGCCCTCAACGTTCAGGCTCCAGGCGTCCCAGGGATAGGGCGCCGTCACCCCGTAGCCGTTCAGGTACACGTACATCTTGTCCAGGTACTGCGCGCCGAACGGCCCGGTCGGATCGGTGCCGGAGAGCATCGACAGGCTGCCGGTGTAGACGGTCGTGACGCCGCCCGACTTGAGCGCCCGGGCGGTCTTGTACAGCATCGCGCCGAACACCTCCGGGGCGAGCGCCGATGTCTGCTGCGGGGAGTTCTCGCCTGGGTTGATAATGCCGCGGATGTTCGGCTCGTTCCAGACCCAGAAGGTGGTGAGGCCGGACGGCGCGAGCGCCGCCGCGAAGCCCTGCGCCTTGGCGGCGTAGTGTGCGATGTTGGGGTTCTGCAGGGGATCCCCCTGGTAGCCCAGAGCGGCGTTCGGGCAGCCGACGCTCCAGTTGGGCAGCGGCCCCAGGCGCTTGATGAACCAGAGCTCCTGGATCGCCGTGCGAAACTTGAGGACATGCACCGCGCGGATGTGCTGCGCTGTTGGCGAACCGATGACGCCTCCTTTCCGGCCTGAACGCGCGCTGCCCGGACGATCAAAGCCGCCGCCTGATGACGGCCCGTTGAGCGACGGCCGCGAGGGCCACGGCAACCGGCAGCGCGGCCAGCAAGAGGGCTCCGGACCGTGCGCCGCCGGACGTTCCCCCCGCACCTGCAACCGGCAGCTCCGACGCGCTCGGGCTAGGCACCGAGGAGAGCGAGTACTGGTAGATCCCCTGATCGGTGGCCGCGAACAAGATGTGCACGCCGAGCGCCAGGTCGTGGACCGCGACGGGGAGCCGGCCGAGCTGGGTCCAGCTTTGGCCGCGGTCGGCGCTGAGGAAGACCCTATGCTCGATGGTCGCCGGGGTGGTCGCAAAGGGAGGCTCGCGCACGCGATCGACGGCTGCATACACCCGGTCGGGCACGGCGGGGTCGAGCGCCATCGGCGTAAACGCCGGAACGAATCCCGGCCGATCGAGGTAGGGCAAGGATCGTGTCAGGTCCACCAATGGCCCGTCATCCACGCTACGGGTGAACGTACTGCCATCGGCGCCCGCCCAGAAGGCGTAGACCAGGTGGGTCCCGGCCGTGCCGGCGACGCGGACCAGCCTAGCTGCGGAGTATTCCAACGGGTCGGGTTCACCCTGATCGTGGGCCCACGACGACAGGCAGGCCCAGCTCGGCCGGGGATCGGCGGTGGCGTTCGCCGTCCTCAGGATGCAAGTGGAGTGGTAGGCCGAGAACCCGACGTAGAGGAGGCCGGGCGCGCCGGGCAACGCGGCCGGGCTGACGGCGGCGCGCACACTCAGGCTGCCGGTGGCCAGCATGGGATCGGTGACAGCTGTCCACGAGGCGCCGCCATCCAAGCTGCGCATGATAAAGTCGGGCGTCGCGGGACCCAGGGTGGCGTAGACCGCGCCACGGCGGTTGGGGTCGGCCACGAGCCCCTCGAGCTTCCCCGACTGCACGGTATACACCACCTGCCAGGCAACTCCGCCCGAAGTGCTCTTCAGGATCGCGTTGTCCGCCTCGCTCGGCCCCAAGCCCGCGGTGGGCCGCGTGTCGGCGGTGGCGTAGAGCGTCAAGGCGTCCTGAGGGTCGACGATTAGGCCGGGTCCGAGCGGCGTCGCGCCGGTCTGCATCCAAGAGCGCCCGCCATCCGCGCTCTTGAACAGGCCGTCGGGACCGGCGCCGTAGATGATGCGTCGGTCTGACGGCGCGGCCGCCACCGCGAGCACGACCTGACCGGCAAGCGACGTCTGCCAGTCGCCCCCGGACACACCTGCCGCGCGAACGGGTAGCGCCGCGAGGGCCCACAGCGTAACAAGCAGGAGGAGCGGAGCCCAGCGGCCCGCGCCGACACGCATCGCCCTATCCCCGTGCTCTCTCGACATGGGACCCAGCTTTTGCTCCCACGATCAGCGGTCATAGCGCCCGGAGCAGTCCCCTTCACCTCCGGCTCGCTGGGCGGGGAATCCGGGACACTGTAGGTCGTGACAGCCACCGGCGCCCGTCCCCGGCAGCATGGGCATACTACCCGCAGCCGCCGGGATTGCCATCTGCCAGACGCCCCCGTAGCCGGCGGCCACCAGGCGATCGCCCATGACCACCAGGGCGACGATGCCGTGCGAGGGCGCACGGTCGCCCAGCGGCGACCAGGTAGCGCCCCGATCGCGGCTCCAGAGCACGTCGGTCGGCCCGGACCCCGCGACGAATATGGTCCGTGGATCGCGCGGGTCGATGAGCACGACATCCACTCGCTTCCCCGCTTCCAGCCGCTCCCAGGATCGTCCACCGTCGCCGCTCTGCCAGAGCCCCCCAATCGGGGGTGGATCGACGCTGCCTGCATAGATGCGCATGGGATCAGCGGGATCGGCCGTTAGAGTAACCACATTGGTCGGCGCGGCAGCCAGTTGCTGCCAGGTCGTGCCCCTATCCTGGCTCTCGAAGACGCCGCAGCCGCCGCCAGCATAGAGCGCCCGCGGCGTGGCGCTGGCGAACGCCAGCGTCCGGAAGTCGCACGGCTTGGGAGCGACGGTCAGACGCCGCCAGGTGGTGGCAGCGTCCGGAGACATGTAAACGGCGTCGGGCGCGGCAAGGTACAGCGACGAGGCGACTTCTGGGTCGACGAGCATTTGGTGTCCCGAATTAAGTTCCGTAGCCGTAAGCCAGGTTGTCCCTCTGTCCCGGCTAACACTCACCCCAAACGGGCCGGTGGCGTAGAGCAGCGTTGGCTGGGCGGGCGGGGCGACCGCCAGCGCCAAAACGGCACCGACATCCTGATCAAGGATGGCCCGCTGCCAGGTATTTCCGCTGTCGCTGCTGCGAAAGAAATTGCTGTAGAGCGTAGAGGTGGGCGCGCCCTCCCTGTAAGCTCCACCCGCGTACAACATACCGGGGCTGGCCGGGTCGGCGATCAACGCGAACAAGTTGGCTCGTTGCAGCCCAAGCGGAGTCCACGTCGCGCCTTGCGCAGCCACCCGGCCCGGCGGGGCAATTAGGAGGACGACCGCGAGCGTAAGGGATAGGGCGACCACGCCGGCAACGGGGCAGCGCATCGTCAACTTTCACCCTTGCTAAGCTCGCGATGGAAGCGTGCCGCGGAGCGAACGCCCACAACGGACGAGTGTCCCTAGCGGCGCACCCCCTTCTGTCGGTGCATCGCATCTCCTGTTATACCGATCCCTCCTGATCTTGCCGTATAATTGGGGCGGATCGGGAGGGGA
>CALBSQ010000237.1 GCA_937967325.1 uncultured Chloroflexota bacterium
CCGCGGCGATAGCTTGCTGCAAACCTATGTGGCGCACCCGGGCTAGTGGAGGAATCTACCCCGCTAGCGTCGCCTCCACGCTGAGCTGCACGTTGCCCTTCAGCGCCTGCGAGATCGGGCAGCCGTCCTTGGCGGCCTCGGCTGCCTTCTGGAAGGCCTCAGCCGTGGCGCCGGGAACCCAACCCCGCACGCTGAGCGCGCTGGAGACAACTTTCCAGCCGCCGTCGGCGCGGTCGAAGGTCACGGTGGCGCTCACCTCCAGCTTCTGGGGCGGCGTGCCCGCCCGCCCCAATCCGGCCGAAAAGGCCATGGCGTAGCAACTGGCGTGCGCCGACGCCAGCAGCTCCTCCGGACTGGTGCGCCCGTTGGCCTCCTCGGTGCGCGAGGCCCAACTGACCGGCAAGTCGCGGAAGGCCTGACTCGTGCTGGCGGTGGTCACGCCTGAACCGGATGCTAAATCGCCTTGCCAGGTGACATCGGCGCGACGAGCTGCTGCCATTGGGAAGTCCTCCTCATCATCAAGCATCGCTTTCGCCTATCCTGCGACGCGCGCCGAGTCTAGCATGGCTCCCTCACCCCGCACCGACTCTGCCTCGCGGTCGGCCCTCGCCAAATGAAAGGGACCGCCGTCCCCCGGTCGCTTGGCCGCGGGCGGTGATCGTCCCGCTAGAGGTCGAACGTCATGACCTCAACGGCCTCGAGCAGCGAGGTGCCGGGCACATGCCCCGTTTCGTAGCGGTAGACGTGACAGGCCAACGGGCGCTCGAACTGCTCCCGGATGGCCTTGTTCTCCTCGGCGCGGGCCACCCATCGTTGGTCGATCAGATCGATCGGGTCGGTCCGCTCGACCTCCTCCTTCGTGATACCGAGGTGTTCCGACCACAGCTCCACGCGCAACGCCCGCGCGATCTTGGCGTCGTGGACGATCACGTTGAGCTCGCTATCGGTGGCGAGGCCGCGGTGATTCAGGTTGGCCGATCCAACCGTCATCCATTCATCGTCGACGATGGCGACCTTCGCGTGGACGTAGATCGCCTTGTAGGTAAAGGGGCGCTTGCCGCCGCCCGGCCCCGAGCTATACAGGCTGTAGACGGAGACGATATTCCGCCCGCCATCCGCGGCGCGCAGGCGGTCGACGTGGCGGTCGTTGTCCCATTTGCCGTCTTCGGCTCGCGCCGGCAACACGATCACCACGCGGAACGGCTCGTCCCGCTGCTTGTGAATGGCGGCGAGCAGCTCATTCAGCACGTCCGGTTCCCACAGGTATTGGTTCTCGATGTAGACGAATCGGCGCGCCCGGCGCAACGCCTGGATGTAGGCGTGGTAGATGCCGAACTCGCCGCCGCGCGCGAACGGATAGACGCCGATGGGAATGGTCCGCACGATTTGCACCGGCGTCCGCCACGACGGGTCGCAGACGGGCTCCCGGTGGGGCAGGTCGTCGTCGCCGCCGGAGGCGGACCAGCGCTGGCGAAAATTGCGCTCCACATCGGCGACCGCTTCACCTTGGATGCGGAGCTGCACGTCGTGCCAGTTGAGACCCATCCGCGGCGTATGCCGCCCTTCGTCCCAGCGGTCGCCCAGGTAGGTGGTCACGTCCATGCCGCCGACGAAGGCGACCTGACCGTCGACGACGATCGCTTTCTGATGGTGACAATGCGGTACCCTGGCGCTGTGATCGAGCCGGCACTGCATGTCGCCGTGACCCTCCTTGGCCAGGACATCGCGCAACTGACGAACGCTCCGCGCCGTGGGCTGGAACAAGAACGGTGAGCCACTCCAGAGTAAGATGCGGACGGGGAGCCGCCCCGCTGCTTCGGCGAGGAGCGACACCAGCCGCGATTGGATCATTTCGGACTCGTCGCGTCGTTCGAGCGGCATGTTCGGCGTGAGGCACCAGCCCACGATGTAGACGTAGTGGCGGGCGTTGCGCAGCGCCTCGGCAAGGGCGGGAAAGTAGCTGTGGCCGTCGACCAGCGGCGTCACCTGATTCCGTTGCCGCGGCGGCGTGCCTTCCGGAAACCAGCGTGGGTCGCGGCCCCACCACGTGTCGGCGCTCGGAGACTGCTGCGCGGACGTGTGTCCGCCCCGTCTCTTCGTCAAACGGTGGCGCCGCGCGGACACGATTGAGAGCGCGCTGCCGACGCGCCTGGTCCCGAGCGCGCCAACGAGTCCGAACAACGACATGTCGTCTCCCCATCCCCCGCCGCGGTACCGGTCACACGGATCCCTCCGCGTCGAGTGCATGCCTGGCCTCTGCACGAAACGTGCCCAACGCCACGGCGGAAGTACGCTCGGCGCGCCGGCAGCGAGACACAGTGGGGCCATTTCGTTACGTTGGCGATGCCGGGGCGGGGACTGCGGTCCGCCGCCAGAGTACGCGACTGCGGTCGGGACAGACTGCACGGTCGATGGCGGAAAAGGTGGCCGCACTTTCCATTGGAGCCGGTCGCCGCACCGCGGCGCCGTGCTCTGGCGGCGGGTACCCACTTGTGGGTGCGCAGTCCCCGCCCCACTCCATGAGGGTCGCCTGGCGCCGATTATGCGTACCTCTGCTAAGTCAAAGCAGTGCTCGCAACGGCGCCATGGGATGCATGCGCGCCGTCGTCAGCCCCACGCACTGAATTCGCGTTTGCCCATGTAGGGACGAAGGGGGAGCGGCATGGCCCAGCCACGGACTATCGCGGCACGAGGCGCCCACGACGCGCAACGAACGGCACAGAACGCGGCGACCAGCCCCGCGGCCAACTTGGTCGCGCGGTGCGGACTCGCGACCAAGGGAATCGTGTACATCATCGTCGGCCTACTTTCGGCTCAGGTCGCGCTGTACCGTGGCGGCGCCACGAAGGACAACGTCGGGGCGATCCAATTCGTCTACAACCAGCCGGGTGGGAAGATACTCCTGGCCCTGGTCGCGGTCGGCCTGCTCGCCTACGCCCTGTTCGACATCGCCAAGGGTCTCCTCGACCTGGAGCAGAAGGGAACACAGCCCAAGGGCATCGTCGAGCGCATTGGTTACGCCGTCGCCGGCGTTACCTACGGGGTACTGGCCTGGGGCGCCTTCCAACTGGTGATAGGTGCTGGGAGCGGCGGGAAGACGACCGACGCGACGGCGCACGACCGTACCGCTCAGGCGCTCCAACTGCCCCTCGGCCCGGCGCTGGTGGTGGTCGGCTGCCTCGTCTTCCTTGGTGTGGCCGCCGCGCAGTTCGCTCAGGCCTACACGGCAAGCTTCCAGAAACACCTGCGATTGACGTCGTTGGGCGCGCCAGCACAAGGGCTGATCGTTTTCATCGGCCGGTTTGGACTGGCAGCCCGCGGTGTCGTGTTCGCGATTATCGGCTTCTTCCTGATCCTCGCCGCGCTCCGACAGAACCCGTCCGAGGCCAAGGGGATGGCCGGCGCGCTGCAGGAGCTCCTCAATCACCCCTACGGCCACGCGCTGCTCGGCATCGTGGCGTTCGGTTTCGTGGCGTTCGGCGCCTACTCCTGCGTCGAGGCGCGGTTCCGCACGCTATGACCACGCCGACCGCCGATCGCTACGTCGCCGGGTCGATGCACGCCGGCGATAGCGCTTCGCGCTTTTCCCATGCCGGCTTCATCCTGAGTGAAGCGCTGCTGGTGTGCGCCGCCGTGTTGTTGTCGTTTCTAGTCATCCAGCAACCCGGTCCTTTGCCAGGCGACGTCAATATTGAGCTCGGCGTCCAGCATGCGCTGCTGCCGCGGCATCTCGCGACTGCCGTGCTGGAATGGGTCAGCACCATCAACTGGCCGGTTCCCGCCGGCGCCGCCTTGGCCGTGATCGTAGGCGGGCTGCTTCTCTGGCGGCGCTGGTTGGACGCCGTGGTCGTGTTCTGCTTCGCTGGCCTGGCCGACGCGTCGAACTTCCTGACCAGCCTGCTGGTGCAGCGTCCCCGGCCGGACGGCTATGGGATCGCCGTCCTGCAAAAAGTGAGCGCGACCACGAGCTTCCCATCAGGGCACGTCGTACACGCGATCGCCTTCCTCGGCATCTTGATCTTCCTCTCCTTCCAGACGCGCCGCCTCTCCTGGTTGCTGTGGCCGTTGCGCGCCTTGTTCGTCGTCGTCATCCTGCTGATGTTTCCATCGCGTTTACTCGAAGGCGAGCACTGGCCGACCGATGTCCTGGCCGGGGCGTTCTTAGGGGCCTTCTGGCTCGTCCTCGGCATGCACGCCTTCGCATGGGCGGCTCGTCGCTGGCCGCGGCTACTGGCCGGCGACGAGCGGGAGCGGACCGCTACCGCGGACGGCGTTGGAGCGCATGGCGCGACACGCGCCGCGTAGCGACGCCGATTCAGTCGTCAACTGGGTGAGCGATGAGCCGGATCTTTCGGGCCGTCACGGTACTGGCATCCGTTCCGGCCTCGCCCTTTACCCGCACGATGTCGCCTGCCTGCAGGTCGGACAGCGTGTCGACGTGGCCGTTGGAAGCCCGTCCCCCGTTCTGGAGCACCGTGTCCGGCTGGAACAGCACCGTCACCGTCTGGCCGCCCTTAACCTGGACACCCGTGAACGAGTCCATGGCGACGCTGTCCACGCGGATGCGCTCGCCGTGGTAGACGCCCTGATCGCCATCGTGACGTCCATGCCCGTGCTGTGCCGGCGGAGCTGGGATCTCCGCGTCCGCCAGCGTGCGCTGCTGGAACAATTTACCATCGTAGACTCGTGGGGCCAGGACCGTGATCGCCCGCGGAGCGACCGTGAAGGCATACTCGCAACCCGCGTCGGCCGTCGAATCCTCCCTGAAAGGCGCGGCGCCGCCGTCGATCTGGAGTGGCATCGCGCTCGGGGCGCGGACGACGATGGAGCGGGCGCGATAGGTCTCCGCGGTCGCCGAGTCGGGATGCCCCCGTATCCACAGCGATGCGAGCTGCCGGGCAGCGCCGGCCGGGCCGACAGCGCCGAACAAACAGACGTCGAGAAGGCCGTCGTCGGCGTACGCACCGGGGGTAATGCTGGTGAACCCTCCGTAGCGGCGCGTGTTGCCCACCACGATCTGGTAGGCGCTCCCATACCAGTGGACCCCGTCCATCTCCACCCGCAGCGGGACGGTGGCGAACGTCGGCATGGCCCGCAGCGCGGCCAGCCCGATCGCCAGCTTGCCAAGGCGATTCTTCAGCGGTTTGGACACGCGCGCCATTATGGAGCCGTCCAAGCCGAGGCCGGCCATGAGCAGGAAGTGCTGCCCGTGGCGGCCGTTGATTCGCACCTGTCCCACGTCGACGCGGCGCCGCTCCGCGCCGACCAACTGGTACGCCGCCACGCGCAGACGGGGGGAGACGCCGAGCTCAGCGGCCCAGAGGTTGACCGTGCCGCCAGGCAGCACCCCCACCGAGACATCGGTACCGACCAGCCCGTCGACAATCTCGCTCAACGTGCCGTCCCCGCCGCAATTGACGACGACGCTACAGCCGTCGCGCGCGGCGCTGCGAGCCAATTTGGCGGCCTGGCCGCCATGCATCTTCTGGCGTACGTCGACCTCCCAGCCGTGTGCCCGCAGGACCAGCAGCGCCTCGGACAGGTCGATGCTGTCGCGGCCGGAACGAGGGTTGATGATCAGGCAAGCCCGGATCGGTTGACTGGCCATGCTGCTCCTTCGTGTTGCCAGGATCTGAAGGGCGCATCTTCTATGCCAACCGGCGAATGGACGCGGGAGGCGCTGGAAGGATGTGCGCCACACCGTTTCACCTCGATCTGGCGGTGTGCCACGGAGCGCGGGCGTCGCGCCCGCCCGGTGGCGACCGCTGGGCTGGCTTCGGATGAACGTGTGGCGCACCCACTGGCAGGCGCCCGACGCCTGGCATTCGAGGGGAGTACGGTGAGGGGTCTGGCGCGGAGCGTGACCATCAACGCGCGATGGCACAACGGGAAAACGGGATGGCAGCGATGAGGGACCATGGGCCGGCGATCAGGGGACCAATGCGAGGATGGGCAGGCGCCTCCGGACGACTACAGACCTGGCTGGCCAGTCTTCAGTTGGATCGCCGCCGCCGAACTCTTCCTGGCGCCAGGCGTTTCCTCCGCGTCTACGTGGCTGTGCTGGCCCTCTCTTGCATGGGCTTTGCCGCGCTGGCCGCGCTCGCCGACACCCATGCGGTCAACGGATTTGACGTCTCGCTGACCCGTGCGCTGCAAAGCGTCCATCTCCCCGTGTACGGGTGGGTGTTGACCCACGCCAGCGACCTTGGCTACTTCCCACTCAGTCCCCTGACCTACGTCGTCGTCTTCGTGGGCCTGCTGGCCGCGCGCCTGCGCCTCGCGGCGGTGCTGGCGGTCGTCTCGGCGCTGCTGGCAGGGCTGGTCGGAGGCGGAGTCAAGCTCGCCATCGAGCGGGCGCGACCATCGTCGACGCTGGTCCATGTCGTCGCTCCCCTGAACGACTACAGCTTTCCTTCGGGACATGTCCTGCACTACACGACCCTGTTTGGCTACGCGTTCTTCGTCGTCATCGTGTCCTGGCGGCGCTCGTGGCCGCGCGATGTGGCGCTCTTGCTGCTCGCGCTCCCCATCGCGCTGGTCGGCGCCTCCCGCGTCTACCTCGGCGAGCACTGGCCGACCGACGTGATCGGCGCCTACCTCTTGGGCGGGCTGTGGCTCGCGGGCACGATCGAGCTGCACCTCTGGCTCAAACAGCGCCTCGGAGTAAGTCAGAAGGAAGCCGCGTAGCCGGCAGCCCTGTGCCCACCCAGGCAATAACAGCGCCCTCCTGAATTGCCTATTGCCTGCTCGTGTGTTAGAACATTAGTACCAAAATGAAAGGTGAACTGCCATCAGCCTGGCCGCCGGTGGCGCGAGGGAGGACGTTGCATGCATGCGCTGCCTGAGCACCTGGATACGGATCGCTTGCTGACACCGCCGCAGCGACAGGAGGCCCTGCTGGTACTGCGGCGCTACCTCGCCGAGAGCTACGCGAGCAAGCACCCCCTGCGCCTGCCCGAGTTTCAGCGGCAAACCGTCTGGTATCCGCGCGACGCCTTGCCGGACGGGCTCGGGAACGATGCGACCGGCCGGCGGAGCGAAGGACGCCACAGTGATCCCACCTACGGCGCCGCCATGGAGGCGATCTACGGATCAGCCGGTGTGCCCGTCCAGATCCCGACCATGCGCACCGTCGACCACGACGTCATCGTCCGGCTCCTCGCCGCGCTCCCGGCGCACCTGGAGGGTCCCGTCACGCTGGCCTACGTGCGCGCCAATGGCTATGCCGGCGCTGCCGTACGCTTGCGGCTGAGCCGCGGTACCGTGACCCGGCGCTGCGCCGAGGCGCTGGACCTGCTCTGCGGCATGCTGTACGGACCGCGATGGCAATCCCCACCAGCGGCCTGAACGCGCGCCGCTCTCCTCTCGCGCTGTCACCCTATTGGGCTAGGCTGCCGGCCGAATCCGTACAATGGCGGCACTGGAAAGCGCGGTCGGGTGTAACGAGCAGGTGGCTGCCGGGGAACCGCGATAGGATGTCCAGCGTGGAACCCGTCCGGCGGCGACGACGCGGTTTAGCGATCCTGCCGCCCCCCGCGGGCTTCGCCGGGAGCCGATCCCGCGCCATGGTCGACTGCCTGACCAGGGCGGATGCACTGCTGGTCCAGCTTCGCAAGGTATCACCCGATTCCTTGACGGTCGCCGAGCTCGGCGCAACCCTGGCCGACCTGCGCAGCGCCGTGCTGGACGTTTCCGCGGTGATGGGTGTCCTGGCAGAGGCTGTCTCGGAGCTCCACGAGGTCGTCGGCGGCTGATCTGGAGGATGTGTCCCGCCGTGCAACCGAGGAGCGGTCCGCCTCCGTGGCACGACAAAGGCGCGGTGAACACAATAACGCGACCGGCGATGCCGCACCTACGGTGTAGGGGCAGGTCTCTGTGCCTGCCCTGGATGTATCCGTCGCCACGGGTGTTCCCCGATAGCAGGCAACGCAACGACCATGCCCTTCGGGACACGCCTGTGGGTGCGGGAACGACCAGGGCAGGCACAGAGACCTGCCCCTACACCGTAGGTGCGGCAAGGTCGTTCCCCCAGGGGGCAATGCCATTCGTAGCTGCAGAGATGCCAGGGCGTGATCGCGGCGTTCGGCTCCCGCGACGATGAATGACCACATCGACCACCCGGTATCGGAACCGCTCGCACGGTACGATCCGGACATCCACCACCGCCGCTCCATCCGCCTGAATGCCTACAACTACGCAACCGACGGCGCGTATTTCGTCACCATCTGCACCCAGGGACGTGAGCAGATGTTTGGCGCGGTACTTGACGACGCCGTGGAATTGAGCGATGCCGGGCAGATGATTCGGGCCGTCTGGCACGAGCTTCCGCATCACCTCAGTGGCGTTGCCTGTGACGAGCACGTCGTCATGCCCAACCACTTCCACGGAATCATTGTGTTGATCGGGTCCCCTTCGCACACTGCGACGTTGTTCGATGTGGTAGCACGCCTGAAGTCCCTCACAACTAACCGTTACCGGCGCGGCGTGCTGCAGCGCCATTGGCATCCCTTCCAGGGCAGGCTGTGGCAGCGCAACTACTACGAGCGCATCATCCGTGACGAGGAGGAGCTGAACCGAGTTCGCCAATACATCATCGACAACCCGGCCCGGTGGTCCGATGACGAATACCACCTTCCATCACCTTGAAAGAACCCGCCTGCCGGCGCCCATCGTGGCCCGGCAGGCGCAGGGGGGCATCGATTTCGCGATCGCCGCTGCCGCACCGATCGTGTAGGGGCAGGTCTCCGTGCCTGCCCTGGTCATTGCCGCACCCACTGACCTGACCCGAAGGGAGGAGTCGTTGCGGCGGCCGCTTTCGGGAGACATCCGTGGCAACGGATACATCCAGGGCAGGCACGGAGACCTGCCCCTACACGATCGGTGCGGCAGCGGCGGCCGGCCATCCAGCACCGCGCCACTTGCATCCTCCGTTCACCAATGCCATCATTGCCCCGACAAACAGCGCTTGCTGCCCCAACGCAGCGTGTCCCCAGGAGGACGTCACCCATGGTCTCTACCAGGTCGGCCGCCAACCGATTGCGCGAGAAGCCCATCGAGCACTACGACCACGCCGGCAAACAGCGCCTCAACAACCCGCCCGTCGGCCTGGTCACCCCCAGCACCGACGCCGACAGCCCGACCAAAACCT
>CALBSQ010000238.1 GCA_937967325.1 uncultured Chloroflexota bacterium
AGGATGGCAACGGGCGGACGGCGCCCCGAATTGATGGATGCACCGCTTGGTGGCTAGCACAAGGATGGGCGCATGGCGCCACGTAGCATGTCGTCGAGCCTGGGTGGGACCTGATCTTGGCGATGGATCTCGGCCCGCTGGGTCGTGGCGCCGGCGATCACCCGGAGATCAGGCGGTGGGATTCCGGCCAGCGGGCCAGTCGCGCGGGTCGAGGTCGGCACCTGCGTGGCCGACCTCGACCGGCGCGACGGTAAGGGCTTAGACTACGAGGCCGAAAGCTCGTTCAGCTTGCGCATCAGGCGCGACTTGCGGCGAGCGACATTGTTGGCGTGGAGGACGCCCTTGCTCGCAGCCCGATCGAGCTGGCTGATGGCGCGCTGCACCGCCGCGGCACTGTCCTCAGCTCCCTGGGCGATGGCCGACTCAGCGCGCGCGAGCTGCGTGCGCGTGGCCGTGCGAACCGGGCGATTCTGCGCGGCCTTCTTGCTCGCTACAGTGACGCGCTTGAACGAGGAATGCAGGTTGGGCACGAGTGCGTAGCTCCTCACGGCGCGCCTGCCGTCAGGCAGGACGCAACTCTGTCTTCTCTTCGTAACTTCCGGCTGGGCAGCATACCATGTCGCCACCTGGCGAACGCCCACTCCGGGCCGGGCTAGCCGGCGTCGCCGGTTGCCGGCAGTCGCAAGCCCCCGCTGGCCGCGCCCGGCGACGCCAACAGCCCAAAGGGAATGACGAGTCTTGGCGCCACGTCGGGGGAAAACTCGACCACGGCGACATCGGGCATGCGCATGGCCCGCCAGGTCTGGAACGCCTGCTCCGTCGTGTGTCCCAGCAGCCAGGACAGGTAGGCGGTGAGCACGCGACCGCCCGATGCCACGGCAAAGGCGCCCGGGTTGACGTGACCTGGATGGACGACCGGACCATGGTCGGGACGCAACCGCTCGATGCCCGCGGCAAATCGGGCGGCCGCCTCGGCGGCGGTCTCCCAGCCGGCAGCGGCCGGCCGGACGGGCGCCGTGATGAAGCGGCCGACCGTGGCGAGGAACGTGGCCGCGTCCAGCCAGCCCTCGGCGTGGCTCTCCGCGAAACTGGGATCTGTCTGCACCAGCAGTCCGCGCTCGGCGGCGACATCCGCCAACGTGGCCGACATCTTCGGCTCGGGACCGGCGTAAAACCCGTCGGCGTGCTCGAAGAGGGCGACGGCGGTCAGACGGCGCGCGGCGACACGCCCTTCCGGACTCAGCTCCCATTCCCTGGCCGGCCGTGCTGGGTTGACGCGGGGACGGGCATGCCGGACCAAAATGACGCGGCTCGCTTGGGGGAGGACCGACGGGTCAACCAAAGGAGCTGCCACGGTCCCCCTTTCGCCGGGCAACGACGGTAGCGCCGGTTCGGCGCGACCAGTCCACCATGACCTGGCAAGGCCGCCGGCTAGCGCCCAAAGTAATCCGGGTGGTAGATCGTGTGAGGCGGGGTGCGATCGCGCGGCTCGTCGCCGGCCAGGGTAAAGGCGATGCCGAGCGGGGCCGGGCCCAGGTCGTCGGCGCGGTTGTTGTACTGTCCCGTGCCCCAGCGCGGGCCGGCGGCGAGCAGCTCGAAGGCGATGAAAGCGCCGCGCGACTCGTCCCAGGTCGCCTCGCCGTAGAGTGCGGCGTCAAACCCACTCTCGGCGTGGCGGTCTTCGTCTCGCTGGCGATCGTGCCATCGCCAATCCCACTCCAATCGGACGGCGCCGTGCAGGGCGAGCCGGACGAGCCGGCGCTCGTCGCCCGCGACTTCCAAAATCGCCGACTCCAACTCGGCGTCGCGAATGGCCTCCTCCGGCCAGACGGGCGGCTCGCCGCGCACGAAGTCGCGCAGGTGGAAGCGGGCGAGCCGGCGTATGACCTCGCGCGGCAATTGCTGCCGGCTACCGGGGAGACGTGGTTGGGGCACGATGGCGCGAGCCTCCTCGGCGCTGAACCAGGCATAGTCCAGATTCCAGGCCGACTTGCGCCAGTCGTCCTTGCGGGTGTCGACCGCGCGGGGCAGATCCCGCGCCGCCAACTGCAGGATGAGCCCCCCTTCCGGATAGCGGCTGGGACGGGCCGGCGCGTAGTCGGGAAGCGTCTCCGGCGCACTGCCGTCGGCGTCATCGGTGTCCGCCAGCACGCTCCAGCGTCGGAGCGCGGTGTGGAGCATCTCCTCCATTTGTCGGGGATCGCGCGAGTTGCGCGCCGCGAGCAGGGTGCCGTCCGCCGTGAAGGCGTAGTAGCCCTGGCGCGTATCGGTGGGGAAGGTTCGTCCGGCATAATGCCCCTGTTCGGCGATGAGCCGGAAGAAGTCACCCTTGGCGTCCCGCTGGCGCTGCAGCGGCGAGCAGTTTTCCGCGACCGGGATGAATTGCTCCGAAGCCAGGCGGATGACCTCGGGATCGCTGAAGGCCTGCGCACGGCCGGCCACACCGTTGTTTCAGGTACACCCCAGCGGGTTGCCGTTCATTGCCCAGAGAAAGATCGGCTTCCCCTCCTGCAAGGCAAGGCGGCGGCCCTCCCAAAGGTCGGTCTGCCAGGGCACATCCAGCCAGCGAATCTCGTCCGGTTTGGGCCGCACGTAGGCGATGAAGTCGCGGAAGGTAGGCATGTCTGCTATTGAGTCGGGCACGGCGGTAGTCTCGATCACGTTCGCCTCCTCTACTGCCATTGTCGGCGCTGGGCCGTACATTTGTCCAGTGCGCACGGCGTTCCCAGACACCTGGCAATTGCGGGCCCGCGCTTGCGCTTACCGGCGCCAGCATCTATCATCTAACTCGCTTTCCTATGCCAAGCCACGGGTCGATCTCACCTTCGGGTGGTCCGTGGCGCTCGTCGCGGCGCGATCAAGCGCCCGAACAAGGGAACGAGAAGGCAACCAATGGCAACGGCAACGTTGAGCCGGCCCACGGAGCGGCCGGTCTGGCGGCGGGCGCTGGGCACCGACTGGAAGCTCGGCTGGATGCTCGTGCTGCCCGTCCTGGCCGTGCTGGCCGGCCTCGTCGCCTACCCGTTCGTGCTGGCGATCGCCCTGAGCTTCACCGACAAGATGATTGGCCGCCCCGCGCACTTTGTCGGGTGGCAGAACTATCGCGACGTGCTCTTCGGCGACGAGTTCGGTTCGATATTTCGCCGGGCCGTGCTGAACACCGTGCTCTACACCGTCGTCGCGGTCGCCTGCAAGAGCGTCCTGGGCATGGGCATGGCGCTGTTCCTGCACGAGCAATTTCCTGGTCGAAACCTCATGCGGGCAATCTGCTTCCTGCCCTGGGCCATACCTTCCCTGATCGTCGGCTTGAGCTGGCAGTGGATCTACAACGGCACCAACGCGGGCGTGCTCAACATGCTGCTTAACGATCTGCACCTCTCCGACACGCTGATCCAGTGGCTGGGCAACCCGCGCCTGGCGCTGTGGTCGGTGATCCTGGTGGTGATCTGGCAGGGCTGCCCATTCTATGGCATGATGTTCCTGGCCGGGCTCCAGGCGGTCCAGGCGGAGCTGTATGAAGCAGCCGCCATTGATGGCGCCAACATCTTCCAGCGCTACCTCTATGTGACGCTGCCCGGGCTGAGCGCTGTGGCGACCATCACGATCCTGCTCTCCACCATCTGGACGGCCAACAGCATCAACTACATCTACATCCTGACGGGAGGCGGGCCCGCGAACACGACCATGACCTTCCCCATGTTTGCCTACCAGGTCGGTATCGCCGGCGCGCAGCGGCTCGGCGCGGCCTCTGCCATCACCGTGCTGTTCCTGCCCTTCTTCTTGCTGATCATCTTCGCGTTGACGCGCCGCATGCTGGCAGAGGAGCGATAGGGGGATGGCGACGCTGGCGCGGCCGGCCGGCCGTACAAGAGCGCGAACACGCACCCGACCGCTCGCGCTGAAGCGCGTGGCGCTCCTGCTGACGGGCCTGTTTTTTACGCTCTGGACGCTGGGGCCGATCTACTGGATCGTCGTCACCTCGCTGAAGACGGAGCTCCAGGTCTACCGCCAACCGACGCTGGTACCGACGGCGGTCACTTTCAAGAACTACCAGACGGTGCTGTTCCATTCCAACTTCCTGCTCTACATCCGCAACAGCTTGACCGTGGCCCTGGTCACGACGGCGCTGTCGCTGGTGTTCGGTTCGATCTGCGCCTACGCCATCGCCCGCCTGCGCTTCCGCGGTCGCCGGCTGGTGGCACGCGCCATCGTCATCTCCTATCTGGCGCCCGGCGGGCTGCTCTTCATCTCGCTGTTCGAGCTGCTGACCGAGCTGCACCTGACCGACAAGCTGGCCGGCCTGATGGTCAGTTATCTCTCCTTCACGCTGCCCTTCTGCACGTGGCTCATGATCGGCTACTTCCGGACTATTCCCGCCGAGCTGGAGGAGGCGGCGCTGGTGGACGGCTGCACGCGCCTGCGCGCGCTGATCTACGTGATCATGCCGCTCACGCTGCCTGCGCTGGTCGTGGTGGCGCTCTACTCCTTCACGCAGGCCTGGAATGAGTTCCTCTACGCCCTGGTCTTCATCAGCAGCGACTCGCAGAAGACCTTCACGGTGGGCCTGATCGGCCTGATTCAGGGCGACACGCTGCCCTGGGGACCGATGATGGCGGCGGCCAGCCTGGGCATGATCCCGCCCATCATCATCTACGTCCTTGCCCAGCGCTGGGTGGTGTCCGGACTGGCGGCGGGGGCGGTGAAAGGGTAGTGACCGAGAGGAGTTAGCAATGACCCGGCGAATTTTCCTACGTGGTGTGCTCGGCGCGGGTGGCGCGCTGGCAGCGTCCGGACTGCTGGCGGCCTGCGGCGGCAGTACGCCGAGCGCTGTCAGCAGCGCGGCGTCGTCGGCGGCGCCGACATCGGCAGCAGCCGGCAGCACGGCAACGACGAGCGCGGCTGCGACCAGCGCGGCGGCAGCCACTTCCAGCCAGGCCGCCAGCGTCGCGACCTCGGCAGCGGGCTCGGCCAGCGCGCCGGCCAGCGCGGCCGGACCAGCTCCGGCG
This sequence comes from uncultured Chloroflexota bacterium, assembly GCA_937967325.1. Taxonomy (GTDB): domain Bacteria; phylum Chloroflexota; class UBA4733; order UBA4733; family UBA4733; genus UBA4733. Next base: position 5,007 of record CALBSQ010000238.1, read on the forward strand.
ATGGCCCTGACCAAGTTCCCGCTCAAGAGCGTCAAGGTGACGGCATGGGCCTGGCAGAGCTTCTCGCCCGATGCCGATCGCTACATCGCCGATCAGGCGCAGGCTTGGGGCAAGGCCAACGGCGGCCAGGTGGAGTACGACATCGTGCAGAACTCGGTCTTCACCCAGAAGCTCGCGGCGGCGATCGAGGCGAAGACGGTGCCCGACGTCATCATGCTGTCCAACGTGCTCTACTATCAGGGACTGAACATTCTGGCCGACCTGACCGATGAGTACACCAAGCTGGACAAGCTGGCCGGGGGGTTCTACAAGTCGTTCCTGCCCGGTATCCAGGTCGAGAACAAGATCTACAGCATCCCCATCGAGAGTGGGCCTTCGCCGCTGTTCACTCGGCTGGATTTGATGCAACAGGCGACCGGGACGCGTGAGCCGCCCAAGACGCTGGACGACATGGAGACCGTTGCCAAGAAGATCAACAAGCCCACCGCTTTCTACGCCATCGGCTGGACCCTGGGGCGGACGCCGGATTGCGAGGGCAACATCACCGACATCATCCACAACGATGGCGGCGTACTGTGCACGAAGGACGGGACCAAGCCGGCCTTGCAATCGGATGCCACCATCGGCGCCTTGCAGCGGATCAAGCGCTGGTGGGACGACAAGCTGATCCCGCCCGACTCGACTTCCTGGGACGACACCGGCAACAACAACGCCTACCAGTCCAAGCGCGTTGCCTTCGTCGACAACCCCGCCTCCATCTACGGCTGGCTGGTCAGCAACGACCAGAAGCTACTCGCCGACACGTCGATGTCACCGATCCCGGCCGGCAAGGCCGGCAACTTCAGCAGCGGGGCCGGTGGCTGGAGCTGGAGCGTCAGCAATGCTAGCAAGAGTCAGGACGCTTCCATCGCCCTGATCGACTTCCTGATGCAGCCGGACAACCTGGAAATCCAGTGCGAGCAGATCGGCGGTCGCTGGTTCCCGGCCTACCAGGATTTGGCCAAGAAGACCTTCTGGACCTCCAAGCCGCAGTTCGCCGCTTATCCCGACCTGATCACGAACGCCATCTACAACAGCTACCCGGCGCCGCCGCTGCCCAAGCTCATGGCCGCGCTGGGCGAGGTCGACACCGGCCTGGTCATCGCCGACATGGCCCAGGCGGTCGTCGTCAACAACACGCCGGTCGACAAGGCCGTGGCCGACGCGCAGAACAAGATGGAGGACATCTTCAAGAAGTACAACCTGGGCTGAGGCCCAGTCAGGCTAGCTTGGGACCGGCAAACAGCACGTCGATGCCGTGCTTGCGCATCGCTTGCAGGTAGTCGGCGTCGACGTCGTGCTCGCGCAGCTCCACGATCTGCTCGACGCTGAGGTCGGTGAAACCGGCGTCGCGAATGGCTCGTAGGTAGTCCGCATCCACGTCGTGCTCACGGAGCTCGACGACCTGCTCGATCCGTAGTTCGCTAAAACCGGCGTCGCGCAGGGCCTTCAGATAGTCCGCGTCGACCTCGTGTTCGTGGAGCTCGATGATCTGCTCGACAGACAGCCCGCTGAACCCGGCGGACCGAACGGCGTGCAGATAGTCGGCGTCGACGTCGTGCTCCCGTAGCTCGATGAGCTCCTCCACCGTGATGCCGATCCCTGCCGTCCGCGTGGGCGGTGTAGTATTGCTCCGAATGTCGGTGCGAGGCGACGGCTGTGGGCCGATCGCCTCCAGCAACTGGTCGGCCTGCTCCACGCTGATGGTACCCGCCGCCAGCATCTCCAGCACTTTCCACCGCTCCTCAGCCATGTCGACGATCTCCTTTCACTGCGCTTCTCACCAATGTCACCGGACTATGCCCGCCACCCCGGCGCATCCGGAACTTCCGCCGGCCCGCCCTCGCAGTCCCCGCCATAATTCAGATTATTCGCCATGGATGGCGAGAACTACCAATGACTGTAGCTAGTATTACCAAGATCGCTCGTATTGTCAACGATCGCCTGGTCCACATCGGATCGTGGTCGCGGCCGTGCCCAGGTGTCCACGTGCCGACTCGCCTTCCGTGTGATGGACGTGTTCGTCCCGGGTCGATCACCGTTTCAGCGAAGGGCTACGCGACGGGCTCAACCCGCCGCTGGGCAGTACAATTTGGTAGCTGCGGGCCGGTATGGTCGCCGGCGACAGCCATTTTCCTCGGAGGACGCTGGAATGAGCACGCAGGAAGGGACCGATCAGGAGTTGCGCAAGCTACCCGTGGCATGCACGCTTGGCGCTGCGCAGCGGCTGACCCGGCAAGACGAGATCGCCCGGCTCTTCAACAGACGGTCGGAGGTCCGAGAACTGGATGACGGCTACGCCGTGCGATTTGCCGGCGCCAATGACGAGGCGGAGGCTCTGCTGCGCTTCATTGCCAGTGAGCGCGCCTGCTGCCCTTTCTTCACCTTCGAGCTGGTCTTCGAGGAGGGACAAGGACCGCTGTGGCTGCGCCTTCGCGGGCCGGAAGGCACAAAGGAGATCGTGGAGGCCATGCTGGCCTGAGGGGGGACCACTTGTGAGCGCTCAATCGGACGCCGTCCGCCTGGATCTGATCTTGAAGGGCGGACACGTCATCGATCCAAGCAATGGCATCGACGGCGTCATGGACTTGGGCATCGCCGATCACAAGATCGCGCGGGTGGCCCGTAATATCCCGACCACAATGACAGACCAAATGCTGGACCTGACCGGCGCCTACGTGACGCCTGGCCTCATCGATATGCATTGTCACGTCTGCACCAGTCACCCGCGCTCGCGACTGTCCGTGCCGGCTGGGGCGCATTGCTTCCCTTCCGGCGTGACGACCGCGGTCGACGCCGGCACTTCGGGCTGGCGGGACTTCGCCGAGTTCAAGGCACAGGTCATCGACCGCTCCCCCGTGCGCATACTGTCCTACGTCAATATCGTGGGACAGGGAATGGGCGGCGCTTGGGAGCACGAGTCGTCGGAGATGCGGCCCAAGCTAGCCGCCGCCGTGGCCGAGGAGTATGGCGATGTCGTCGTCGGCATCAAGACGGCGCACTACTGGGCCGGCCGGGATTTCGACGCGGCCCACCCTCCGTGGCTCGCTGTGGACGCGGCGATCGAGGCCGCGCACATGTGCGGCAAGCCGGTCATGGTGGACTTTTTCCCGCATCCCACCGAGCGCCCCTACCCCAGGCTCATCCTGGAGAAGCTTCGCGCCGGCGACATCCACACGCACGTCTTCGCGCAGCAATTCCCGGTCCTCGACGAACGCGCCCGTGTCAATGACTTCATGTTTCGGGCCCGCGACCGCGGCGTGATCTTTGACCTTGGGCATGGCGCGGCCAGCTTTTGGTATCGCAACGCGGCGCCCGCGATCGAACAAGGCTTCGCACCCGACTCGATCAGCACGGACCTCCACACCGGGAATGTCAACGGCTCCGTGTTTGACATGCTGACGACGGTGAGCAAGTGTCTGAATCTGGGCCTGACGCTGGCCGATGTCATCGCCCGCTCCACGACGGCGCCGGCCGCGGAAATTGGGCATCCGGAGCTGGGCACGCTGGCCGTCGGCTCCGCCGCCGACGTGGCGGTCTTCCGGCTGGACCAAGGTGACTTCTCCTTCGTCGATTGCGGGCAGTCGAGGCTTGCCGGCCGGCAGAAGCTGATCTGCTTGTTGACGCTGCGAGCAGGTCAATGCGTCTACAACCCCACGGGAATAGGGCTGCCGGAATGGACCGACTCTCCGGAGCGCTACTGGTGGGACCCCGCCAGAAAACGGTCTACTCGGCCGACCTCGTGAGCTTGGGCAGAGCGGCAGCTCACGATCCACTATCAGCCGGATGGCGGCCCTGCCTTCATTGAGCCATAATAACACTGTAACGGCTAAACTGGAGATCGATGGCCGTACGAAGGCGGCTTTCCTCTCGCCTTCGTACGGCCGCTAGCCGCGTGAGTCGGATAGGGATTTGGTAGGAGGAGCGGCGCAGGTGTGATGCCACTCCTCCCCCGTGATAGCGTCCTAAGCGGGCTATAAGACTACATCTCGTGCTCCGTCGGTGGGTCGGCAGTCAACCTCTCCGCTACAATTGATGATGTCTGATGTTGTCGTCGGATTGCCATAGGTGCAGGATATCCCGGTGTCGGCGGATACGGTTCAGCGCATCTACGAGCGGCTGCGCCAGGACGGGCAGTTTCGCGATGCCTTTCTGGCTGCGCCGTTGGCGATACTGGCGACCTTTGACCTGACCGTAGAGGAGCGGCGTCAGTTGGTGCTGCCTAACTTCAGTTGGTTGGTCGACGGACGGCTGGCTGGTATGGCGCGCCCTCGGAGCCCCGACGCGATCAGCGCGTTATCCGGATTGGGTGTGAGAGCGATCATCAGCCTGACCGAATCGCCGCTCCCAGCGAGCTTGATCGGCGGGACTAACATTTCCAGCAGGCACATCGCTGTGGCCGATTTCTCCGCGCCGACGATGGCGCAGGCGCGTGAGGCGGTGGCCGCGATCAAGGCCTACCTTGACGACGACATGCCGGTCGCCGTGCATTGTGGTGCGGGACTGGGTCGTACGGGTACCGTGCTGGCCTGCTACCTCGTCTCCCTTGGCCTCGGAGCCGCGGACGCCCTCGCCCGCGTCCGGTCCAAGCGCCCCGGATCGGTGGAGACGCCGGGCCAGGAGGCTGTCGTGGCGGCCTACGAGCGGGCTGGCGTTCGGCCGGCGGCGTCCACCCCTGATAGAGCTTGAGTAAAGGAGCGGGCCTTGCCATCGGAGGGTAGGGGCGGGTCTCTGTGCCCGCCCTGGTATCCGCCCCCATCGAGGACCCTGCTGGTGCGGTAGGCAGGGCGGGCACAGAGACCCGCCCCTACCCACGTCGGATCGAAAATGCCGACTAATCGCTGAATCTCGCTAGGTCAGACGGCGGCCTAGCCGGTTGACTAGGCGGCAAGCCGCCGTTTTGTAGGATGTCACCGCCAGCGCCCGGCGGCTATGCTCCACCAGGGTGATCAAGACCCGATACGTATACGGAGTGGACGGGGAAATATGAGCGCTGCGCGGGCTGCGGTAATCGGTACGGACGATGGGTTGGTCGCGGCATTCGCCGCCCTAGCCGAGCGGGTTCGGATGAGCGTGGTGGAGGTCCGGACCGATGGCCATGGGGCCGGCGCGGGGACGATCTGGCGCGACAACGGCACGATTGTCACAAACCACCACGTGGCGCGGCGTGACCGCGCTGAGGTGATCCTGCCGGATGGCCGAGCCTTGCCGGCGCCGGTCGTGGCGCGTGATCCGCGGAACGATTTGGCCGTGCTCCGTGTCGCCGCAACCGGTCTGCCGGCCCTGCCGTCAGGTCCGGAAGCGGAGCTTCGCCCCGGCGCATTGGTGCTGGCTCTTGGTCACCCGTTGGGAGTACGGGGCGTCGCCACGATTGGCGTCGTACACGCGGGTCTCGGCGCTACCAGATCGGTAGAGGAACGGGCGCTGATTCGGGCGGACGTGCAACTCGCGCCCGGTAATTCCGGCGGGCCGCTTGTCGACGCCCAGGGCCGTGTGGTTGGCATCAATTCGATGGTCGCGGGAGGCCTGGCGCTCGCCGTGCCGAGCTACCTCGCCGAGCGGCTGGTCGCCGGGTTGGAGGACTCCCCACGGCTGGCTGTCGAGGTACAGGATGTCGAGCTGCTGCCTTCCCGGGCGGCGAGTGCTGGGATCGCCGCCCGCTCAGGCGTCATGATCGTGCTGATTGAGCCCGGAGGACCGGCGGATCGAGCGGGACTGCTCATTGGGGACATCATACTGCACGTTGACGGCCAGGCGGTGGATGGCGTTGCCACGTTGGGGATGGTGCTCCGCGCGCGCCGGGATCGGACCGCGCGATTCCTTATCCTGCGGGGTCTCCACGTGCAGGAGGTGGTGATCCCTCCACTGGAGGCGGCAAAGGCAGCGGCCTGATTCCGTCCCCTCGCTTGGCCGGACCATAACAATACGGGCCAGCAGACGCCGCAACAACCGGGTGCGCATCGCGGTGCGCACCCTCTTTTTATTGCTCCCGATATTGCCCGCTTATTGCTCCCGATATTGCCCGCCAGGTGCGCCACACCGTTACGCGGCCAACCTATCACCGATAACGGAGCGCGGGCGTCCCGCCCGCCCGGTAGCGACCGGTAGGGTGGCATCGGAGGAACGGGCCGGGCGGGCGGGACGCCCGCGCTCCGTGGCCCGCCACCCTCGCCCATTGCTTGTCGCAAAAGTCGGTACCGCGCCTATTGGTCGCCCATTCTCTTGACAGGGGGAATGGGCGTAGTATGATTAGCCGCACCATGAACGAGCGAAGGTGCAGCCGGCCCACGGTGAAGATGGAAGTCTGAGTGGGTCGAATTCTGTTGCCTTCCTTGTCACCCGCCGGCAATGGACGCCTTGGAGGTCGTGGGGCAGATCGGACTAGCCTGTCCCTCGGTGTCGGCCGTACTGGAGGTTCCCGCCCATGACAGTCGTGGAAGCCGCTGCCGTCGCTCTTCTGTCCTCGCTGGTTGTGCCGGCATGGGCGCTTCGCCGCCGGTGGCTGCCGGCATTGAGGCGTCCTGACGCTCGAGTTGTTCGCCGCAACAGCGCCCGGCTCAGCGCCGTGGCCGCGCTGCTGCTCCTTCTGTCGACGCCCGCTGGATTCGGAGCGGGACCTGCCTTCGCCGGCAGCGCCGCGCCACTGGCGGCCGATGCCGCGACCCCAACGCCAACGGCGGCCGCGTCGACGGCCGCGACGCCGGCGCCCAAGACAACGCCGGCGGCCTCCTCGCAGACCACGGCCGCCCAGAAGGAGGCGGAGCCCGGCCTCAACGTTGGCTACGGCCCCGAAGAGCCGTACTACAGCGATGTGCTGGCCGGCTGGCAGAAACAGGGCGTTACCGACGCCACGCAGACGATCGACCTACCCGTGCTGAAGTATTCCGACTCCAACGGCGGCACCTATTGTCAGCCGCTCACCACGTCGCCCAACGCCGCGACCGGACCCGGCGCCCAGTCGCTCTCCGCCAGCGGTGACACCTGTGTGCCGGCCAGTCCCGGCAGTCAACCGCCTCCCGCGACCGTCGGCAACACCAATCCGGAGGCGGGTAACGTCCAAAATTGCGTCGCCAACATCAACGACGGGTCGGGCCAGCAGGGCTATTGCAACGCCACCATCGAAGGTAAGTCCAATGTACTGCTCTGGAACAATGAGGACGGTTATCTCACCTGGAAGTTCGACGTGCCTCAAGCCGGGCTGTACAACTTGGAGGCCAACTACTACAACGTGCCCGGCAAGGATGCCACGATTGGCCGCGAGGTACTGATCGACGACAAGTTTCAATATTTGGAGGCGCATCGCGTCGCCTTCGATCGCGTGTGGGTGAACGCCGGACCGGTGACGGTGGACAACCAGGGCAACGACATCCGGCCGCCGGTCAAGGAGCAGCACGTCTGGCAGACGCAACGCGCCAACGACTCCTTGGGCA
>CALBSQ010000239.1 GCA_937967325.1 uncultured Chloroflexota bacterium
ACGCGACCAGGGGCATGGTGGCCTCGAGCTCGCCGGAGGCCGCCGCGGTGGGCATGCGCGTGCTCCTCGACGGTGGCAACGCCTCCGACGCCGCGGTGGCCGTCGCCCTGGTGGAGGGTCTGACCCTCCCGGCCTCCTGCGGTCTGGGCGGCGACGCCTTCGCCGTGCTCTACGATGCCCGTTCGCGTCGGGTGTACGGTCTCAATGGCAGCGGCGTCGCCCCCCGCGCGGCCACGAGGGAGCGCTACCTGTCTCGAGGAATGGCCGTTATCCCCGCACAAGGTTGGGACGCGGTGGCGATACCAGGAGCCGCGCACGCCTACTGGACTCTCCACCATCGCTTCGGCAGTCGACGGTGGCCGGAACTGGTCGAGCCGGCGATCCGCTACGCCGAGGCAGGTGTCCCCGTTTCTCGCCGGATCCACCAGTGGATTACCGAGTCGCGGGCCAAGCTGGAGCAGTTCCCAGCCACAGCGGCGGTGTGCTTGCCGGGTGGCCAGGCCAGACGAGTGGGCACGCGGTGGCGCCGCCCTGACTACGCCTGGTCGCTTCGACAACTGGCGGAGGGAGGCGCGGACGCCTTCTACCGCGGCTCGATCGCCGCCGAGATCGTGCGCTGCTCCGAGGAGGCCGGCGGCCTCTTCACCGACGATGACTTCGCGCAGCACGAGACGGAAGTCTACGAACCGATCCACACCACCTATCGGGGCGTAGAAGTCTACGAGACGCGCCCGCCGTCCCAGGGTTTCCTGCTGCTGGAGATACTCAACCTCCTCGAGGGCTTCGACCTGGCCGGCTCCGGCTTCGGCACGCCCGACGCGATCCACCTGATGGTCGAAGCGACCAAGCTCGCCTTCGCCGATCGCCTGCGCCACGCCGGCGACCCGCACTTCGTCGAGATGCCCCTGCCGGAGCTGCTCTCCAAGGAGTTCGCGACCCGACGGCGCCGTGCCATCGATCCGCACAGAGCCGCGGATACCGTCCCTGCTGCCGCCCCCTCCGACCTCCGCCGCGACACCACCTCCTTCTGTGTCGTGGACGCCCAGGGCAATGCGATCTCCTTCATCCACAGCCTGTTCGGCGCCTGGGGCAGCGGCGTCGTCGCCGGAAGAACCGGCATCACCCTGAACAACCGCGGCCGAGGCTTCACGCTAGAGGAGGGACACCCGAACGTGCTGGCGGGCGGCAAGCGCCCGATGCACACGCTCAACTGCTACCTGCTGATGCGAGAAGGGGCGCTCTACGCGGTGGGCAACACGCCGGGCGGGGACATGCAGCCGCAATGGAACGCGCAGGTCATCTGCAGCCTGCTCGATTTCGGGATGGACGCGCAGCAGGCAGTTACGGCGCCGCGCTGGCACATCTTCCCCGGCGCCGACCCGGCGGTGCAGGGCCAGCCGGTGGAGCTGCGGCTGGAATCTCGTTTCGGAGCCGCGGTGATGGACGAGCTGCGAGCTCGCGGTCATCGCGTGGTCGACACCGGACCCTGGACGGGTGGTGGGTGGTGTCAGATCATCGTCGTTGATCACGACGGCGTGCTCGCCGGAGGCTCCGATCCGCGCGCCGGCAGCATCGCGCTCGGAGTGTAAGGTGATTCGTCCGGCAAGGTCGGGCGGCGTTTGGTCCCCGGCGACTGAAGTCGCGGGCTGTCTCGTGGCGAAGCCCGACGCTTCGCTCTTCGCGGGCTGGAGCGAACGGGCCAGTTCCACGCCCGCCCGGTCTGCCGGGAGTCCGCGCAGGCGGACTTCGCAGGTGGTAGCCCGCGAATTTATTCGCCGGGGGCCAAACGCCGCCCGATCTTGCCCGATCCACCACCTAAGTCGTAACAGTGGAGGTGAGGAAATGATGAGATCGCTCGCGACGGCATACCTCGACGATCCCGACCTGCGCCGGGCCGCCAATGCGCGCGGCGAGAACTACTGGGACGCCTACCTGGCCGAGATTGCGGAACAGTTGGGACTCTTTCTCCGGCAGCATCCGCTCACGGCGGGCCTCGGCTCACCACTGCAGCCCGACCAGCCCCGCTACCCGTTTGGCCGCCATGATTCCATCACCAGCCCTTCCCCGCGGCGGGGAGGGTGAGGAGCGGTCCCAGCAGCGCCCGCCCCACCGGACACACCAGTTAGGACAGTGACGTGTCCCTACTCGCTTCCCGCGGCGCCGCGCGCCGTCAACGCCCCTCTCGATCGGTGGCGGGCCGGCAACGCGGACGGCGGCGCGTAGAGTGCCGCCGAGATGCGGCCGCCGTATTCCACCAGCTCCGAGCCGATCTCGTGGGCCAGGTCGAGTGGCAGTCGACCGGCCGGGGCGGACAGGCTCAGCGCGTAACGGACCTGTCCGCGATGGTCGAAGATCGGTACCCCGACGCAGCAGAGGCCGATCTCGCCCTCCTCGCGATCGAAGCTGTATCCCCGCTGCCGTACGCTTCCCAGCTCCTGGCCGAGCGCTTCGGGTTCGGTCAGCGTGTGGACGGTGAAGCGCGGCAAGGCACTAGCCTTGGCCATCGCCTCGATCGCGGCAGGTCCCTGATAGGCCAGAATCGCCTTGCCGACCGCGGCGGAATGCAACGGATCTCGCTCCCCCAATCGCGAGCCCATCCTGATCGACCGGGTGCCATCCACGACCTCGATCAGCATGACGTGCCGCCCGCTCAGCATCCCGAGGTTGACGGTCTCCTAGTAGCGGCGGGCAAGCTCGTGCATGATCGGCCGTGCTATCGCCCGGACGTCGAGCCGGGCAACGGCGACCTGGCCCAGTTGGAACAGCTTCATGCCCAGGTGGTACGTGCCGGTTCCGGCATCGCGCTCGATATAGCCGAGCCGCTCGAGCGCGCTGAGATACCGGAAGGCGCTGCTCTTCGGCAGCCCCGCCCGGCGGCTGACCGCCGTCAGGTCAAGGTCAGGTTCTACTGGCGAGAACAGCTCCAGCAGCGTCAAGGCGCGCGCTACCGACTCGATCCTGTACGCAGGGGCAGCGTTGTCCGATTTCACGATGTAGAATCACATTCTGTCTTGCGGACCGATCGTAGCGCCGAGGAGGAGGATTGTCAACGCGACGATGGCCGGTAGGGCGAAGCAAACGATCTTGACGAGCCGCCATCGTTGCGCTATCCTGCACATGGAATGGTGTTCCATATCGGATGCCGAGCGGGCGATGGCGCCGGTACGGATGAGCGCCATCGGCGACCCGTCACGGTGTTGACGAGCTCCGAAACCGGTGCTATAAACGGCCGATTAGTTCGCCGGGCGAACTAGGTCGTCCCGGGTCTGCGGCGTGGTGTGACGTGCCAAGCGTAGAAGGGATCCAATCCATGAGGTCAGCAGCCCCCCCATCCTTGTCTCGACGCCGGATGATCGCGCTCTGCGCAGGCACGGCGGCGACCGCCCTGCTGGCCGCCTGTGGTGGCCAGGCGGCAACGACATCGTCCACGGCAGCGTCGTCACAGGCGGCGGCGACCAGCGCCGCGCCCGCTTCGTCGAGTGCAGCGTCGTCAGCGGTGACGTCGGCATCGGTAGCCAGCAGCACCAGCGCTGCCGCGACGTCCTCGGTCGTGGCCTCCAGCAGCGGCAGCTCCGCGGCTCCGGCAACGAGCACGGCCCCGACCTCAACGGCCGCGGCACAGGCGGCGCCGCAGACTGGCGGGCAGGAGGTCGTCTGGAGTTGCTATACCCTTGGTGACGCTCGCAACGCCATCCTGCAGAACCTGGCCAACACAGCCGCGACCAAGACCGGGCTGAAGATCACCCTGAAGATCGAACCGGGCGACCACTATTGGGACAACTTGCAGACGCGCGTTGCCGGCGGTGGCGCGCCGGACGTGGTGGTCAATCAGGTCGACTGGGTCCAGCCGGGCGCTGCGCGCAATATCTTCGTCGCCCTCGACTCCTACATGGGTCAAGACAGCGTCAAGCGTGAGGACTACAACGACTACAAGTCCTGGCTCTACCAGGGCAAGATCTACGGCTTACCCTTCCAGGCGTTGGGCGAGATGGTCTTTATCAACAAGAAGCTGTTCAAGGACGCGGGAGTTGCCGTGCCCACAGCCTCCTGGGACTGGACCGCCATGCTCGACGCGGCGACCAAGCTGACCAAAGGCGAAGGCCCCGCCAAGCAATTCGGCTTGCACTATGGCTACCTGCAAATGTACGTCAACCTGGGGACGTTCGTCTTGAACAACGGCGGGATGGTCCTCAACCAGGCGCGCGACAAGGCGCTCTACGGCGACGACCCCAAGGCCATCGCCGCCGCCCAGTGGGTGGTCGATACCATGCTCAAGACCAAGCTCGCGCCAACGCCCGCATCGCTACAAGGTCAGCCCGACCCTATGACGACCGGCCACGTGGCGATGGAGGTGTACAGCTTCTTTGCCGTCGCCAACGTGCAGAAGGGCATCGGCGACGACAACATGGACATCCTGCCGATCCCCAAGGGTCCGGCAGCCGACACGGTGGCGATCGGTTCCAATGCCTGGTCTATCGTCGGCACGAGCAAGGTGCGCGACCAGTCCTGGAAGCTGGTCAACTACCTGCAAAGCAGCGAGGGACAAACGGTCTGGGCGCCCAGCGGAACGCCGGCCCTCAATAGCGTGGCCACCTCGGATGCTTACTTGAAGCTGTACCCCAACCAGAAGGACAACCTGAAGCTCATCCTGAACCACTGGAACACCGCGGGGCGTGACTACTTCATCACGCCGGACACGGACGATTGGTGGAACACCTCCGGCAAGTATCTCACGCCGATGTACACCGGAGAAAAGACCGCGCCGGCCGCCATGAAGGAGTCGGCCGATGCCGTGAACACCCAGGTGTTCGCGAAGCGCGCCAAGAGCTGAGGCGCGGCATGGCCCGGCTCATTACGGTTGGGGCGGCCGTTGGCCCCGTAGTTCGCCGACGGACCGGTCGAATCGCGCGCGCGGAAGCCATCGCCGGCTACCTCTTCATCCTGCCCTGGCTGCTCGGCTTCCTGATCTTCCTGGCCGGCCCGATGCTGGCGTCGCTCTATTTCAGCTTCACCCACTACGAGCTGGTGAAGCTGCCGACCTGGATCGGGCTGCAAAACTATGTGAATGCCTTCCAGGATCCCCTGGTCTGGCAGTCCCTCAAGGTCAGCGCCATCTACAGCGTCGTGGTGGTGCCGCTCGGGCTCCTCTTCTCCTTCGTCGTCGCCCTGCTGCTCAACCAGAGCGTCAAGGCCTTGAGCTTCTTTCGCTCGGTGTATTACCTGCCCGTGCTCATCCCGGCGGCCATCTCGTCGGTGCTGTTCGGCTGGCTGTTCAATCCCCAGTTCGGGCTGATCAATGAAGCGCTGGCGCTGGTCCACATCCAGGGGCCGCTCTGGCTGGCCTCGACCAAGTGGGCGCTGCCGGCGCTGATGCTCATGAACCTCTGGGGCATCGGCGGTCCCATGCTGATCTACCTGGCCGGCTTCCAGGGCATCCCGACCGACCTCTACGAGGCCGCCTCCATCGACGGCGCCGGCGCGCTGCGCCGCTTCCGGCACGTGACCATCCCGATGGTCACGCCGGTTATCTTCTTCAACCTGCTGCTGGGCATCATCGGCTCCTTCCAGTCCTTCACCGGCGCCTATATCCTCACGGCGGGCGGGCCGGTGAACGCCACGCTGTTCTACTTGCTCTATCTCTACCAGAACGCCTTCCAGAACTTCCGCATGGGTTACGCCTCCGCACTGGCCTGGATCCTCTTCGTGATCATCTTGCTGCTCAGCCTGCTGGTGCTGCGGACCTCGCGGGCCTGGGTGTACTATGAAGGGCAGCTCGACACCAAATGAGCGCCGCGCCGATCGTCACTCACGCTCCTTCGATCTGGCAGCGCCGGAGCACCTGGGGATGGCTGACGCGATCGCTGGTCTACCTGGTGCTGCTCGCCGGCTCGGCCCTGCTCATGGTGCCGCTGGCCTGGATGATCTCGACCTCGCTGAAGGAGTCGGTCGGCGTCTTCGCCTTCCCGCCGGAGTGGATCCCGCAGCCCGTCGCCTGGCACAACTACACGGACGTGTTCACCAAGGCGCCCTTCGCTCGCTTCTACTTGAACACGGTGATCATCACCGGAACCAGCCTGGTCGGCCAGGTCGCCAGCGCCTCGCTGGTGGCCTTCGGTTTCGCTCGTTTGCGCTTCCCCGGCCGCAACGTCCTGTTCACGATCCTCCTGGCGACCTTGATGCTGCCGTACGCCGTGTACATGGTGCCCAGCTACGTCATGTTCCACGCGCTGGGCTGGGTGGACACCTTCTTGCCGCTGATCGTCCCCAACTTCTTCGGCGGCGGCGCCTTCTACATCTTCCTGCTGCGCCAGTTCTACTTGCGGCAGCCGCGCGAGCTGGACGACGCCGCCAAGATCGACGGCTGCTCCTTCTTCGGCATCTACTGGCGCATTATCCTGCCCCTTTCCCTGCCGGCCATCGGCGTGGTGGCCATCTTCTCCTTCCTGGGCCACTGGAACGACTTCCTCACGCCGCTGATCTACCTGACATCCGATAAGAACTACACCCTGGCGCTGGGCATCACCTGGTTCAAGGGCCAGTACGTCACCGACTGGAACCTGCTCATGGCCGGCTCGGTGCTGATTATGGCCCCTTGCCTGCTGGTCTTTTTCCTGGCCCAGCGCTACTTCATCCAAGGCATCGTCTTCACCGGCGTGAAGGGGTGAGGGTACTAATCAGAGGATGCCCAACTGGCGCATCCACGCAGGCGGCGCGGCTCCCCCATTGTCATCCTGAGCGCAGCGAAGGACCCCTGGCCTGCCCGTTCGCGCTGCGCGGGCCCGTGGTGCGGCTGGCTTGTCGTGCCAGGGGTCCTTCGCTGCGCTCAGGATGACAATGGGGGAGCCGCGCCGCACCGGGAACCTCCGCCAAATTGGCGGAGGCAACACTTACACGCCCAATTGGAGAACAACGTGGCCAAGAAAATCTATGACTCAGCCGACATGGACGCCCTCCAGCGTGTACTAGAAAGCGGGCAGCTCAACTCGATCGGCGGCGCCTTGACGGCGGAGCTGGAAGCGCGAGCGGCGGAGCGCTTCGGCTGCAAGTACGCCATCGCCTTGCATTCGGCGATGGCCGGCTTGCAATACGGGCTGATGGCCGCCGGAGTGGGTGAGGGCGATGAGGTCATCTGCGATTCCATCGTGCCGTTCGGCGCCTACGCCGCGATGTACTGCCACGCCCGGCCGGTCTTCGCCGACGTCGAGCGGGCGACCCACAATATGGACCCGGCTTCGGTCCGCCAGCGCCTCAGCGCGCGGACCAAAGCGATCGTGGTTACCCACCTCTGGGGCTTGCCGGCGCCGATGGATGAGATCATGGCCATAGCCCGGCAGCACCAGCTCGTCGTGATCGAGGATTGTGCCCACGCCCTCTTTGCCGAGCGCGGCGGACAGCCAGTCGGCACGATCGGTACCGCCGGCGTCCTCAGCTTCCAGCAGAGCAAGCACGTGACCACCGGCGACGGCGGCATGCTGCTGACCAACGACTTCTACGTCGCCGACCAGATCCAGGGGATGCTCCGCTTCGGCGCCCTGGCGCCGCGGCTCTCCTGGAACTTCCGCATGAACGAGCTCACCGCGGCCGTCGCCGGCGTGCAACTCGGTCGCGCCGATGGCTATGTGGCCGAGGACCGTCGATCGGCGGCGCTCTATTCCGAGGCGGTAGCCGGGAATGCGCTGATCGCGCCACAGGCCGCCTGTAGCAGCAGCGTCCACTCCTACCACATCTGGGCCGCCGCCTACGAGGGCGAGCGATCAGCCGGTATCGGCCAGGCGGAGTTCGAGAAGTTGTGCCAGGAGGAAGGCGTCCGCGCCGGCTTCGGCTACCTGAAGGCGCCGGTCTACCTGCACGCGCCGTTCTCGGCCGGCAACGCCTTCGGCTATGACGTTTGGCGCGACGCCGGCCACTGTCCCTACCGGCGCGGCTATTGCCCGGCGGCCGAAGACCTGATGCCGCGGCTGGTCATGATCACTATCAGCATGCACGGCTATGACTACCATCAGCACAACGCCGCCGCGCTGGAGCGCGTGCTGCGACGGCTAAGCGGCTAGTCCCCTGGAACTCAGGCTTGCACGGGCGTCCGCAACGTCCCCAAACCGACGATGGTTGCCTCCATCACGTCGCCTGCTTTGAGGTACGTGCCGCTGCTTTCACCGACACCAGAAGGTGTGCCGGTGGCGATGACGTCGCCGGGCTCCAGCGTCATCAGGCGGGAGGCGAAGGCGATGATCTCCGCCACGCCAAAGATCATGTCGCGACTGCTGGCGTGCTGCTTTACGTCACCGTTCACCGACAGGCGCATGTCCAGCGCCTGGGGATCCGGCACTTCGTCCGCCGTCAGCAGGTACGGCCCCAATGGCGCAAAGCCGTCCAGCCATTTGCCCATCAGCCAGTCGAAGAACTCTTTCCAGGAGTAGTCGTCGCGCTCGCGGCCGTAGTCGACGGTCCGCGCCGAGACGTCATTGATGATGGTGTAGCCGGCCACGGCGCTGAGCGCCTGCGGCAACGGGACATCGCGGCAGCGCGTGCCAATCACCACCGCCAGCTCTAACTCCCAGTCCACCGTATTGGAGACGCTGGGCAGGGTGAGCGGCTGGCCGGGAGCGACGATCGCGCTGGACGGCTTCAGGAAGAGCTTGGGCGCGATGCGCTCCTTATTGACGCGCGGCAATCCGGCCTCGGCGATGTGGTCCTGGTAGTTGGCGGCGAGCGCCAACAGTTTTGGCGGCCGCGCCAACGGCGCCAGGAGCTGCACGTCCCCCAGCGGACGTTCCACGCCCTGGCTGCTCGCGGCGCGGGCCAGCGCCGCTGGACCCGCCTCCAGGAAGGCCAGGAGATCCCCGGCGCCGAGGTCGACCACGACCTCGCGGCCCTCCGCCCCACGGAGCACTCCGTGGCGAGTACCGCTACCCGCTTGGTAGGTGACCAGTTTCATTCTTTATCTCCGTTTATTCCGACCGCCCGCGCGCCGTCACCAGCCAGACGGCCTCCACCACGCCGTTGCGCGCGGCGAACACGTGGTCGTGCAGGTTGGCGGCGGAGCAGCAATGCCCCGGATGCACGGCGATCACGTCGCCGATGGTGAGCTCAGTCGTGCAGCCGTCACGGACCAGGTAGGAGCCGTGCTCTTCGGACAGATAGCGGTGCGCCAGCTCCGGATGGCCTTCAACCAGCGTCTTGCCGTAGTCATTGGCCAGCGACTGCAGCCCTCCGTCGGTAATGACTTTTTGGGCTGATGGGCGGCTCACTACGGTACACATGATGCTGAAGGCCAGGTCGAAGGCCGGTACCTTCTCCTGGTAGCCGGGATCCATGTACGCGTAGGATCCGGCCTGGTGCTCGGTCACCCCGGGGTAGACGCCGGAGATGTCGTAGGTGCCGGTGCCCCCACAGGTGACCACGGAGACCGCCACGCCGTGGCGCTGGAGCAGGTCGCGCGACTCCAGCGTCCGCTCCAGCATCTTCTCCGTCTCGGCCTTGCGGTGGGCGAAATCGGCGTGCTGGACTACGTGCCCCTCATAGGTGTGCAACCCGACGAAGCGGAGCGCATCAGCGCGAACAACCGTCGTTGCCAGCCCCAGAACCGGCTCGCCCGGCTGGACTCCGCAGCGGCCCATCCCGGCGTCGACTTCGACCACCACGCGCAATGTTACGCCGTGCTCTCGGGCGGCCGCTGACAGCGCGGCCACGTTGTCGGCGTCGTCCACCGCCACGGTGACGGTAGCCCGCTGTGCCATCCGGCACAGTCGGTCAATGGCCTGCCGGGCGACCACCTGGTTGGCAACAAAGACGTCGTCGATACCTCCGGCAACCATAGCCTCGGCCATGCCCACCTTGGCACAGGTGACCCCGCCGGCGCCGGCCTCGACCTGCAGTCGGGCGATGGCCGGCGCGCGATGGGTCTTGACGTGCGGCCGCAGCCTGGCAGGGCGGCCGCGGAAAAAGCCGGCCATCCGGTCGATGTTGGCGCGCAGCACGTCCACGTCCACGACGGGAGCCGGCGTCGCCAGCTCACACACCGGCCGGCCGACCGCCGGATGATCCAGGAGCACGTCGCTGTACAAGACATCTCCCTCTGACTGGTAGCGGCGTCGTACCTGGCGCCGCTCGTTCCTGACCGACTGATTATGCGCTATTTCCGCCGGAACGCTACTTCTGCAGCTTGAGGTCCTGGT
The DNA here is from genome assembly GCA_937967325.1 of uncultured Chloroflexota bacterium. Taxonomy (GTDB): domain Bacteria; phylum Chloroflexota; class UBA4733; order UBA4733; family UBA4733; genus UBA4733. The sequence continues at coordinate 10,176 of CALBSQ010000239.1, forward strand.
CCAGGAGGACCTGGGCGGCTTGTTGGGCGTTGGTCAGCCCGTCCTGGACGCTGATCTTGCCGTTGAAGATGTCGTTGATGGGATTCTGAATCGCCGTGCTGATCTTGGGATAGGACGGCAGCGCCGGCCAGCGCCAGCCGTAGGGCGCCATATCCACGAAGCCCTTGAACTGCGGATCGGTGCCGAGGTAATCCTGCAGCTCCTTCGACTTGAAGGCCGTGTTGCTGACCGGCAGCGAGGTGGCGTTGATGCACATCTGGGCCTGGGCGTGCGGCGCGTTCATCCACATGGCCACCTTCGCCGCGGCGTGCCGCCGGTCGGCCGACACGTCTTTGAAGACGACCATGTTGTGCCCGCCGTTGCCGGCGAAGATGGTCTTCTTCACTGGCGTCGGGACCACGGCGAAATCGGTGATGCCGCTCTTGCGCAACGTGGGGATGCGATAGGGGCCCTGGCTCTCGAAGACGACGCCGGTGCCCTTGGTCTTGTTGAAGAGCTCGCCTTCCATCTTGGCGGGCGTGACCTGGACGTGGAACAGGTTGAGCAGGTAGTTGATGGTGTCTTGGGCTTCCGGCGTCGTCATGGTGATCTTTTGCCCATCCTTGCTGATGGGCAGCTCACCGGCGCTGCCGAGCCAGTTGCTCCAGTAGACCCAGTTCCAGTCATAGCCCCAGCGATCCGGTGGCTTGTTGCCCTTCTGGACGATATCGGTGAAGTCCTGCCAGTTCCAGTCCGCCTTCGGCGCTTGCATGCCAATCTGCGACAACAACTGCGGGCTGTAGATGACGGCCGAGTTGTTGGTGTAGCCGGGCATGCCGACCAGCTTGCCGGTCCAGGAGCTGCTGGAGAGCATGTCGGGGAACATGTCGGCTTTCTGGTCCGACCAACCCTTCTCGGTGCGCAGCTCGGCGTCCAGGTCGATCGTCGCGCCGGCGACGAAGATGGCGGGCGTCTCATAGTAGGCGAGATAGGCAATGTCGGGCGGCGTCCCCGCCGCGGTCAGCGCCTCGTCTTTCTCTAAATTCGTCGCCCCATGGCCCTGGTCCGTATTGACGGTGATCCCGTCCTGGTTGGACTTGTTGTACTCGTCCAGCAGGCCGAGCCGCGCCTTGCCTTCCGGATGGGAGTCCGGCAGGTTGGACATGTAGGTGACGGTGATCGCGCCCGCCGGCTTGGCCGCCGCTGATGAGGCCGGCGCTGCCGCCGACGTGGCGGACGATGATGCCAGGCTGGAGGACGTTGCCGCGCTGACAGGCGCCGCCGAAGACGCCACGGACGTGGACGCTACACTCGCCCCTGCTGAGGACGCCGCCGATGTCGCGCTCGCGGAACTGGCCGGCGCCGACGATGCCGCCGACGTCGTAGGCGCGGCGCTGGACGCCGTGGACGCTTGATTGGATCCGCCGCAAGCGGCCAGCAGCGAGGCGGCGGCGCTGACGACACCCAATGCAGCCAGGAATTGCCGGCGTGTCGTTCCAAAGGCAGGGTAGGTCTGTCGCATAGGGATCACGTACTCCTTTTCACAAGCCAACACTGGGCCACTGCGACCGGCTCGCGGTGACATCCACGACGATGCCGTCCGGATCGGCAACCTTGAAGGATTCCGAAGGCGGGTTCGCCGGATCATAGGGACGCCCGCCATCGACGCCATCCCAGATAATTTGGAACCCGAGCTCCTCGCAGTGGCGGGCGGCCAGAGCAAGATCATCGACGAGCACACCCACGTGCAGGTAATCGAGCAAGCCGGAGACATGTCGCGGCCGAGCCGCGCCGGCGTGCTGGAACACTCGGAAGTTGTGATAGCCGTCGGTGAGGTCGACGCAGCCATCCATCGTGGCGGCCACTCGTAGCCCGAGGGCCTCCCGCCAGAAGCGCAACGAGCGCTCCAGGTTAGTAGCCCGCACTCCTACGTGTACCAACGTTGCCAGATCAGTCCTCCTTCCACTGCAATCTGCTCACTCGTTTCCCCAAGGAAAAGAGACGAGCCGCCAGGTACGATCGATCTGCGCGGGCGTCACGCGCCTGCCGCCTTCACGGTGGGATTGGTGAACCGCGAAACCTATCTCTGTCGCCCGTCGGGCACAGTGGACATCGGCCAGCGACTGTCCCCCACCGTCCAGCGCGGCGAACAGGTCGGCTGCCGCTAGCGGCCCCGCCACTGTGGGCGACGCAGGCGGCAATGTGCGCGAGAGCAGCGCCTTGCCGTCAGCGCCGGTGGTCCAGATGTGCGTCTCCGCGCCATCGTCCACGATCACCAGCCGCCCCTGGCTGCCGATCACCTCGAACCCCAACCCTGACCCGGCGCGGGTGACGTAGCCTTCGACGCCGTTGGCAAACTGGACATGGCAACTCCCTGAAGGGTCCAGGTGACGGTTGGAGTTGGACGGCACTCCTTCCAGTGACTCCACGCTGCCTGACACCCAGGCCACCTCCGGGTCGCCGGCCAGGTCGAGCACGCGGTCGAACCAGTGGCAGCCGTGGAAGATGAGGTTTTGCAAACCGAAACCGACGACCGTGCGAACATCGCCGATGATCCCGTCGCGCAACTCCTGCGCTAGAGAGCGGTAGTAGGGAAACCAGCGCCGGTCCAACCCGAAGGCGAGACGCACACCTTGTTGGCCGCAGGCTGCAACGATGCGGTCGACCTCGCCCATGCTGGTTGCCAACGGCTTCTCGCAGAGGATGCCTCGCACGCCCTTGGCGACGGCCAGCTCGATCTGGTCGGCGTGCAGTGTCTGGCGCGTCGCGACGCATACCACGTCAGGTCGGACGGCGTCGAGCATTGCCCCGAAGTCGTCGAAGGCGGGGAGCGGCCCCCAGCAGTCCAGAAACGCCCGGCGGGTGCTTTCGCCCTTGTCGAATACCGCTACAAAGTCGGCGCGCGGTACGGCGGCGAACGCGGCCGCCCAGTTGTGTCCCGCCGCCTCCCTGCTCAGCATCCGATGGCAGCCGGCGATGGCGACGCGGTAGCGCGGTCCCATCGTCTCCTTCGCCCTGACTGCCCGCTCGACGGACGTCGCCACTACCAGTCTCGCTTGCCGACGTACAGAGAGCGGTTGGCGAGCGGCAAGGATACACGGACGCCGCCCTGCCCGTGCGAGGCAATGATGCCCATGATCATCTCCTGGCTCCGGCGGGCCAGCTGCACGTTACCGGCCGTCCCGCGCCCCGTGTCCAGCGCCTCCACGAGGTCCTCGAGGCAGCGCAGTGCGCTGCTCGTCCTGGTGAACGTGGGCGGAGGTACCGGCTGCAGGTCCTTCCAGGGGCCGGACTGCTGTCGCAGCTCGACGGAGTTTCCATCGTTGTTCAAGCGCAGCTTCCCAGTCGACCCGGTGACCTCCCAGTCGTAGCCGATGGTCGAGAGAAAGTAGCCATGGACGCCGCCGGCAAAGCGGACGTAGGCCGAATAGATGGAAGGATCGACCTCGACCCGGTTGTCGGCATAGTCCGCCAAATCCGCGCTGACGGTTCCCTGGACGACCTCCACGGCCGGATCGCCGGCCAGCAACAACAGGAGGTCGGAGGCGTGGGTGTGGCTCCAGAGCGCCGAGCCGGCGGCGTGACAGATCACGGCTTTCAGGTCGCCGACCGCGCCATCCACGATGAGCCGGCGGGCTTCGTTGTAGAGCGTGCTGTAGCGGCGGTTCACTCCCAGGTTGAACTTGACGCCCTGCCGCTCGCAGGCGTCGACCATCTCGTCAGCCTCCGCCATCGAGCAGCACAGCGGCTTCTCGCACCAGATCGCCTTGACGCCGTGCTCGGCCGCATAGACCACGATGTCGCGGTGGCTACCGGGGCGGGTGGTCACGCTCAGCAAGTCCGGCTGTTCTTTGTCGATCATCTCGCGAAAATCGGTGTAGGCCCGCGGAACGTGCCAGCGGTCGCAGAAGGCGTGCAGCTTCTCCGCTATCACGTCGGAAGCTGCTGTCAGCGCCGTCCTCGCGCATGCTTCGTAGGTGCCGGCGTGGCTGTAGGGGAAGATCACCGTCGGGTGATTGCGCACTTCGTCGTCGATCGACCCGCCCATCCGGCCGCAGCCGATGATGGCCGCGCGATATTGCCTCAAGTCCGTTCCCTCCCTGCCCGGTCGAAGGCCAACTGTCAGGCATCTGACGTCTGCTGTTTTGCAGCGTACTCAATGCGCGGCGAGACGTCAAGCGATCTTCAACCCTCTGGGCTATCTGTCTTGCCGCCGGGTGACCGGCCGAGGAAGCCCATCATGTCGGCGATGTGCTCATCCATGGCTGCCACGGCGGCGGCAACATCCTGGGCCGCGATAGTCTCGTAGATTCGTTCGTGCAATGCCCGGCCGACCGAGTCCCAGGTTGATGGCTGGGCCGGCGAGATGAGCGGACTGTTGCGCAAAAAAGTCGCAACGCTGGACCACATCCGCGTCAGCACCAGATTGTGCGTGGCCCTCGCCAGGGCCTCGTGGAAGGCCAGGTGCGCCTCCCGCCATGCCGCGTGGTCTGACGCGCTTACCTGTGCCGCGAGCGCCGCGCCAATGGCGGCCACGTCTTCCGTCGTGGCGCGCTCGGCCGCCAAGCGGGCGATGTGCGGCTCGATCAGCGTCCGCGCTTCAATCAGGTCCACCACCGCCTGGCGATCAGACAACAGGAGCAACATCTTGGGATCGTCGAGCGATTGGCTGGAGCCGCTACTCACAAAGGTGCCCCGCCCCGGTTGCACCTCCACCAGTTGCATGCTGGCCAGACCGCGTATGGCCTCGCGGATGGTGGAGCGGCCAACGCCGGTCAGGCGCATCAGCTCCGGTTCCGGCGGCAGGCGATCGCCGGGGCCGTAGGCGCCGCTGCGCAACAGGGAAAGAAGCTGCTCGACGACAGCCTGCCGCGCGTGCGTCCGCGGGATGCGGCTGACCAGTTGGGCCTTGGCAGCGTAGTCGAGCGCCATAATCCCCTCACGCTCCAGCGCCCACCGGCCTTAGCACGTCTGACGTCTGCTGTCTGGACAGCGTAGCGGCGTGTCGGCCGAACGTCAAGGTGAGTGCAGCCGCGACACACCACGCTCTCGCCCGAAGCACGTATGATTAGGGCGAAAATGATCACCTGTACCGGTCGGTACGGCCAAAAACTGTCAGTGGGGGAGAAGAACACGATGAAGGCGAGCCAACTAAAGGACATGCCCGTGGTGAGCATGGCCGACGGCACGAAGATCGGCAACGTTCAGGACGCGCTGTTCGATACGACAACGCTGAAGCTATCGACACTCGTGCTGTCCGGGGCCGGCGGCAAGTCGCTCCTCCCCTTTGGCAGCGTGCGTAGCTTTGGCGCCGACGTCATAACGGTCGAGAGCGCCGCGGTCACTCAAGGCATCGAAGGGCACGGCTCCGTCGATGCCATGCGCAGCCTGCGCGATCTCACCAACCTACGCGTGATCAACGCCGAGGGCACCCACCTGGGTGACGTGAGGGATCTCGAGGTCAACCCCCAGGACGGGCGGGTGACCGAGCTGGCGGCCCATCGCGGCGGTCTGCTCGGCCTGGGCGGCGCCTCCGTCACGGTGCCCGCCTCAGCCGTCCGCGGCATCGGCCCGAAGATCGTCACCGTCGACATGCCGGTCACCGGAGCCGCCGCGGCGTCGGCTCCTCCGCCCTCGCCGCCTAACCAGCCGTGACCGTGGTGGAGGCGAGCGATTCGTACGCCGGCCGTCGCGGTCTCCCCTCTCCAGCTCTGCTGGAGAGGGGCCGGGGGTGGGGCACCGTACCGGCCTCCACCGCCGTCACGGTTACACCGACGTCCAGGTCTCCTCCGCGGCCCGTGTAAGCTGCTCCGCGAGCGCGGCAGGATCGGTGACGGGCGAGAGGCAGACAAAGTGCTCGCACACGTACGCGGCGGGTCGCCCATCCACAAGCGTCCGGCCAGCCAACAGCGGGACTTTCTCAGCGGTGTCCCCATCATCTGGGGCGGCTAAGGCCAGCACATGGTTCGGCAAGTAGTGTCGTGACACCTCGCCCAAAAGCGCCGCGGTGGCAGCGTCGCCGATCGGACCGATGATTGCAATCTCCTTGGGCGTGCTGAGCGCAAAATCGAACGCGCAGAGCAAACGCCCGAAGGCGCTGGGGTACTGCTGGACCACGTCCGCCATCGCGCTCAGCCAGCGCAGCGCCCTCTCCTCCAGCTCCGGCCGCTGCGTAAGCGCCGCTAGTCGCTGCAGCACGTCGACGGTGACCGAGTTGCCGGACGGAATGGCGTTGTCCATGAGATCCTTCGGCCGGCGCACCAGCGCCTCGTGGTCGTCGCTCGTGTCGAAGAAACCGCTGCCGTCGTCGTCCTGGAAGTGGGCGAGGATCTCGCCCACGAGCGTCTCCGCCGCCGCAAACCAGCGCAGCTCGAAGGTCGCCTCATACAGCGCCAGGAGGCCGTCGGCGTAGTTGGCATAATCTTCGAGATAGCCGTTGAGGTGCGCCCGCCCGCCGCGATAGGAGTGCAGCAGCCGCCCATCCTGCAGCATCTGCTCAAGCACAAATTCGGCGTTGCGGCGGGCCGACAGCAGGTAGTCCGGACGACCGAGCGCCGCGGCTGCTTGGGCGAAGGCGCGCAGCATCATCCCGTTCCAGGAGACCAGCACTTTGTCGTCCCGGCTGGGGTGGATGCGCCGCTCCCTGGCTGCAAGCAGTTGGGGGCGGGCGCGCTCGACCGCGGCCACGACCTCCTCTTCGGGGATGCGCAGCATCGCCGCGACCACGTCGAGGTCGCGCGACCGGTGCAGGATGTTCTGCCCCTCGAAGTTGCCGCCGGCGGTGACGTCGAAGTAGGTGGCCAGGATGCGCGCATCGTCGGGTCCGACTGCGTCGCGCAGCTCCTCCGGCGTCCAGACGTAAAACTTTCCCTCTTCGCCCTCGCTGTCCGCATCCTGCGCGGAATAGAAGCCCCCCTGTGGGTCGGTCATCTCCCGCTGTACGTAGTCGAGGGTTTCCTCGGCGATGCGCCGATAGAGCGGTTTCCCCGTCGCCTGCCAGGACTCCAGGTAGAGGCGGGCAAGCTGCGCATTGTCGTAGAGCATCTTCTCGAAGTGAGGGACGAGCCAGCGGGCGTCGGTGGAGTAGCGGTGGAAGCCGCCGCCGATCTGGTCGTACATCCCGCCGCGCGCCATCTTCTCCAGCGTGCGCTCGACCATCGCCAGGACCTTCTGGTCGCCCTTGCGCTTCCAGGTGCGCAACAGAAAGTCCAGATTCATCGGCTGGGGGAACTTGGGCGCGGCCCCGAAGCCGCCGTGCGCCTGGTCGTAGCCCTCCGCCATCCCCTCGGCGGCCCGGTCGGGCAGGTACACATCGAGCGGGCGGTCATTGGGCTGCCCGCCCATGCGCCGCCCGAGCTGAGCGCGGATCTGGTCGGCGCTCTGGACGAGCTCGTCGTGTCTGGTGCTCCAAGCGTCGGCGACGCTGGTGAGCACCTGCTGGAAGCTGGGCATGCCCATTCTGGCCGTGGGCGGGAAGTAGGATCCGCCGTAGAAAGGGACACCCTCAGGAGTGAGGAAGACGGACATTGGCCAGCCGCCGCGGCCGGTCATGCTCTGTACCGCTTCCATGTAGATGCTGTCGATGTCGGGCCGTTCCTCCCGGTCCACCTTGACGTTGACAAAGTGCTCATTCATGAGCGCGGCTGTGTCCGGGTCCTCAAACGATTCCCGCTCCATCACGTGGCACCAATGGCACGCGGAATAGCCGATGGAAAGGAAGATTGGGCGGTTCTCCTGGCGCGATCGCGCCAGGGCCTCTGCCCCCCACGGATACCAATCAACCGGATTGTGCGCATGCTGCAGGAGGTATGGGCTGGTCTCGCCGGCCAGGCGATTGCTGTGCTGGCGCTGGACGTCGGCAGGGTGGTCGGCCATGCGGGTTCCCTTCGAGCCACCTGACCGAATGGGCAGGGCGGCCATCATGATACCTGTCGGCGTTCGTTCGCCATTATCCCGTCCGACCATCCTTTCCCAGCGGCCCGATGTGCGCTAAGCTCCCCTTCATGAGAGAAGGATCCCAATGAGCGCACAGGCGGCAGATACCAGCCAAGCAGAGGCCGGAGCGATCGAACCTGGACGAGCAGAGGAGCCTCTGATCCTGACGCTCGACGTGGGCACCTCATCGCTGCGCACCATGCTGTTTGACCGGCGCGGACGGGCGCTGCATGGATTTGGCGCCCGCGTCACCTACGACGTGCGGTCGACCACCGGCGGCGGTGTCGAGCTGGACGCTGATCAGATAGTCGAGTCTACTGCCACCGCGATTGACGAGCTGCTCCAACAATGCGGGCCGCTCTCCGCCAAAATTGGGGCCGTAGCCGGCGACACCTTCTGGCACAACCTCATTGCCCTCGACCACGAGGGCCACCCGCTGAGCCCCATCTTCACCTGGGCCGACACGCGGGCTACCGCGGCGGCCGAGCAGATGAAACAGGAGCTGGATGAGCGTGCTATCCACCGTCGCACCGGCTGCGTCCTGCACGCCAGTTATTGGCCGGCGAAGCTGCGCTGGTTGGCGGCTGAGCAACCGGACCTGATTCGGAGGACGGTGCATTGGGTCTCCATCGGCGAGTACCTTCACTACCGGTTCCTCGGCCAGCTCCACTGCAGCGTGTCCATGGCCTCCGGGACCGGCTTGCTGGATCAGCACACGCGCCGTTGGGACGAGGAGCTGATCGCCGCGCTGCCCTTACGGACCGAGCAGTTGTCGCCCCTCACCGATGGGTCCCAGCCAGCCGGCACGCCGAGGGCCGAGTTCGCGAAGCGCTGGCCCGCCCTTGCCCGCATTCCCTGGTTCCCCATCGCCGGTGACGGCGCATGCAGCAATGCAGGCAGCGGCTGCACGAGCCGCGACCGACTTGCCCTCATGATCGGCACGTCCGGCGCGTTGCGCGTGTGCTTCCCCGCGGACGACGCGGAAACGCACTGGGGGCTCTGGTGCTACCATGCCAATCAGGATTACTTCTTGCTTGGTGGCGCCCTTTCTAATGGCGGCCTCCTCTGGGAATGGCTGCAGCGCACCCTCCGGCTCCCCGACCCGGCGGCGACGGAGGCCGCGCTTGCCGGTACAGAGCCGGACGCCCACGGGCTGACCGTCCTGCCCTTTCTGGCTGGGGAACGCAGTCCCAACTGGAACGGCCACGCCCGCGCCGCCTTCGTTGGCGTGAGCCTGAACACCCAACCCCTGGATTTCGTCCGCGCCGGTCTGGAGGCGGTGAGCTACCGCTTCGCGCTCATCTATGAGCTGCTGCGGACCGTCGTTCCCGGGTCGCCGCAAGTCATCGCCAATGGCGGCGCAGTCTTGAGCTCGCCCCTCTGGATGCAGATGCTGGCAGACGTGCTGGGCGCCCCCGTGACCGCCTCGGCCGAAGCCGAAGCCACCAGCCGCGGCGCGGCCCTGCTGGCCCTCCTGGCGCTGGGCCAGACGGCGACGCTCGATCACCGGACGTTGCCCGCGGCCCTTGGCAGGACCTACCAGCCCGACGCCGGCCGGCACCAGCGCTACCAGGCCGGCGCCGCCCGCCAACGCTGGCTGTACGACCGGCTAATTAGCGATCAGCCGTCAGGTATCAGCCATCAGCCAACCGAGGCCACCTAAGGGGCAAGAGCGCCTGCAAGCAAGGCAAGCTCGATCCCACTGATACCTGACGGCTGACACCTGACGGCTAACGGTAACGGCTCGGCAGGATGCCCAGTGCATCGCGGTACTTGGCCACGGTGCGGCGGGCGATGCTGAAGTGCCGGTCGGCCAACTGTTCGGCGATGTGCTGGTCGCTGAGGGGCGCTACGTCGGTCTCTTGCTCGATGATCTCCTTCATCGCGTCCTTGATGCCGAGGGACGCATCGAAGAAATCGTCGAACGAGACGGTACGACCGTTCGGCAGCAGCACGTACTTTTCGGCCGTGGCGCGGCTGATGGTGCTCTCGTGCAGACCGACCATGTCCGCTAGCTCGCTTCGAGTGAGCGGCTTCAGGAAGCGAACGCCCTTGTCCAGGAACTCCCGCTGGTAGTCGACGAGGCGAGTCGTGATCTGACGCAGCGTCTCCCAGCGTTGTCGGACACAGTCGATAAAGAAGCGCGCCTTGGCGACGTGCTCCTTGATGTGCGCCCGGTCCTCCGGACTCAGCGCGGAGGCCACACCGTCGACGTTGGTGCAGAGCGATCGATAGGTCCCATTGATACGCAGATCGAAGCGGACCGATTCGATCACCTCGACCTCGAAGCCGCTCTGTGACCGGCGAATGATGACGTCGGGCTTCAGCGCACGCGCCTTGCTCCCAGCGACAATCGATTGAAAGCCGTTCGCAGGATGCGGGTTAAGCCGCTCCTTGATGAACTTCCAACCTTCCTTTACCTCGATGACGCCGCGCTGGAGCTTCGTCGCGACATCCTGCCAGCGCCGCTCGGCCAGCGCTTTGAGCATGTCCTGCTCGACGATGGCGCGGGCGCAGTCATCTTCAACGCCTCGATCCGCCAGCGCGTCGAGCTGGAGCAAGAGGCACTCCCGCAGATCGCGGGCCCCGATGCCGGGTGGGTCGAAGCTCTGCAGCGCCTCCAGCACGTGCTGGACACGATCTTCCGGCACGTCGATGGCCCGCGCGGTGTCCCCAACTCCAACGCGGAGATAGCCGCGCTCGTCCAAACTGCCGACCAGATATTCCGCGATCGGCAGATCGGCCTGGTCAAGCTGAGCCGCCAGCCCGGCGAGCAGGGCGTCCGCGAGCGATTCCTCAAACGTCAGCCGCGCCAGCGGATCATATTCCTCCTCGTCCGCGACGTTGCTGCGATTGGAAATGTACTCGTTGTATTGATCGCTATCCCAATCGTTCAGGTCACCAGCCTTCGGCTCAGCTTCCTCCGGACGAGCGCTACAATTGGGGCAGCGCCCATCCTCCAGCGGTCCGCCGCAGGCAGAACACTGTCCATTCTCCTCAGCCTCGAGCGCCGGATTCTCCAGTGCTTCGTGTTGGATTGTCTGGGCCAATTCTTGCGACGAAAGCGCCAGGATCTTGGTGGAGGCGATGAGCTTAGGGGAGATCCTGACCGTAACCTCTGGTCGGATTTGTAAGTCGAGGTCCACCTGCCTGCCTTTCGGTTGCCGGCGCCTGGCGGCGTCCCCGCTCGGCAGTGGTGTGCGAGCAGGCCGCAAGCGCCTGAATCCTTAGCAAGAACTGTGCCAGCCCTGTGGAACGATGGTACGGCGGCAGGAGATCGCGAACAAGCGAGGGAGCACCGACGGGATGAGAGGCGACGGGGCGGAGGCGCCGGGGGCGGCCGACTGCGGTCGGCCGCCCCGTCCGCTGTCCCCTATTTGATCCAAATAGGGGACAGGAAACCTACTTCGACGGCTTTATCGTGCCGTCCAGCATCAGCATGATGATGAACGAGTCGGCGTAGGGGCTGTTGGTGTAGATCGGGTCGTTGGCTGGCGGGTAGCCGGTCACACGCACGCCTTCCAGCATCGGGTTCTTCGCCCAGCGCTCGTAGACCGGAATGGCCGGCAGCAGCTCGTTGTAGGCACGAGTGATCTTGTAGATCAGCTCCTTCTGCGTGTTGACGTCGAGGCCCAGCGCGCTGTCGTCAACCGCCTTCTTGAGGTCGATGTCGCCGACCGAGTCGGTCTTCTGCTGCAGTGGGAAGTCTATACCCTTGCCGCCACTATTGGCCGCCAGGGTATTGTGGACGAAGAAGTCCGTGACGAACGAGAAGTGGGGCTGGGGACTGGCGGAGCCCCAGCCACCCATAGCCAGGGTAAAGCGGCCCTTATCGACGTCGATCGGCTGCTGCGTAAAGGTCACCGAACGCACCGTAGTCTTGATGCCGAGCTGGCTGAGCTGCTGCGCCGAGACAACGGCCACCGCCATCGTGTCCTCGTACTCGGTGATGCTCAACAGGTCGAACTCGGCGCGCGTGCCGTCCGGCGTCGAGTAGACGCCGTCCGACCCCTTCTTCCAACCCAGGCCATCCAGGATCTGCGCTGCCTTGGTCGGATTGTAGGGGTACTTGGCCAGCGTCCCAATCTGATCCTTCGTCAGCCAGAGCGGCACCAGCAGCTCGCTGAACCCGGACCAGGTCTTGACGCCGGTACCTTCCACGCCGCCCGCCGCGAGCCCGGCCTGGTCGCCGTTGATGGCCATCGTCATGGCCTGGCGGACCCGCTTGTCGCCGAAGACTTTCTGCACCTTCGGATCGGCGAAGTTGAAGAGGATCGAGGCGCCGCCGTAGGTCGGCACCTGCTGCAAGCGCACGCCTTCATCACCCAGCGCCTTGAGCGTCGCGGGGGCGAAGCCGTGCGTCGCGTAATCCACTTGCTTGGACAACACCAACGGCGTTACGGTCGGAGTCTCGCCGTTATAGAGGACGATCTTGTCGAACAGCACCTTGTCGGCGTCCCAGGCCGTCGGCACCTTGACCAGGGTGAGCTGGGCGTTGGTGATGCTCGCCGGGTCGATGTTGAACGGTCCCACGGAGATCAGCGCCGAGGGCCGGTACTTCTGGAAATCGGCGGATAGCGCCTTCGCCTCATCTGAGGTTTGGTCCTTCCCGGCCTTGATGATGTCTGCCGACCGCTGCGCAAACTGGCCGTAGTTCACCGCCGGGCGGATATTGTTGGTCCCGCCGCCTTCCAGCATGTAGCGCTCGACCACCGTCGAGGGCGTCTTCATATGGACGGTCACCGTGTGGTCGTCCGGCGTGTCGATGCTGTCGATGTAGTCCCACAAGGTGCTGCGCAGGATCCAGTTGCAATAGACCGTCGCCCAGACATCCTTGGAGGTGAAGGCGTTGCCGTCGCTCCACTTCACGCCCTGGCGCAGCGTGGCCGTCCATTTGTCCGGCGGCAGGAACTTCCAGTCCGTCGCCAGCAGCGACATCCACTGGTTCTTGGCCCAGTAGTACTTGGCCAGCGGCATCTCGATCAGATCCTGGTAGATGCCCAGGGTGATGCCGTGGGGGATGAAGGTGTTGAAGTGACCGGAAGGCGGCAGCTCGTAGGGCCAGGCGCCGACGAACTCCTTCCCGCCGGCTGCCGAGGCCGCCGACGCGGCCGCGGACGATGAAGTCGACGTCGACGCGGCCGACGACGCCGAAGTCGGCGCGGCCGCCGACGATGACGGCGCGGCCGAGGACGCGGCGCTGGTCGCGGCAGATGCTGCCGAGCTGGCGGCCGCGCTCGATGAGGCGCTGACCGCCGGCAACGCCGGCTGAGTTACCACGGTAGGCGCTGCCGGGGCTCCCGACGCCGCCGACGACGTGGCCCCCGTGGTGCCGCTCGCCGCTCCACCACAGGCTGCCAGTAACGCCACAGCCAGGCCCGATCCGCCGATACCCAGGATCACCTGCCGCCGGGAAACACGCCCCGGCGAGAAAGGTCGCGACCGAGAATCCATGAACGAACTCCTTCTACGTAGCGAACCACGAACGGCCGCGGCCTGGCCACATCCAGGCTGGCCTGTTCGCTATCAACGCGAAAATAGGCGTACCAGCACGATCACCGTGCTCAGAAACAGCAATCCAATGATCAGCGTAAAGACGGTGACGGCAAACTGCGGCGACCCCGGCTTGAGCAAAAGCAGCATGCCGAGGGCCGGGACTATGATGAACAGGCTCATCCGAAATGCGGCTTTGCCCATCTCGGGATCAATGTGCATGCTGCTTGCTCCTGCCTTTCCTGTCCCCCATCGAGCGCCAAGTTGCCATCACCTTCGCTACGGCCCCTCCCCTCCTTTCGCAATGGCGACCATCCCACTGGCCAGTTGGCGCGCGACAACGTGGCAGGCGACCGCGCGGTGGTCGCCTACCGGCAGGAATTCCGGACGCTCCAGGTCGCACAGGCCCTCGACGAAGAGTGGACACCTGGGATGAAACGTACAGCCGGACGGCAGATGCAGCAAGCTGGGGACTTCCATGCTGCGCAGCAGCGTCTTCTCCTTCTGCCGCGTGAGCTCGGGATCGGGCTCGGGAATGGCCGCCAGCAGCGCCCGGGTATAGGGGTGCAGCGGCTGGGCGATCAGCCCGAACGTCAGCGCCTGCTCGACCACGCGTCCCAGGTACATCACGGCCGTGACGCCACCCGACCCAAAGTACTTGGCGATGCCAAGGTCGTGGGTTATGAAGAGGAACGCCACGTCCAGCTCGTCGCGCAAGCGCAGCAGGGTGTTGAGCAGGCTAACGCGGATGGACGTGTCCACCATCGACACGGCCTCGTCGGCCACGATCAACCGCGGATTGAGCGTGAGCGCGCGGGCGATCGACACGCGCTGTCGCTGCCCCCCGCTGAGCTGATGGGGATACTTGTCCAGGAAATCTTCGGGCGGGGTGAGGTCCACTAGCGTCAGGATCTCGCGGATGCGCTGCAGCGTGCCGGCCCCGTAGGTCACGCGGTGCCGCTCCAGCGGCGCGGCCAGGGCATCTTTGACCCGATGGACCGGATTCAGGGAGGCATAGGGATCCTGATGCACGATCTGTACCGCGCGGCGGTAACGCGCGAATCCCTCCTTGGACTCGTTCCAGATATCCTTCCCCTCGAACAGGATACGGCCGGCGGTCGGCCGGCGCAGTCCCGCGATCATCTTGCCCAGCGTCGTCTTGCCACTGCCGCTCTCACCGACCAGGCAGACCACCTGGCCAGCCTCGATGGTGAGATTGACGTCCTGAAGTGCCTGGATCACGCCGCGGCGCGTCCGGAAGCTCTGGCCGGCGTGGTCGACTTCGAGCAGCGCGCTCATTGGGCGGCTATCCGTCCGGCGAGACTCTTGGCCGGCGCCGGCTGCCGGCGGTCTCGGCGCACGTCTCGCCAGCGGATACAGGCGACCTGCTGCCGGTCGGAGACGGCCTCGTCCGGCACATCGTCCTCGCGGCAACGGTCGATGGCAAAGGAACAACGGGGATGGAATGGGCAACCGGTGGGCAGGGTACGCAGGTCCGGCGGCGATCCAGGAATCGAGATGAGCTGTTCCTCACCACCCAGCACGGTGGGCACCGCGTCGAGCAGCGCGGCCGTGTACGGGTGAGCCGGCCGGTAGAAGATGTCGTCCACCGGGCCAAGCTCGACGATGCGCCCGGCGTACATCGTGGCGACGCGGTCGGCCAGCTCGGCGGCGAGAGACAGGTCGTGGGACACGAAGATCGTGGCGAAATGCAGCTGCTGCTTGAGCTGGCGCAGCACCTCGATGATGGCGCGCTGGGTGAGGATATCCAGGGCCGTGGTCGGCTCGTCGAGGATGAGGACTTCCGGCTGCAGCAGCAGGCTCATGGCAATGAGCACGCGCTGGCGCATGCCGCCGGAGAGCTCGTGGGGAAAGGACCGCAGCACCCGCTCCGGATCGAGTTGGACCATCTCCAGCAGCTCGGCGGCCCGCCGCTCGATCTCCCGCCCACGCCAGCGGTGGTGCGCTCGAACGGTATCGGCAAACTGGCTGCGGATAGTGAGCACCGGGTTGAGGGAGTTCTGCGCTCCTTGAAACACCATCGCGCACTCTTCCCACCGGAAGTGGCGGAGATGCTGGTCCGAAAACGCCAGCACGTCTTGCGGCTTGCCACCCTGGTAGTAGGCAATGCTCCCCTTGGCGATTCGCGCTGCACGGGGCAACAGCCTGACCAGCGCCAGACCCAATGTCGTCTTGCCCGAGCCGCTCTCACCGATCAGCGCCAGGCTCTCGCCCCTGTGTAGGTCAAAGGTGGCGCCGCGCACCGCGCGAAAGGTGCCGCGATCCGTCGCGTACTCGATGGAGAGATCCCGCACGGACAGGATAATGTCAGGACCGGAATTCCGGATGATCACGGCACTCACCCCGCCTTACGCAGACGCGGGTTGAAGGCTTCCTCCAGCGAGCGCGTCATAGTGACCATCGTCAGTTGCAGCACAGAAATGGCCACGATCGGCGCCATGATGTACCAGAAGCTGTTCTTGTAGAAGATGGCCCCGCGATACCAGGCCAAGTTGAGCATGATGCCCCAGTTATCCCCGGCCAGGGGCGCGAAGCCGAGTAGGTAGAGGCCGACCTGAGCGTAAATGGCATTGGTCATCGAGAGGACAAAGTACATCGCCAGATAGGCGCGCATGTTCGGTAAGATCTCGCGGAACATAATGTGCGGCGTGCCCAGGTCCAGCGACCGCGCCGCCTCCACATAGTCACGTTCCTTCAGCGACAGCACCTGGCCACGCACCGCCAGTAACAGCGTGGGCCAGCCAAAGGCGGCGATCAGCAATGCCAGGAGGATAGGGCTGTTCAGGCGAAGGTAAGCCGCCAGAACCACCAGCAGCGGGAAACTCGGGATGGTCAGCACGACATCGGCCAGACCGGTAATGATCGTGTTGACCCAGCCGCCCACGTAGGCCGCCAGCGCCCCGAAGACGACAGAGATGAAGGTCGACGCCGCCGCCGCCACGAGACCCACCAGGATCACCGTTTGGCCACCACGCAGCACCTGCGAAAAGACGTCAGCGCCCTGGAAGTCGGTGCCGAGCAGGTGCGCGGCCGAGGGCGAGGCATAGATGTTCGCATAGTCAGGCGATGGCTCCTGTACCACCAGCGGCGCGCCGAAGCTGATGATGACTATGACCGCCAGCACCCAGGCCGCCACTAACCCTACCTTGTTATAGGAGAGCACCGACAACGTCGAGCGGATACCGTCGGTCGCCTGCCGCCAAAGCCGGCGGACCGGCTGCTCACGTGTCGCGGTCAGCGTCGCCGCCATGCCATTAGCCTCCGCTCCCGCTCTGAATGCGCACGCGCGGGTCGATCTTGCCATACAGCAGGTCGGCCAGCAAGTTAGCAACGATAACTGAGACGATAATGACCAGGAAGATGCCTTGCATCACCGTGTAATCGCGCTGGGCGATGGCGCTGTTCAAGAGATAGCCAATGCCCTGGTACACGAACAGCGTCTCGATCAGGATCGACCCGCCCACCACGAACCCGGCGGAGATGGCCAGTTGGGTCACCAACGGGATGATGGCATTACGACCGACGTACGCGGTCATGATGCGCCAGTCACCCAGGCCGCGGGCGCGGGCGACCGTGACGTAATCCTCACCCAGGGTCGCGGTGGTGCTGCTCTTCATGGTCAGCATCCACGAGCCGATGGTGGTCAGCACATAGGTGGCGATCGGCAAGGAGGCGTGGCGAAGCGCGTCTAGAAAGAAGTACACGTTGACGCCGGGGACAACTCCCGGCGAGAAGGAGCCGCGCATCGAGGCGATGTTGATGACATTGAGCTGGATGCCCAGCACCAGGATGAGCAGGATACCCAGCACGTAGTTGGGGATGGAATGGAAGACCGAGCCCATAAAGGACAGCACGTGATCCAGGGCCGACTCGCGCCGATAGGCCATCAGCATGCCGAGCGTGACGCCCAGTATGAAGCTGATGAACAAGGCCAGCCCAACCGAGAAGAGTGTCCAGGGTAGGTACGCCAAAAGGACCGACGCAACTGATGTCCCCGGGGAGAGCAGCGAGTTGCCCAGGTGGCCGCGCAGCAGCTGGCCCAGATACTGCGCATACTGTTGCAACATCGGTGCGTCAACGTTTACCCCGAACAGCGCGGCCGCTTGCTGCTTGGCATCGTTATAGGGAATGCCGTACAAGCTGATGAGGTTGTAGATGTAAACCTCCACCGGGCTGCCGGGCATGAGGTGGATCACCACGAAGCTGATCGTGACGACCAAATAGACGGTGACCAGCGCTTTGACCAGGCGGCCGACGTAGTAGTTGCGGAATACACGAGACAGGAACGAAGGCGCGCGCGCCTGGGGCGCGGCCAGCGCTCCTGGGATCGCCACCGTGCTCATCAGTATCTATCCCTCGCTTGTTGATATGCCGCGGCGTTCTGGGACAGGAAGGAAGCGCTCTCGGCCATGCGGCGTCGGATGGCCCGCTAGTTCGAGTGTAAGTCCGGTCAAGCGAACTGTCAATCAAGGGGCCAATTCGGGGTGTGCCACGCCGTTTCGTGGCCAGCCACCGCTAATGACGGAGCGCGGGCGTCCCGCCCGCCCGGTAGCTACCGGTGGAGTGGCATCGGATGAACGTGTGTGGCGCCGGCCACAGGGCACCGGGCGGGCGGGACGCCCGCGCTCCGGTAGCGTCTCCTCGGTCGGTCTACAGGCCCATTCGATCGAAACCGCCGACGCAAACACGGACGAAGCCGTCACTCCCCGCCGTAGGCATCCGCCCAGGCAAAAATGCCGCGGTAGCTGACGAGGCCGGAGGCGCCGAAGGATTGCTTCGGCAGGTCATTCATACTCACCAACCCGTCGACGATTCGGTGAGCCCCTTGACCATCGCGGGAGACCACCCAGAGCTCGGCGTGCTCGGCGACTTGGTGTACGTACAGCAGCTCGCCGCCGTCGCGCGACCATTCGGGGAACTGGTCCAGGGGGCCGGGAGTCACCGGGCGACGGGCGCTGCCGTCGGGCGCGGTCACCCAGATCTGACGGCCAGACGCGGCGTCCGCGCCGTGCGGATCGACGACGCTGCTGGCGTAGGCGATGGACTTGCCGTCCGGCGACCAGGCTACGTCGCCGTCCGACCGGCCAGGATCGCGGAGCACTCTGGGAGAGCCGGATGGCGCCACCGGCACGATGACAAGCTGACCGGTCCGCGCGGCGCCGGTCGCCTCGACCATCGAGGCGACCGCCGCCAGCGCGTGACCGTCGGGCGCCCAGGACACGAAGTCGCGGTAGGTATAGACCGAAGGGAGCACGGTCTGGGCGGCGCCGCCCATGGGCCAGATCGCCATGGGGAGCCGGGTCGGACTTTGCAGCGGCGCGGGACTCCACCAGACGGTGAGCGTCCTGCCGACCGGCGCCCAGCTTCCCAGCACGGGTACGGAGTCCGTCGACCGGACGGTAGAAGCTGCCGACTCTCCAGACGTGGCAGGAGCCGATGACACCGCGACCGCCGGCAAGGCCGTAATCACCCCACCGCGGGTCACCAACCAGAGCGATTGCGGGGCCGGGCCTACCCCTCGGCGCTCGACGGCCAGCTCATTGCCGTCGGGCGACCAGGTGAGGTTGGTGATCTGGCCGCCGCCGGCAAGCAACGGGCGCGGCGATCCGCCGCGCGGTTGCACCAGCCACAAGCTGCCGTCGTGCCGCGCGACCACCAGCTCGTCCGCCGCCGGCGACCAGCGGGCGAGGCCGGAGGAGGCCGGCTCGGGCAAGGGTTCCGCCTCCTGCCCGCCCCATTGCCGCAGCCAGAGCTTGCCGGTTGCTCCGGTCGTCTCGTAGAGCAACCAGCGGCGCGTCGACGACCAGCGTGGGGCGATCACCGGACCACTCTGGGTGAGCTGCACGTCACCGCTTGCCTGGTGCAGCCAAAGGTCGCCGGATCGAACGAAGGCAAGGTCGTCGGTAGCCGCCGGCGCCGGCGTAGCCGGTGTGGCGGTCGCAAGGGAGACGACTGGCGCGGCCGGCGTTGCGATAGCGGCGACGGGCGTGGCCGCGACCGCCTGGGCGAGTGGCGTGGCTGTCGCGGCAGCCACGGCCGGCGCCACCGCGGCGCGCGAAAAGGAGCCCTGCCGGCCGATCGTCAACTGCACCAAGAAGATCGCCGCCAGACACACGGCCGCCCCCAGGACAGCGGCTGCCCGGCCGCCCGATCGTGGCGGGCCGAGTACCGGAACCGGAATCGGCGGTCGCGCCCGACGGCCATAGGCGGCCCCGAGTCGCGCGATTGAGCGGTTGGCCTGTGTTGACAGGGTCCGCCACTCCTCGACGCGGTTGCGGCAGCGCTCGCACGTGGCGAGGTGTGCTTCAATTCGCTCGTGCTCATCCGCTGTGGCTTCGCCGTCGGCATAGGCCATCAGTTGCAGATCAAGCCCGTCGCAGGGCCCGGCCATACCCTTACGGTTCCGCGGTGCTCACGGCGCAGGCGGCCGCGCCGATCCGGCCGCCGCCCTGATCCGCGGTTTCCTCGGCATAGGCAGCCCGAAAGGCCAAGCGAGCGCGGTACAGACGTTGCTTTACGGCGGCCAGCGTACAGCTCAAGACGTGGGCGAGCTCAACGTAGGACAGTCCCTCGGCGTGCGCCAGCAGGCAGACCACCTGATCGTGCGGCAAGCGAGCGAGCGACCGCGCGGCGGCGTCGTCGACCGCCACATCATCGGAGAGATCGGACCGGCCGGCGCGGTCGTGCAACTGGACATCGAACGGAACCCATGCCACCATCCGTCTTCGCCGGAGCGCACTGATCGCCTTATTCGTGGCGATCCGGTACAGCCAGGAGGCGAGCTGCGACTCGTCCAGCAGCGCGGACAGGCCGCTGTAGGCGGATGCGAACGTTTCTTGGCAGAGGTCCTCCGCCAACGCCTGATCACGCACCATGCCCAGCAAGAACCGGCCGATCGGCGCCTCGTAGGTCCGAAAGATGGCCTCAAAGGAGAGATGGCACCCCTTACGCGCCTGCCGCACCAGTGCAATATCCACGCCCATTACCCATCGCTCCGCCATGCGCTAAGACGCACACCGCCTTGATCATTGAGACGCATGGGAGGCCACCAGAGTTCCGGTCAACGTCAAATCTAGCGCTCGTTCGCCGCTTGTCGCTCCAGCCGCTTCAGCTCCGACGCATGCTCCTGCATGTACTCCCGCAAGGCATCGGCGCTGTCCAGCAAGGAGGTCCACTGTTCCACGTACAAGGTCACTGGGAACCGCCCCAATCCATAGACGGACACCCCGCCCTTCTCCGACACTTTGAACCGAAGACTTCGCTGCGCTGCGCTCCGCAACTTGGCATTCTCGGCGCGCAAGCGCTCCAGCTCGCGCTGGGTCTCATCCTGGTCGACCACGTCACCTCCCTCAGGCGCAACTGCTAGGTTGCAGCGTACCGCATGTTGACGGGGGCCCGGTTGACCTCACCCCCGGCCCCTCTCCCGCTCGGCGGGCGAGGGGAGAACCTCTCTCCAACCTCTCCCCTGCGAGGGGAGAGGCTTGGCCGGCGCGGTTGGCGGCGCCATCTCGCTCCAG
>CALBSQ010000240.1 GCA_937967325.1 uncultured Chloroflexota bacterium
CCGATCACCGCGTCGCCCGACGCCACGACGAGCGCCCGCTCAGGTTGCGCTTGCACTACCTGGTGAACATCGCGCGCTTTCGCCTCCTCCCAACCGGAGAATGCGCGGTCGTGTACGTCCGGTCCAAGGATGGCGATGTAAGCATCGTGAATGCGCCGCCAGGCGCCGACGGCCAGAGCGGCGCAGGCGTCGGCGTCCTCTGGTTGCGCACTGCGCAACTCCCAGGAGGCGGCCGCCGTTTCCGCGCGGCTAGGGACGGACGAGGACGACGCGTTCATTCCGATAGCTCCCATCGGGCGATGCAACCGATTCCACCACGCCAGACGGTACACCGTCAGGCGAATCCTTGCCGGGGGAGACCATTTCAGGACAGCGACACATGCCTTGCTACAATCGCCGCTACCGTGGCGCCCGAAGGCAAAGGGCCTTGCGGCGCCGACACCGTGGGCTATTAGGCACGGCGAGAAGAGCAGAGAGGACGACAGACGATGGCGGAGCGCGGGCTGCCCGCGGTGACGATCACCGACGTCAAAGTAATTCTCACGGCCCCGAACGGCATCCGGCTGGTGGTGGTGAAGGTCGAGACGAGCGAGCCCGGCCTCTACGGCCTGGGCTGCGCCACGTTCACCCAACGGCCCCTGGCGGTCGCCACCGCCGTGACCGAATACCTGAGGCCCTTCCTGATCGGGAAGGATCCCGACCGGATCGAGGACATCTACCAGTCGTCGTTCGTCAGCTCCTACTGGCGCAACGGACCCGTGCTGGGCAACGCGCTCAGCGGCGTCGATATCGCGCTCTGGGACATCAAGGGGAAGCGCGCCAACATGCCGGTGTACCAATTGCTGGGCGGGAAGTGCCGCGAGGCGGCCGCGCTCTACCATCACATCAGCGGTCGGGACAAGGAGGAGATCGCCGACCGGGTGCGCGCCTCGCTGGAGCAGGGTTACCGCTTCGTCCGCTGTCAGCAGGCGGTGGCCGGCTACAGCACCTACGGCTCCCGCGGCGAGGCGCCGGCGGAGCGGCGCGGCAGGATCACGCCGCATTCGCAGACCTTTGAGCCGACGCCCTACGTGCGCCAGACGCCGCGGCTGTTTGCGTACCTGCGCGCCGAGCTGGGCGATGAGGTGGAGCTGCTGCACGACATCCACGAGCGTATCCCGCCGATCCAGGCGATCGGGCTGGCCAAGGATCTGGAGCCGTATAAGCTGTTCTTCCTGGAGGATCCCTTCGCGCCGGAGGACGTCGGCTACTTCCAGCTCCTGCGCCAGCAGACGACCACGCCGATCGCCATGGGCGAGCTGTTCAACAACCCGCAGGAGTACGTGCCGCTGATCAAGGACCGGCTGATCGACTTCATCCGTGTCCACATCTCCCAGATCGGTGGGCTCGGCCCGGCGCGCAAGCTAGCGGCGCTGTGCGAGTTCTTCGGCGTGCGCACGGCCTGGCACGGTCCTGGCGACGTTTCGCCAGTCGGCCACGCCGCCAACGTCCACCTCGATCTGGCCTGTTACAACTTTGGCATTCAGGAGGAGACCAACTTCCGTCCGGAAACACGCGAGGTCTTCCCCGGCTGTCCGGAGATACGTAACGGCTACATCTGGGCGAACGACCAGCCCGGCCTGGGCATCGACGTGAACGAGGAGCTGGCGGCCAAGTACCCCTTCCCCGAGCACCGCTACAACGGCGCTTGGGAAGCCATCCGCATGGACGACGGCACGGTCATCCGGCCGTGAGAGCAACCTTCAGTGCCGGGTTTCTCAGGTGGCTAGCCTATTCCTCGACGCGATAGAACTCTCGATGTCCAGACTCGACCAGGGGTACCATGCGCTCGAACCAGGCGGCAAACTGTGGGTCGGCGAAGCCCTCTCTGGTGAAGCGCTCCCAGGCCGCCAGACTCTCCATCTCCATCTCGCTGACGACGGTGAAGAAGAGGCCGCTCTGGTCGGTAAGGATGCGCTGGCGAAACTGTTGACTGCCGGCTCGCTGTCCCATCTCCTTGAAGAGGCTGACCAGCTCGTCACCTTTCCCGTATTTGGCCTGGAACACGTTGCGAACGATGATCATCGTATCCCTCCCTAGCTACAATTGGCGTTGATTTCCGGTCGGTCCATTGGCACCCGGTGAAGCGGCGACAGTATAGCATCTTGAAGTAGGCAGAGCCCTCGCTCGTGCTGCCGCGGTCGCTCGCGCGGTTGCAACGGCCGCCCACCTGGCGCATAATCGCCGTCAGGTAGTGCTCGGGAGAGAGGAGGCGGCGCATGCTCGGTCATCTGGCGCGCAACTGGTGGACCTTGGCCTTGCGCGGGGTTGTAGCTATCGTCTTCGGCATACTCGCCCTCGTCTGGCCGGGGCTGACCGTGATCGCACTGGTCGTCCTCATCGGCGCCTATCTGCTTGTGGACGGTGTGGTCGCCGTCGGCGCGGCGATCCGGGCGGCGGAGCGGCATCGCAGTTGGGGTGTCTTGCTGGTCGAAGGGCTGGCCGGCATCGTCGCCGGCATCCTCACCTTCGTCTGGCCGGGCATCACCGCGATTGTCCTGCTCTTCCTGATCGGCGCCTGGGCGATCGTCACCGGCGTGATGGAAGTCATCGCCGCCGTCCGCCTGCGCGACGAGATCCAGGGCGAGTGGCTACTGGGGCTCGGCGGCATCCTGTCGGTGCTCTTTGGCGTCGTGGTCTTGGTGCATCCGGGCGCCGGGGCGGTGGCGCTGGTCTGGCTCATCGCCTGGTACGCCATCATCTTTGGCATCGTGCTCATCGCGCTGGCCTTCCGGGTGCGCGGCTGGCAGCAGCGGCTCCCGATCGGCGGCACGCCCGCGCCGTTCTCGCGTTAGGCTGCCGCGCCTCTCCTGATCCGTTGTCTTGGTGAGGAGGCCCAGCGAAGAGAGCGGTCCGCGGCGCTTCCGACAGCGAGTACCCTGCCGTGGGAGGGAAAGGTCGTGGCTGCTGACGCGTTTGCCAGCTACTTCGCCACTGGTGCGAGTGCCGGCGCGGCACTAGCCGGTCTCCTCTTTGTAGCCATTTCAGTATCGCCCAACAAGGTGGTGGGCCCGGCGGCGACAGCGGAGCACCGCATCCTGGCCGCGAGCGCCTTCACCGCCTTGCTGAACGGCTTCTTCACCTCGATGGGCGGATTGATCCCGACTGCCAATGTTGGCGGGTTTGCCGATACGTTGAGCGTGATGGGCCTACTCAACGTCGTATTCCTGGGGACGCAACTGCGACGTGACTGGCCAACCTGGCGTCGAGCATCGCGGGCCAGTATATTTCTGGTGGCCAGTCTGATCATTTACGGCTATGAGTTCTGGATCGGCAGCGCGCTCATCCGCACGCCGAACGACAGTCAACTACTCTCCGACCTCGCCGTCATTTTGCTGGTCATCTTCGGACTAGGCATTACCCGGTCCTGGGAGTTGCTGATGGGGCCGGAGACTCGAGGTTGGGGCTGGCTGCAGCGATTCACCACGACTCCGTCCGAAGCGAAGAGACGCATTCAATCACCAGCAAGCGTCGCCAAGAGGCGCCGGCGCATCACGTCGATACGCCGCACTCGTAGTCCCCAGAATCCAGCCGATGCCAAGCACCGGGGTCGAGCGAACTGACGCTCGCGGCCTACCAGCGATCGATCCCCAGCAGCTTCCGTCCCAACGCCGTCAGCTCGGCCGGCTCTTTGATCTGCTGCTCGATACGACGCGGGTCGCCGGGGAAGCGCGGGCCGGGCTCGTGGTGGCGCCAGGAATTGATGCGCGCCTGTCGGTACTCCTCGTCGTCTTCTCGCGCCGGGGACATGGTGATGTATTGCGCCAGGCGTGGCCGGTCGGAGACGTTGTGGCCGTTGCCGTGCGGTAGGAGGCGGCTCCAGATGACAATGTCACCGGCCTTCGCGGGCACCTTGGTGATCGAGAAGCCGCTGATGTCGGGGTTGCGCGGGTGGCGATCCGCCGGCTGCCGGGGTATCCAGGAGTCAAGCTCGCGATACAGCTCCGGCACGCACTGGAAGCCGCCCATGCGGTCGTCGGTGTCGGTGAGCGCCAGCACGCCCTGGACGCCGAAAGGGACATCGGGGTACTTGGACGTATCCGTATCCCAGTGGATGAAGCCCTTGTGGTCGTGCTCGGGATGGCGCGGATCGGCCGGCGGCTTCAGATTGGTGCGATCCAGGCTGACCCACAGCTTCTCCGTACCGAGGATGTCGCCGAACACCTCGTGCAGTCGCGGATGCTGCCGGTTGTTCCACATCGACTGGTATTGGTACATCTCCACCATTCCGGCGGTGGAGACGATGCCGGGTTTGTACCACGACTCCCGATCGTCGGGCTTGGCGCCAGCGTGCTGCCAGATGTCGTCGATCACGGCTTCCAGGTTTTCCTTTGGAACGGCGTTCTGCATAACGACATACCCGTCCCGCTCTACCTGAGCGCGAAGCGACGAGGTTGTAACGGCCATTGGTCAGTTGCCTCCTATGAATTCGTTGCTGGGCGCGGCAGGAATGCCGACGAGCCCAGCAGCTCGGCATTCCTGCCGCGCCCGAGCTCCCAGTCTAGTCACCGACCCTGATCGGCGTCAATTCAACGTGAGACGACGTTGTCCCGAATGTACGCCCAGTTGATGTCTTGACCCAGCCCAGGTAATGCCGATACGTGGACGTAGCCTTCGGCATCCATCGGGTCGTCCAGCGTATTGAGCCAGGGAGCGGGTTGCTCGTAGTCCAGGAAGGGGTGGAGGAGTCCGCGCTCGTAGTACTCGCCTGGGATGCCCATGGCACAGAGCGCCTGCAAGTTGCCGGCCCCGCCGCCGTGGACCTCGAGCCGCACGCCGAAGGACTCGCAGAGGTGGACCGTCTTCATCAGCGGCGTGATGCCGCCGACGTCGCCCACGCCGGCGCGGGACATGTCCGCGGCGCGGCGCAGGATCCACTCGGCGCGCGTGTACATCTTCCCCTCGGCGGTTTCCGGTCCCATGATCGGCAGCGTGAGCTGCTCGCTCAGCCAGACGTAGGAGGAGATGCTGTGCTCGGGCATCGGCTCCTCAAACCAGGCGAAGTTCAGCTTCTCGATCTC
>CALBSQ010000241.1 GCA_937967325.1 uncultured Chloroflexota bacterium
GGCAGGAGCAGGGCGAACAGGGCAAGCGTGGCCAGATCGTGGGTGAGCGCGGCGCGCCTCCGGCTGGACCTGGACAGCACGGACGACCCGACGCACGGCGACCAGGAGAGGACGGCCTACCACGCCTACTACGGCCAGCACATGTACCATCCCCTCCTGATCTTCGACGGCGACACCAATCAACTGATCACGGCCATCCTGCGCCCGGGCAATGCCCACGCCAGCCGGGGCGTCCTCACGGTCCTCAGAGCCCTGGTCCCGGCGATCCGGCGGCGCTGGCCCGGCCTGCCCATCGAGCTGCGGGCCGACAGCGGCTTCGCCGTGCCGGCGCTCTACGACTACTGCGAGGACGAGGCCATCGCCTACCGGATCGGCCTCATCCCCAACCCGCGCCTGGAGGCCCTCGCCGCGCCCTTGCTCGCCCAGGCCGAGGCGCGGCGGGAGCAGACCGGGGAGGAGAAGGTCCGCCTGGTCGGGGAGACCGCGTACCAGGCCGGCTCCTGGCCGTAGCCCCGCCGGGTGGTCTACAAGGCGGAGGCGCTCGCCAAGGGGGCCAACACCCGCTTCGTCGTCACCAACCGCGCCGACCCCGCCGAAGACGCCACCGCCTGCTACGACGGCTACGTCGAGCGCGGCCTCGCCGAGCAGTGGATCAAGGACTACAAGCGCGCCTGCAAAGCCGACCGCCTCAGCGACTGCCGCTTCTGGGCCAACCAGTTCCGCCTCTTCCCGCACGCCGCCGCCTACTGGCTCCTGGATACGCTGCGCCGCTGGCTGGAAGCGGCGGGCGCCGCCCGTCGCCAGCTCGATACCCTGCGCCTCCAACTCCTCAAGGTCGGCGGCCGCGTCCGCCAACTGCTCAGCCGCGTTCGCCTCCACCTGGCCAGCGGCGCAGCGTATCCAGGACAGCCCCTCTGGCAGCTCCTCGCCACCCGCCCGAGGGCGCCCGTGAATTATTCAGGCTAGGGGACCTGTCGCTATGCTGGGGGGAGGAGACGTATGCATGGCTACGTCGGGCGGTGGTTGAGCGGGATATGCCGCCGATTGCGGGCGGCAGCGAGTCGGTCAGGGAGCGTATCGAGCCACTCGCGCGCGAAGGGAAGCTGCCGCAAGAGGCGGTGGATCGGCCGGAAGCGCTCTGGCGAGAGGGCTCCAGACGGGCGTCTCGCTCCCGAACGGCGAAACCGTCACCGTCGCGCTCGACGACGTGTTTCACGTCATCGTCGATGAGCGCATCTGGCGCAAGCCGGAGCGGATCATCAGCGCGATCCAGGGCGTCTTTGAGATTCGCAGTGCCCAGGGTGGACGGCGGCAAGCCTTCAGCCGGTGGCAGGAGCCCGACGGTGAGCGACTGGCGTCGATCGTCCTCGCGGTGGGCAATCGTCTTCGGTCACGGCATCTCATCAATGAGCGGCGGATGCGGCGGTATATTCGCCAAGGGAGTGCTGTGTTGTGGAAATTGTAAGAGCGTCGGCCACGTGGAGTCAGGACGTCGACCGGTACTGTCTCTGGGCTGAGCCGCCGGCAAGCAGCTTCGTCCCGGAGCCGTTCGACGACGATCCCGCGGCCGTCTTGCTCCTGGAACTCGACGAGGCCGGGCGTGACACCGGACGGATCGCCGGAGTGGAGATCGCTCTGCTGTCGTTCGACCGCTGGGAGACGGTACCGCGGTTACCCCTGCTCTGGCAATTGCCGCAGCAGGAGCCGCTCCCCTTGGATGAGCTGCTGCAGCGCGAGCAGCAGGCGCTGCGCCAGCGGTCCCGAGTGGCAGCGCACGCATAGTTGCGGGTGCCGTTTCAACTCTCCGCCACGCGTCGAGGCGACTACATCTCGGGTCGAGAGGCGACAGTCACTCTTTTGCGCGTCAGCGCTAGCTCCCGAGCTTCGTGGGACGCGGCTGGTCCAGGATCGCCTGTACCTGCTGGCTGAGCGTGGTCAGGAAGGCGGTATCCGGCTGCGTCTTGCCGGACAGCACGTTGCCGGTAGCATCGTCACGCACTTTGTAGATGTCCAGCGCCCGGAAATTGAAGGGAGCGGAGTACGGCCCCTTGAGCACCTGGACGCTCTTGAGTTGCTCTTCCTGGACCTGCTTCGGCCAGACGGGGTCGTTGAGGATGCGCGGATCGGCGTAGACGTCCGGCCGGCCACCCAGCGTCGACGACCCCTTGGTCTGCAAGCCGAGCTGCACGCCGGTTTCCTTGTCGCAGAGCCACTGGATCAGTAAGAAGGCCTCGTCGGGATGCTTGCTGTCTCGGGTGATGGCCTGGGCGTCGCCCGCGAACATGCCGCCCCGGTTGCCCGCCGGCCCCTTGGGGGGTAAGACCTGGTTCCACTTGAAATGGATGGTGTCTGGCGACAGACTGGCGGACTTGTAGTTGCAGTAGGCCCGGCCGAGGATGGCGCACTTGCTTTGCGGGAAGAGTTTGTTGGCCGGATCCAGGCTCATCGGCGCCAGCGACTGGTCCTTGGTCGCCATATCGTAATGCCACTGCAGCGCCGTCTGGACCGGCTTGGAGTTGATGAGTGACGTCTTGCCGTCGGCGCTCAGCCACTCCGCGTCCCAGTTGCGGATGACGCCGGTCCAGTTCTCGCCGCCCCAGCCCTGCATACCATAGCCGTAGACCTGAGTCTCGCTTCCCGCCCGCTGGGTAAGCTTCTTCGCCATGCCGACCAGATCGTCGACGGTCCAGTCGTCGGTGGGGTAGGCGACGCCGGCCTTGTCGAACACATCCTGATTGTAGAAGTAGGCTGCCGTGAGCACCTGGCCCTTGAACGGCAGCCCGTGCAGCTTGCCGTCGATACGCATGACCTCGATCAGGGCGGGGAACCACTGATCGAGCTGCACCTTGTCGCGGGCCAGGCGGGCCTCGATGTCGATGAGGATGCCGTTGGCGGCGAAGAACTCGTGGCTCTGGTCACCCAGATAGGAATGGACGGTGTCCGGCAAGGTGTCGGAGGCGGCGAGCGTCGCCTCCTTCTGGATGATGTCGCCGGGCGTGACGTCGCGGATGACCTTGATGTTGGGATACTGCTGCATGAACTGGGGAATGCGGATGTCGAAGGCCTGCGCCTCAAACGTCTGGCGCTCGAGCATGTGGAGCGTTACCGCTGCGCCAGCAACGCTGGCCTTGCTGGCTGGCGCGGAGGTAGCGACATTGGCCGCGGTGGCGGCGGCAGATGACGCGGAGGGCTTGGCGCTCGTGGCGGCTGCGCTGGCAGCAGCCGGCTGGGCGCTACTCGTCGCGGCGGTCTGTGTGCTGTTCTGCTGTCCGCCACATGCGGCGAGCGAGAGGGTACAGACTGCCGGCAATGCGGCCAGCAGACGGCGGCGTGACCAGCGGGCTGCCACTTCGTCAGAAACGGATGCCATGGTAGTGTACCTCCTCTGCATGACCAGATTGGAGACGTCTCGGCCGGTCCACCGCGCCGGCAGTTGGACCCAGACGGCGCCCCACTCCGGGAATTCCAGTACGGCGGCGGGAAGTTCCACCGCCCAGGCGAGTCTACACAGCAGCGCGTAGAGATGCAAGGCGCGCGATGTCTTGGGGTGTACCGCAAAGTAGTGCAGGGCGAGGGAGCGGTGTAACCAAGGCTGGGGTG
>CALBSQ010000242.1 GCA_937967325.1 uncultured Chloroflexota bacterium
ACCTGAAGGCAAGCGACCGGGCCAAGTCGTCCCCCGACACCTGACACCCGACCCCCTATACCCGACCCCCGCCTCACATCTGCTTCTTCACCAATCCTGGAATATCCTCGATGGTCTCGGCGACGGGCACGCCGGCGGCGGTGAACGCCGCCACTTTGGCCTTCGGGGTGCCGCGATTGCCGGAGATGATGGCGCCGGCGTGGCCCATGCGCTTGCCCTCCGGCGCGGTACGCCCGGAGATGAAGCTGACGACCGGCTTTTTGCCCTCGGCGGCGATCCACTCCGCCGCGCCCTCCTCGGCGGCCCCGCCGACTTCGCCCAGCAGGACAATGACGTTCGTCTCGGGGTCGTCGTTGAATAGCTGCAGCACATCCTTGAAGCTCGTGCCGACGATGGGGTCGCCGCCGATGCCCACGCAGGCGCTCTGCCCCAGGCCGGCACGGGTGAGCAGGTTGACCACTTCGTAAGTAAGGGTGCCGCTGCGCGAGATCAGACCCACCGAGCCGGGCCGGAAGATGTTGCCGGGCATGATGCCTGCCTTGCCGACGCCCGGCACAGTCACGCCGGGACAATTGGGGCCGATGAGGCGGCCACCGTGTTGCTTGACGTAGTGGTAGGCGCGCAGCGTGTCCAGCACCGGCATGCGGTCAGTGATGCAGACGATCAGCTCCAGACCTGCCGCGGCGGCCTCCATGATGCCGTCGGCCGCGCCCGGCGCTGGGATGAAGCCAACCGAGGCGTTGGCGCCGACCTGCTTGACCGCCTCCTCGATGGTGTTGAACACCGGTAGCCCATGCACCGACTGGCCGCCCCGACCTGGCGTGACCCCGCCGACCACGTTGGTGCCGTACTCGATCATCGTCTGAGTCTGGAAGGAGCCTTCCCGCCCGGTGATGGCCTGGACGATCAGGCGGGTGTCTTTGGTGAGCAAGATTCCCATGCCGGTTACGCGCCCTTCCCACCGATGAGTGCGATGATCTTCTCGGCCCCATCGGCGGCGCTATTAGCAGGCGTGAGCTTCGCTTCCTGGAGGATCGCCCGACCTTCTGCTTCGCGGGTACCGGCCATGCGGACCACGATGGGGAGCCTGACTCCCAGCATATTGACGCCCTCCACGATCCCCTTGGCGACCTCGTCGCCACGGGTGATACCGCCGAAGATGTTGATGAAGACTCCCTTGACGTTCTTATCCTGCAGAATGACGTCCAGGGCGTCGCGCACGGCTTCCGCCCGGGCGCCGCCGCTCACGTCGAGGAAGTTGGCCGGCTTGCCGCCGTGCGCGGCCACCACGTCCATGGTGTTCATGGCCAGGCCGGCGCCGTTGGCCATGATGCCGATGTCGCCGCCGAGGCGAACGTAGTTGAGGCCGCGCTTACGCGCCTCAGCCTCCAGAGGATCCTCTTCCACCAGTTCCTGAAACGGCTCCAGCTCCGGGTGCCGGTACAGCGCATTGTCGTCGGTCTCGAACTTGCCGTCGGCGGCGATCACCTCGCCCGAGCCGGTGACGACCAGCGGGTTGATCTCGACAAGGGAGGCGTCGTAACGCTGGAACAGTGACCAGACGCTGCGCGCCGCCGCCGTCACCGGCCGGAACACCCGCGTGTCGAGCCCGGCGCGGAAGACCATCTGCTGCAACTGAAAGTCCAACGGACCGGACCAGACATCCGGCGCCAGGCGGAGGAGCTGGTCGGGCGAGGTGGCGGCGACCTCCTCGATCTCCATACCACCCATTCTGCTGAGCATCAGGATGATCTGCTTGCCGTCGCGGTCCAGGATGGCGCCCAGGTAGTACTCGGCCGCGATGTCTAGCGCCTGCTCGACCAGCACCTGATGGACCGTGTAACCCTTCAGGCTGGCGCCCAGCATGGCCCGGGCGTGCTCGGCCGCTTGCGCGGGGGAGTCGGCCAGCTTGATGAAGCCAGCCTTGCCGCGGCCGCCGACGTGGACCTGGGCCTTGACGACGCAGCGGCCCATCCCTTCCGCCGCCGCGGCGGCTGCTTCCGGTGTTCTCGCTACCGCGCCCTTGGGGATGGCCAGCCCGGCTTCCTGGAAGAGCTGCTTGGCCTGGTACTCGAAAAGTCGCATCAGTGCTCCGTTGGCTTGTCCGGCCGTTTCCTCACCATCGCGCCACCGCAACACGCACCGGCACGACGGCGCCGCGCCAGTATGCCAGGAGTGGGGGAGCGTGTCAAAAGGCCCGGCGACTGCGTCTGGCGGAACGTGCGGCACGATCTGCCGCACCGCAAGCAGATGTGGGATGTGAGAGATTCCACTGCCATTGGTGCATCTACGAAGTCCGGTGGTATGAGTCCCGACGCTCCTATGTCCAGAAGCGGCCGGCGTTGATCGAGCATGTGGGAGAACGAGCGCTCGCCGCGGGGCAGCCGTCCCTGAGCACAGCTCAGGGACGGTGCGAGGCGCCGTGGGTGGCGACCCAGCGCGCGTCAAGGGTCCGCTCCGGCTCTTGCTTCCCGAAATGAGCACGATTCGCGACGTTTTTTCTGGTCAGAGTGGTACAGTGTTTCTCTCTGACGTCGAGAAACACCTCCGGCGAACGAGATGAGTAAGCCATGTACGAGTGCCTGAAACGTTTGCGAAAGCCGTTGATCAACGAACAAAAGGAGAATGGGCATGCGTAAAGTCATTGTCTACAACATCATCTCACTGGATGGGTATCACACAGGGCCGGGCAACGATGTCTCGGTCATGTTCCCAATGATGGGCAAAGTCTTCGATACCTATAATACCGAACTGCTGCGCGCGGCCGACTTGCATCTTGTGGGCCGTGTTTCCTTCGAGCTGTTCCAAGGTTTCTGGCCGAAGGTCGCCGAGCATCCCGACTCTGAGGAGTGGACCCCGAACAGAGGGAGCTGTCAAAAGCAAGTCAGTCCGTCAACACCATCGTCGTCTCAGATACGCTGACAGGAAACTGGCCCGATATCCGCATCATCAGGCGTGCGGACGCGTACCAGCAGCTTGCCGAGCTCAAACGCCAACCCGGCAAAGACATTCTGATGACAGGCAGCAGGACCCTCTGGAACGATCTGCTGGCGCATGATCTGATTGATGAGATCCATCTGATGATTGGCAACCTCCTCTTAGGTGAGGGAGTCCCTGTCTTCGTGGGCAAACCGGACGTGACGCTTCGGCTCATCGACATCCGCAGATGGGAGGACTCCGACAACGTCCTCCTCCGCTACGAAGTTCGCCACAAAAGCATTTAAGGGCCACTTTTTATCGCAATGAATACTTGCAATATGCGTCACCCATCATATGAGTCGGTCTGATCGTGGTCGTCGACGGGCGACGTGTCCGAGAGGTAGGGACGCACGAGCAGCTCCTGGTGCGCGACGGACTCTACGCCGAGCGGTATACCTTCCAGGCTCGAGCCTACACCTCGCGGGCCACCGACACGGAGGAGGGCCTGTAGACAATTCGGCCAGCCCGTAGGCCGGGGTCTAACGAGTCCAACCCACTCCTATGGGGTGCTCCCCACCTGTGGGGGTAACTTTTGAGTCGAGACTCGCCGCGCCCGCTACTGCGCCGGCGGGGGCGGGGCGGCCTGGGCCTGGCGGAAGGGGCTGGCGTCGAAGAGCAGCTTATTCGCCTGGATCTTCCCGTCCTTGATGACGAAGTAGTCGCAGGAGCGCACCCTGCCGAAGGGAGCGGTGGGGATGTCGTACAGCATAAGGACATGCTCGTCGTCGGCGAACTCGGCGATCACGTGCATGGGCCCAGTGACCCGCTCCGCGAACCTCGCCAGCGCTTGGATGAACTCCTCGCGCGAGCGCAGATGCTGGATCGGGCCGTCAAAGGTGACGTCCTCGGCCACGTAGCTGGCGGCCGTCGCCATATCGCGCCTGATCCAGGCGTCGTTGTAGGCGTGGACGAGAGTCAGGTTGGGATGCTCGCTCACGATGCTCTCCTTCTATGCTGGATTGATACTACAGCGATTAGGGCAGGCCGGCACTGCCGCGCCTGAGTCCGGCAACGACAGGCGGCTCTCGCTGCGGAGGGTCGCGAAGCGGGTCGGGGTCGCAGCAACAGAGGGCGCTCATCCGGCACATATACCAGCGCAGTACGGCGGCCGCCGCATTCCAGCGTCACAGCGTGGTCGGGCATGGCGCTCGCTTCCTCCCTACGTCCCGGGCAGGGGGACCTCAACCCACACGTCCCCCAACCTATCGGCGCGGTGGCCAGACCGCTCGTGGATAGCCCGTTGTCGTGCAGAGTGCCGTTTGCTTCTATTCGCTCGTCTTGCGTGCCCACTGTCGCGCTAGACGCCACCACTCCCCCTGGCTCTTGCCGGCGCTCGCGCGGACGAGGGTGGTCAGCGCGGCAGCCGTCACCAACGGCACGATGCTGCTCTGCGGCGCTGGATGATAGCCATCGCCTTCCAGCGTCATGATCTCCAGCGTCCCCTCGTCGTAGGTCAGGCGCGGCGCGCTGTGGGCTTCCAGATCGTGCCGGAGGCGCTCGTAGGTGTCCCAACTCACGCCGCGCAGCACGACGCGCTGCGCCGCCGCATGCTCCGTCGTGACCATTGGTGCTTCTCCTCGTGACGCTCGTCGCCATGATGCAGGCCTCATCATACGCTACTGCGCCGCTGCCCCCAGGCCGATTGCCGGTTCTGCGCGAGCAGGGATGAACTGGAAGCCCAGATTTAAGTAGTGTCCGGAGCACATAGAAGCTTTATGGCGACCACGGATGCGGCCATCCAGCCGATTAGCGTTGCAAGCCGCAGGAAGCGCGCCATGAGTGTAGTATCATTGATGCCACCGAAAAATAGCAGGAGTATTAGTACGGTGCTCGCCATGCAATAGAAAGCCCACCAACGCTCCTTCCGTGCGAGGAATAACCGGACAAATACCGCTAAAGCCGCTGCCAGTACAACGAAGATGAAGAGGCCCCCGAGGGCATGGAGAGCGCCGTGCCAGGAGGGGTGGGTCGGTGCGATAACGCCCGGCGGAAACCCATTGGCGGGGTCGGTTCGAAAAACACCGACCGAAATAAGGCCCAGGCCATACGCTCCGATCAAGAGCGGCCCCCATGTTCCGGCCCGGCCGGGGTGCAACCTCCTCCAGAGGCCACCAGCGTAGAGTAGGTTAAGCACTCCAGCCAGCACAAAGTTCACAATCTGAACCCACCCCCACGCACCCAGCTCCAGGAGGCTCAGCGGCTGGAGCCGCGGGTTGAAAGCAGGGCGGGTGTAGTCCTGAATGAGCACCGTCAGGATAAATAAGGGACCGGCGAAGGCTCCGCAGAGGAGCAATATCCTGGTTGGCGATAGTGTCTTTGTTTGCATTCTTCCTCCTCCCATCGCGGCATCTGGGTCAATCCGGGAAGTTGCCGCTCTTCGTGCCGATGATGTAGGGCGTCGTCACGCCCTCGTAGTCGACCATCGTGCTCAGGCCGAAGGCGGCGTGTACCAGCACGTGGCAGTGCAGCATCCACAGGCCGGGATTGTCGGCCAGGAAGGCGACCTCCCAGGTCTCGTGCGGCCCAACCAGAATGGAGTCCAGGTGGACCGGACTGCCGGTAATGGCCTTGCCATTCTTGCTGAGCACGGAGACGTAGTGGCCGTGCAGGTGCATGGGGTGGTACTCGTCCGTCTCGTTGATGAAGCGCAGCCGGACGTACTGCCCCTCGCGCACCATGATCGGCGCGGTGTCGGGGAAGGACTTGCCGTTGAGCGTGTGGATGAACTGCCGCTGGCCGTAGCGGAAGCCGAGCTGGTTGGCGATACGCAGGTCCTGGCTGACGTCGAAGGTCTGGTGCGACGCCACCGGATCGACGGCCGGCGCGCCGTAGCTGGTGAGGTCGAAGCGCGGGAGGCTGGCGGCGTTGGGCGCTTGCGGAGCGGCGCCATCGCCTATACTCACCCACTCCCGTCGCGGCTCGCGGCTGCCGGTCTTGGGGCGCTCGTCCAGGATCTGGACCTGGCCCGAGGTGGGCATGCGGAAGGCGATGTCGTAGCGTTGCCCCATGCCGATCGGCAGCAGTTCGGGGCCGAGCGTCTGCGGCTGGTTGAGGTCGTGCCCATCGAGGGCGACCACCTGATAGGGTGCGCCGATCGGCGCCAGGAGCTCCGGCGTGCCGGTCATGTCGCTGCCGAAGGCACTGATCAGGCGCAGCCGCACCAGCTGGTCGGGCTGGGCATCCAGGTGCATTGGGGGCTGCTGCTCGTTGGCGTCGCCGATCAGGACGGCGTAGTCGCGGTCGTAGCGGGGACCCTGCTTCGGCTCGACCACCAGCGCCCCGTACAGGCCGCGGGACACCTGGTCGAAGGCGTGCTGGTGGGAGTGATACCAGTAGGTGCCGGGGTCCTTCACCACGAACTCGTAGGTGTAGGTGGCGCCCGGCGGCACGGCGTCCTGGGTGACGCCCGAGACGCCGTCTTCAGCGTTGGGGAGGCGCAGCCCGTGCCAGTGGATGGCAGTGGGCTCGGGCAGGTGGTTGACGAGCGTGACCTTGAGGCGGTCCCCTTCGATGACGCGCAGCTCGGGACCGGGGACTTCGCCATTGTAGGTCCACGATTGGCGGCCGTCGACCGTCGCTGCCTGCGCGGTGAGGGTGAAGCTCTTGACGGGCTGAACGCCCGGCGGCTCGGTGAGGCTCGCCACCGGGATGACCGGCTGGCCGGGCATCGCCATGTTCATGCTGATCGCGTAAGGCAGGGGGTTGATGCCGGACAGGACCCCGACCAGCGTCAGCGCGGTCACGGGGACAGCTTCGAGCACCGCTCGAATCGGGTGGCGCCGGACAGGCGGGCGGGCACGCGGACCGCGCACCAGCAGCAGGGCGAGGAGCAGCACGGACACGGCTTCCAGCAATCCGGTGATCACGTCGGGGATGCCCGCGACCTCGGGCTGGCCGGGGTCGTGGCCGATAGGCAATCCGATCGTCCTGGAGACTGTCCAGACAACCAGGCAGCCCAGCGCGACCAGTATGGCCGTAGCGAACACCATTCGGCTGGGCCGGACCAGCATCAACGCGGCGAGGACCATCTGCAGACAGACCGTCAGCAAGAAGAGGATCCCGAAGGGCAAGTAATCCTGGAAATGGTCCGGCGCAACCGAGAAGTGGATAGCCGCGGCCCCCAAAGTCAGCATGGCCGCGGGATACAGCAGCCCGCCTCCGTACGCCGGACGAGCGGCGCCAGCTTCGGTTGGTTCTGACGGGGCCTGCAGTTGTGTCGTCATAGTGTTCCTTTCGGCGGTAAGTATAGCTCAAATGAGCTATATGATGAGGAAGGTGTCGCACCGCTGGGTGCGGCGCCACCCCAGGCAATCCCTGGTGGAACAGCGATGTCGCGCTATACCGTTTGGAAGGTCGTCATCATTGCGCAGTCTTCGTGCTGCAGGTTGTGGCAGTGCAGCAGATACTTGCCTTTGTAGCCCTCGAAGCGCGTGATCACCCGCGCCTCCTCGCCCTCTGGGACGTTCAGGGTATCCTTCCAGCCGGTCTCGTAGGGCGCCGGCTTCTGCCCGTTGTTGCGGTCGAGGAGCTGGAAGTTGACCAGGTGCATGTGGATCGGGTGGGGCATGCCGTGGATGTTGAATAGCTTGGCATTAATGAGGCGCCAGATCTCCACGTCGCCCAGTTTTGGCATGGCGTCGACTCGGTTCGGGTCGAACTCCTGGCCGTTGATCTTCCATATGTAGGGGGCGTGCGCCAGGCTGAGCAGCGGCGCGAACACAAAGGTGCGCGTCCGCACCGCTTGCTCAGGGCGTAGGGTTTCGATATCTGCAAGCTTGGCGGGGATAGCGCTGTCGTCTTGCTCCTTGCGCACCACGTCGAAGCGCATGACCTGGCTCATCTGGCCTTGCTTGTTGCCGTTCTGCAGCACCACCTGGCTGCC
>CALBSQ010000243.1 GCA_937967325.1 uncultured Chloroflexota bacterium
CCTCTGCCCCCCTGCTCCCCGGCCCCTCGCCGGGCTGCCGGAGGAACGCTCGGAAGGGGCTGGCGTAGCCGGAGTTCTCGCCGTAGGACTGCACGGTACCCGACAGCGTGAAGGTGGCGCCGATCATGCCCGTGAGCGACTGGAAGAGCAGCGCGTAGCCACCGGCGCTGGTGTGGATCAGGTGCGCCGCCACTACCCACCACAGACCGAGCATGCTCACCGCCACGGTGGCGAGCACCATGCTGCGCTGCTGCACTCCACGGCGGAAAGCCAGGTGGCGCTGGGCGTTGCGGGTCTGCCAGAAGAGCGAGGCCCACTGCTCCCGCAGATGCGCGGACAGCCCGTAGAGTCGGACCTCCTTGGCGAAGACCCGGCCGGTGAGAAGGCTGGCATAATAGCCGGCCAGGCGGCGCTCTCGTGTCTGCTCACTGAGCACCTGCCAGTTGGATTGGCCGCCGCGTGCGAAGCCCACTACGGTGGGGATCACGGCTGCCACCACGATGAGGGGCAGCACCGGCGTAAGCGCGACCAGCGCCACGGCATAGCCGAGGAACTGTGGGGCCGTCTGG
The DNA here is from genome assembly GCA_937967325.1 of uncultured Chloroflexota bacterium. Lineage (GTDB taxonomy): Bacteria > Chloroflexota > UBA4733 > UBA4733 > UBA4733 > UBA4733. Next base: position 570 of record CALBSQ010000243.1, read on the forward strand.
ATGCCCGTGAGCACTTGCTGGAGCAACCGCGGCCCGCGCGTCCCGATGTCGCCCATGACGCGATTGAGCTGGTCGAAGTAGCCCTGATACTCGAAGGCGGCCAGGTCAAGCCCCGCGGCCTTGCGCATCACGCGCTCCTGGAGGTCTGCACCCGTCGTCTCGCGTACCGTCGCCGCGAGCCATGGCTGCAGTGCGTCGAGGGCGCGCTGGAGCAGCAGCGTACCTGCCAGCAGTCCCAGCCAGAGGACCGTGTCCCTCGCGACGCCGGTCCGGAGCTGCGCGGCGAGCGCGTCGACCAGTGCCCTGGTGAGCCAGAGCTGGGCCGGAACAAGCAGGCCCAGCGTCAGGCCGGCAACAATCCACAGCACGAAGGCCCGTGGCACGGCCCGCGCCATGCTGCCCAGCAGCCAGACCAAATCGCGGAGCATCTGGAAGCGGCCGGGCTGCACCGGCTGCAGCAGGGGGGCGGGCTTGGCCTGGGCGGCCACCGGTGCGGCTCCATCTTGGGCTTGTGCCAATATCGGCCTCCTTACCGATTCGTCGTGCGAATGCGGGCGCCTTCCGGCTCTGGCCATCCACCGCCGCTAAAGACGCGTGATGCGCATTAGAATTTCCAGAGGCATTGATACCTCCATGAGCGGTCCGGCGCTGCCTCCCGAAACGACGCCCTTCTGGGGCCCATGCTATTACAGCCCGATAATGCGCATCACACGTCTAAAGCAGCGGGCTAAGCTTACAAAGCCGGCTAAAGCCGGCTGAGTTACGCAAAAGTTGGCGCTGAGAGTACGAATAAAACGACACATTGCGTGCCATAATACGGAAGACTCGCCACATTGTCGTGGTCAGGTCATCTAGCCGGCTTTAGCCGGCTTTGTAGTCGTAGCCCGCCCATTCATGGGCGGGTGGAAGGGCAGCCGCGACTCACCTTCCCCATCGGGCATTCCTTACCTCCTGCCACTTTGCGCCATGTCCCTTGGGAGGGATCGTCCTCATGTGCCGGGCGTCACGTGCATCCCAAGTCGCGCGAAGGTGTCGCGCGCGAAGATCCCTTCGATCTTTGCTCGGCCGGTCATGCTCTCGACGCTGACGATCAACGCCGGTACGCCGTTCGCCTCGATCTCGCGGTCCGGGAGGAAGCGCAGCCGAGGGTACTCATGTTGGAACTGGCGTCCTTCAGCCGTGGCCAGCAAATGCCAGGTCGCGGAGAAGTTCCACATGCCGTCCCGGCAGCGGGCGCACCAGGTCGAGGCATAGTGCATCGCGTAAAGGAATGATTCAACACCGACGCCATAAGGCAGCAGCGCGCCGCAATGGCAACAGCGCCCCACTTGACCTGCAATACCGCTGGCGTAGCGCCGGTCGTGCTCCTCAAAGTCGCGGGCATAGTTGGCGGCGTACCCTCGGATGCCGCGGTGAGTCGCCACGGTGGCGAACTGGTTCACCGGGACAATGCAGGGCTTGCAGATGAGCCAGATGCGGCCGTTGGGCATGCGCTTGGCCAGCAGGCGGCGGCGGCCGCAGGTCGCGCACCAGATGGTCGTTTCGTCCCAATCGTCGTATAGCCGATCCGCGAGGCCGTAGGCAGCCGCCTCGTGCAACAGGTGGGTCGACAGCACCTGCTTCAGCCGCAGCCGGCCGCGCTCCAGCCGCTTGGCCACGTTCGGACCGGACAGACCGAGTTTCTTAGCGATCTCGGCATGGGGCGAGCCCTGAACGTAGCGCGCGACCAGCACCTCCCGTGTCTCCGCCGGAAGCAGGGCCATGGCCCGGTCCAGTAGCGTCACGAGCTCGCGGCGGTCGAGCTCGATGTCCAGGTCGTAATCGACGTCCACGAAATCCAGCTCATCCGCGTCGTCATCAGCCGAGCCCCCGGGCGCCTCATGCTGGATGAGGCGATGGGTCATCTCCCGCCCGTGGCGCTCGTTCCAGCGCGCGCAGACGTGGCGTGCAATTGCCGAGAGCCACTTGCTATAGCCGGAGGGGTCGCGCAGCTTGTGGCTGTTGCGGACCGCCTCGAACAGCGTTTCCTGCGCGAGATCCTGCGCCGCGTCCAGATTGCCGGTGAACCGGTAGCACAAGCGAACCAGACGGGCGCGCTCCGAGCGGAGCGCTGCCTCGTCAGCCCCGTGATTGCTCAGTGCCGTGTTCACCGGACGCCTCCTCGCGGTGCGGCGTTAGCCCGACGTGGCCCACCCCGCTGCATGTGTATCGCGATTGGCGCACGAAATATGACACCCATGGAGAACAGCAATCATAGTCGGGGACAATTAGTCCGGGTCAGACTCGGGGCCGGTGGCGGTGGGTGGCATCATTCCGGCATGCTCGCGGCGGAGCGTCCGGGGCGGCGGTCGCCTGGCGCTGAACCGCCAGGGGACCCCACCGCGACGTGCATAACCGTCAGCTGGAGAGCGGACTTCCCCTGCTACTGGCGGGGGCCTTCCAGTGCGTCCATAACACGACCGCCAAGCAAAGCGGCGGCGATGATGCCGACGAATTCACCGAGGGCGAGCAGACCGCCCGATGCCAGCGCCAGCAACCCGTGACCGGTGAGGAGTGAGAGCAGCCCCACAACCACGGCAACGGCAATAGCGATGGGGAAGACGGAATCGACATAGCGCCGCTGCCTGAGCCCCCTGACGACGACGAGGGCGATAATGACGCCCAATATGATGCCCAGAGCGAACATTGTGCCCACTTGACCCTCCAGTCGCCTTTCTGCCCACGCCGCGTGCGTTTGCGTAATAGCACAATCTCCTTGCAGTGTACCATTCGCCGCTTAGCCCTCCGCCGTCCGCAGGATCTTCCACTGCTCACCGGCGCCGCTGGGGACAGTGGCCTCCTGATACGAGACGATGAAGGCGCGGCGGATGCCGTCCGTCTGGTTGCCCTTGGAATGGTGCCAGGTCCAGGCGTTATAGTAGGGGTCCTGCTGAGCTCGGCTGAGCCCACTGACCGTTGTCGGCGCGGACGAAGTCGATGTGACCATGGTAGTCGGTTGCTCCTTTCACCCTGGCGGTGCGAGCGCCGTCTGCGCCCAGCGCAGGTATCATGGCATATGCATGTGACTGACGCTCTGGGCCGGCCCTTGCGGGACCTGCGAATCTCCGTGACCGATCGTTGCAACTTCCGCTGCGTCTACTGTATGCCCAGGGAGGTGTTCGGTCCGCATTTCCAGTTCCTGCCTCGCGCTGAGCTCCTCACCTTCGAGGAGATAACGCGACTGGCGCGGCTGTTCGTCGGACGGGGTGTCGAGAAGATCCGCCTAACCGGTGGCGAGCCGTTGGTGCGCCGCGAGTTGGAGCGGCTGGTGGCGATGCTGGCAGCTATTGACGGCCTCGGTGACCTCACGCTGACGACGAACGGCGCGCTGCTCACGCCGGCGAAGGCGCGGGCGATCAAGGACGCCGGGCTCCAGCGGATTACGATCAGTCTGGATTCTCTTGACGATCGCGTCTTCATGGCGATGAACGACGCTGACGTGCCGGTTTCTCGGGTGCTCGCGGCCATCGAGGCGGCCGACGCGGTTGGGCTAAGCCCGATTAAGATCGACATGGTGGTGCGGCGGGGCCTCAACGACAACAGCATTCTCGGCATGGCGGAGCATTTCCGCGGCTCGGGGCACATCCTGCGCTTCATCGAGTACATGGATGTAGGCAACAGCAACGGCTGGCGAATGGATGACGTCGTTCCAGCGGCGGAGATCATCCGCCAGATTGAGGCGGTGTGGCCGGTTCGACCGGTCGATCCCAATTACTTTGGCGAGGTCGCGGAGCGCTGGCAGTATGTCGACGGCGCCGGCGAAATCGGGGTGATTGCCTCGGTGACGCAGCCCTTCTGCCAAGCCTGCACCCGCGCCCGTCTCTCGGCGGAGGGGAAGCTCTACACGTGCCTGTTCGCCGCCGACGGCCACGACCTGCGCGCGCTGTTGCGCGATGGAACGTCGGATACGGAGATAGAGGCGTTCCTCACCTCGGTCTGGCGCGTCCGTGGCGATCGGTACTCCGAGTTCCGGTCCGCGGCGACCGTTCCGCTCAAGAAAGTCGAGATGTCGCACATCGGCGGGTAGACTGGGCCACGCGACACTGGGAACGTCCGCGAAAATGCTGGACGCACCACTACGGCGAACGGGCTGTTGGTCTCGCCGTGCTCGGCTTACCCTAAAAGAAAGTTCCGTCGCCCACCAGAACATAGATAATCGGGCCGATACCCCAGATCGTCGTGACGACCAGCCAGACCACCTTTTTCAGCGTGGAGAGGTCGGAGCGGGTGAGCACGTTGATCCAACATAGGATCATGCTAGCGGGTGCAGAAAGATCGACAGCACGATCTCGAACAGTAGCTTCATCTTGTGTCCCCTCCTCGTCCGGCAATCCGCGCCACGACTGTTGCGTACTATATCGCCATCGACCGCCCGGGCGCGTTGCAGCGGAGTTTCAGGGGGCCTACGTGAAGGTACTCATTGAGGCGGCAGAGCTGCGCCGGATGAAGCCGGCGGCGTATATCTACAACGTCGGGCGGGGAGCCGCCATCGATGGGGTAGCCTTGCGACGTGCGCTGACGGAAGCGTGGATTGCCGGGGCTGGTCTGGACTGTGTGGATCCATCGGACGTTCCCGAGGAGGGCGATCCGCTCTGGCAGATGGACAACGTCATCCTGGGCCTGCACACCAGCGGCACCAGCCCCTCCAACTCGCAGCGCATCAGCGACATCTTCATGCAGAATCTGGCACGCTATCGTGCCGGTCAGCCCCTGCAGACTCTGGTCAATCTCGAGCTGGGCTACTAGCGCTGGGGCTGCCAATTGAGCCGGAAGGAGCCCGGTACGGCCAACCAGGCGGCGGCCACCGCGCTCATCTTCGCGGTGCTCTACTTCGCGGTTTGCGTGATGGGAGTGGGTCTGGGTGTCTGGGCCATGCTGGCGAAGTAACCGTCAGGGCCGGCTCAACCGGGGCCCACCTCTGCTGCGTGACCCATTAGCTCCTCTGCAGTGTCACACTGCCTGTTGATGCTTGCAGATTCAGGCTGCCGTCGCTGCCGCTGCCAATCGTGCCGCTGAATGTTCCACCGGCCGGCCCGCCGGTGACCGGGAAGCCGAAATCGTTGCTGATGCTGCCGGCTCCGGTGGAGGCCCGAACGCTGAGCGCGCTGGCCGCCGGGATGGAGACGGCGATCCTGCCGCTGGATGCCCTGACGGTGTTGGCGCCGTGCAAGGCGCCACTTACCGTCACGGCGCCCGCGCTGGTTTCGGCGTCGACAGCGCCGTTCACGCCCATCGCCCTGATGGCGCCCGCGCTGGTCCGCAGGTTAAGATCGCCCATGACGTTGTCCACGCTCAGCTCACCGGCATCGCTGTGCGCCGTCAACCCCCGGCGGAAGCCGGTGGCGGTCACGGCGCCGGCGTGGGTGGTGACCTGGAGAGCGGAGTCCGCCGGGGCGGTGATCGTGACGTTGACGTACTCGTTGCCGGTGACGTCGCTACCGCGCTGGAAGACCACGTGGATGGTGTTGCCCTCTTGGGTCATGGATACCTGCATGTGGCTCAGCGCATCAGGAGAATCGGCGTGCTTCTCGGCCTTGACCGACACTGCGCCATCTTGGGCCGCGCTGAGCATCGTTGCTCCGGCATCATTGGCCACCACGATGGAAGGCTGGCCGGCCACTTGGAATTGCTGAGCAATCGTGTTCCCGCTCAGCGTTGCCACGGCCGGCGCGCTGGAGTTACTGGCGGTGCCGCCAGTTGTCGAGGGTGCCACGACGACGGTGCTCGTAATGACGCTCGCCGCCGAGCTCGTCGTGGTCGCGGCGACGTTGGTACGGCTGGTTGTCACGTCACAGCCGGCCAGCAGGGTCGCCAGGGCGAGGCCGCCGGCAATTGCCGAGGGGTGGCGCACGGCGAATCTCCTCTCCAGGCGACGATGACTCCCGTCCGGCTGCCGCTCTGCTCCCGCGTGCCGCTAGTTCATCCTACCCTGTGCTGGGCCAGGGCGGTGCGCTGCTGTGGCCTTTCACTAGGGTTGGCGCCAGCACCTGCTGGCGGATGGACACGGGATGTCCGGCGATCAACTGGAGGACCAGCTCCACGGCGGCGATGCCCAGCTCTGCCGTTGGCTGGACGACCGCGGTAGCGATGGGACGGCCGGAGACGGGGGGAAAATCGTCGACGCCCACGACGCTGACTTGCAGCGGCGCGTGGACGCGCAGCTCCTCGAGCGCTCGACGGCAACCCTCGCGTAGTCCCGCATCGGTCACGATCAGCGCCGTTGGCGGCGACTCGCCGTGCAACAGGTGAAGGGTGGCGTCGTAGCCGTCTTGCTCGCGGAAGCTCAGCCAGCTCACCAGCGAGTCATCGAGGGCGAGGCCGTACTCCGTCAGCGCCCTGGCGTATCCGGCTAGCCGGTCCTGGCAGAACGGGTGGTGTGGTCGCCCATTGAGCAGGGCGATGCGACGGTGACCCAGGCGCAGCAGGTGCTGGGTCGCCAGGTAGCCGATCGCGAGGTTGTCGACATCGACGGTGTGGACGTCCGGATCATCATAGCGACCCACGACGACAAACGGGCAGCCGGTCTGTTTGAGCGCCGCCACGCGCGGGTCGCCGAGGGGGACGTTGGTGAGCACCATACCGTCGACCTCCCGCCGCAGGTAGGTCTGGGCATAGTCCTCCGCTGCGCCGACCCGGCGACTGATCGACACCAGCCAGATCAGGTCGTAGTGGTGATCGGCGGCCGCCTTGCCCGCGCCGCGCATGAAGGCGGTGAAGAAGGCCGGCGGCGTCGAGGGCTCGCCGACGTTGGGGAGCACGAGACCGACGAGGCGGCTTTGCCGGCTCTGGAACCGCCGGGCCGCGACGTTGGGATGATAATTGAGCAAGGCCACGGCGGCCTCCACGCGTTTCCTGGTCTCCGCGCGGATATACGGAGCGTTGGTCAGGACCTTGGACACGGTCGACTTGCTGACGCCCGCCTCTCGTGCAACGTCGAATATGGTCGGGCGGCTCGTCAACGGTTGGGGCTCCTCAAGCGGCTTGACAGGGGCTCTCCTTGTGCGTAGAGTAGCATGTGGAACGTTCCACGAGACGCCATGTGGCCAACCGGCAGGGCAAAACTGCCTGCCGGACGCGAGTATGGTCTCGGGCCGGCTCCTCGTGGCTAACAGCAGGAGGAACCCAATGGCAGCGCAGGTCTGGTCGCGCCGCGTGATGCTTCGCGGCACCGCCATCGCCGGCATCGGGGGAGTTGCCGGTGTCGTGCTCAGCGCCTGTGGCGGAGGCACCGCCGCTTCCACCACGACGTCGGCGTCGAGCGCGCCGGCGACGAGCGGCGTGGTCTCACCGGCGAGCTCGTCAGCGGCCAGCGCAGCACCAACGGCGGCGGCTTCTTCGAGCGCCGCGTCGGTGACGTCCGCGGCCGCCGCTACGACATCGTCGGCCGCGGCGACGACTTCCGCTGTCGCTTCGGCGGCGCTAACCAGCTCAGCCGCGGCGGTCGGGCGCAGCGCGACGACGATCGACTATTGGCACATCTTCGGCGGCACGGACACGCCGACCATGGACCACATGACCGCGGCCTTCAACGCGTCGCACCCCGACATCGTCATCAAGAGCACCAAGCTCGGATTCGGGAACGACTTCAACCAGAAGATCACCGCTGCCCTGGCCGGCGGCACGCCGCCCAACGTGTGGATGAGCGGATCCGGTCCGCAAGCCTCGGCCTACGGCGTGTTACGCGTCGTCAAAGCAGTCGACTCCTTCGCCAAGCAAGACGGCATCATCCTCGACCTGTTCGTGCCGGCGTTGCAGCCCTCGTTTACGGAGGCCGGCAAGATGTGGGGCCTGCGCTTCAATACGGACGACCGCGTCCTCTACTACAACGTCAATGCCTTCCAGGAAGTCGGCCTGGACCCGGCGAAGCCGCCGGCGACGTGGGACGACCGATCCAGGCCTCGCAGAAGCTCACCAAGAAAGCGGCTGACGGTACCTTGCAGCGGGTTGGCTGGTGGCCGGCCTATGGCCAGGTCTTCTTCCAGCAGCTCGACCCGAGCAACGGCGGCGCGCTCGCCGATGAGGCCGGCACGAAGGTGCTGTTCGACGACAATGCCGGCGTGAGCACTCTGGACTTCGTCAGCCAGGCGGCCGACGCCGTCAGTTCCGTGGAGCAATACACCGCCTTTGCCAAGACCTTCGGCAGCAACCAGAACGATCCCTTTCTCGCCGGCAAGATCGCCATGTGCTTCCAGGGGAGCTGGCTGAAGCAGACCTACCAGCAGTACGGGACCAGTCTCAACTACAAGGCCGCGCTGTTGCCCTTCCCAAAAAAGCAGATCGGCATCTCAGGCGGCTTCACCTTGATGATGCCGGCGAGCAACCCGGCCGACAAGGACGACGCCTCCTGGCAGGTAATGAAGTTCCTCTGCACCGACAAGGACCAGCAGCTCTTCATGGCGAAGACCGGGCAGCTCTCCGGGCTGGTCTCGCTGCAGAACGACCCCTTCTTCCAGCAGGATCCGATCCTGTCCGTGGTAGCGGATCAGTTGAAGTCGACCAGCCTGTTTCCCTGGCAGCCGCCATTGAGCAAGATGGGCGGCGCGCTAGCCGACGCCACCAACGGCGCGATCGCCAAAAAAGCATCGTCCAAGCAACTGCTCGATACTGCGGCGCAGGTCACGCAGGCTTCTATCGACGAGTACAACAAACAACACCCGGAGTGGCTGCAGAACTTCGGGAAGTGACGGGGCCGGGGGGCAGAGGAGCAAGGGAGCAGAGGGGAGGCGGCGCCGGGAAGCATGGCTGGCCGTGGGACGGGATGGCTCAGATTGCCCGTGCGCCCGACCAGTCCCCAGTCTCCCTTGCTCCCCTGCCCCCCGGCTCCCCGGCTCCCAGGTTACCCGCGCGACTCGGCGTAGCGGTCGGCGACGGCGTCCCAGTTGACGGTGTTCCACCAGGCGGTGACGTAGGCCGGCCGGAGGTTCTGGTAATCCAGGTAATAGGCGTGCTCCCATACGTCCACGCCGACCAGCGGCGTGCGGCCCTCCATGAGCGGGCTGTCCTGGTTGGGGGTGCTCTCTACGCGCAGGTTGCCGCTGGAATCAGCGGAAAGCCAGGCCCAGCCGCTGCCGAAACGGGTCGCGGCTGCCTGGGCAAACTGGGTCTTGAAGGTGTCGAAGCTGCCGAAGGTCTTGTTGATGGCATCGGAGAGCGCTCCGGAGGGCTGGCCGCCCTTGCCGGGGCCCATGACCTGCCAGAACAGGCTGTGGTTGGCGTGGCCGCCGCCGTTGTTGCGCACGGCCGTGCGCGCCGCCTCGGGAACGCGGTCGAGCTGCTGGATGAGCTGCTCCACCGGGAGCTGCTGCAGCTCCGGCGAGTTCGCCAGCGCATTGTTCAGGTTGGTGACGTAGGCGGCGTGGTGCTTATCGTGGTGAAACTCCATGGTCCGCTTGCTGATGTGCGGCTCCAAAGCCGCGTGGTCGTAGGGCAACGGGGGAACTTCGTGGGCCATTGGCGATCGCCTCCTCGACGCAAAACTTCCGGCCGGCGACGTGAGGCGCCGGCCGCACCGGCTGCGCGACCAAAGCCGCGCGACGGAAAGAGCTTACTGAATGGGTGGCGGCCCTGTCTACTGCCCTAATGGACAGATCGCGAAGTCACTTGACAAGTAAGTATATGTTTACGTATAATGGAGGCGTGAACGAACAGACGGATGCCATCGCCATCGACGTGTTCCACGCCATCGCCGACCCCACTCGCCGGAGCCTGTTGGAGATGGTGGCCGAGGGAGAGCGACCGGTCAATGTCCTGGCTGAAGCGTTCGACATGAGCCGGCCCGCTGTCTCGCAGCATCTGCGCGTGCTGCGGGAAGCGGGCCTGGTGACCGAGCGTAAGGTCGGCCGCGAGCGTCGCTACCGTCTGCGCGCCGCCCCGTTGCGCGAGGTGCGCGATTGGGTGCGGCAGTACGAGTGGTTCTGGAAGGAACGCTTCGACGCGCTGGGCGACTACCTGGAGGGTGGATCGTGAGCGAGCCCGACATCATCCAGGAGGTGTTCTATCCCTATCCGCCTGAGCGGGTTTGGTCGGCGCTCACCAATCCGTCGGCCATGGCGCGCTGGCTGCTGCCCAACGACTTCGCGCCGCGGCAGGGGCATCGCTTTACCTTGCGAGCGCCGGCAGAGGACGGCTGGCCGGCAAGCGTCGCTTGTGAGGTGCTTGAAGTAGAGCAGCCTCGGCGCCTGGTCTTCAGCTGGCAGGACGGTCCGCACCGTCCGGTCACACGCGTAGCGATCACATTGAGCCGGGCACTCGGCGGCACGCTGCTGCGTTTGGAACACAGCGGATTCGCCTCCGGCGGTCAGCGCCAGGTCAGCCGCCGACTTCACCGGAGATGGCGACAGCGCTTGCCGAGGTTGTTCCAGCTCCAAGTTGATGCCGCGGCCCTCACCGAAGAGCTCTTCGTGTACGTCACTGAGCCTCGCGCGGCCACCCGCAACAGGTTGCCGGTTGTTGACGAGCTGCTGAGCATCAGGGGTGTCGGCGTGCCTGTTGAGTTGTTGGAATCGATGGTGCTCGACGGTGTCGACGAGCGTCAGGATGTGGTCGATCTCGTCACCGGGTTCCTGGACCGGCCAGGGGTCGTTTCGCTGCCGGCCTAGCGTGAACCCTCACCCCCGGCCCCTCTCCCGCTTGGCGGGAGAGGGGAGAAGCTTCCCGGAGGTTGGGGGCGACCGTAAGGCCACAACTGAGTTGGCGTTGGTCAATGGGAGGATATTATGTCACGTTTGTTTCGCTTTCAGGTCGATGAGAAGGGACTGGTCGACGGCCTTTACTCCTTCATTACCGAGCCGCGCGCGGCGGTGCGCAATGCGCTTCCGATCGTGATGGAGCTGCGGGAGGGGCCGAACTTCCTCATCCCCTGGGATCTGGTCGAGAACATGGTGCTCGACGGGGTGGAGGAGCGGCAGGACGTGGCCGACTACGTCCAATACGTAGTTGGGCACATGGGGTAACGAATTGCGAGTGGTCGGACCAGGCCGGAGGGCGGGCGGGACGCCCGCGCTCCGGCCTGGTTGAAACGGTGATCATTGGCCCGAGACCGCACATGCACGCTGATTTGAAAGGAGAACCCAACGTGGCAACGCTTTCGCTGGAGCACGTCAGCAAGCGATTCGGTGAGGCGACCGTGCTCAACGATCTGAGCCTCAAGGTCGAGGATGGCGAGTTCCTGGTGATGCTCGGTCCTTCCGGGAGCGGCAAGACCACCTGCCTGCGCCTGATCGCCGGCTTGGAGGACCCCGATAGCGGCAGCATCGTCCTCGACGGCCAGCGCATCGTCGAGGTGGCGCCGCGGGATCGGGCGGTTGCCTTCTGTCGCCAGTCCTATGCCCTCTACCCACATCTGACAGCGTACGAGAATCTGGCCTTCTGGCCGCGCAAGCGCAACCTGCCGCCGGAGGACATTGATAGGCGCGTCAACGCTGCCGCCGAGCTCGTGGCGCTCAGGGAGCTGCTGACGCGCAAGCCACGGCAACTCACCGGCGGGCAGCGCATGCGCCTGGCACTGGCGCGGACTCTGGTGCAGCAGCCCAAGGTCTTCTTGCTGGACGAACCGCTTTTCACCCTGGATGCCAAGTTGCGGCTGCAGACTCGCCCCGAGCTGATCAAGCTGCGTCGCAAGCTCGGCATGACGGTGCTGTATGCCACGACCGACACCACCGAGGCGATGAGCCTGGGCGATCGGATTGCTGTCCTCCGCAATGGCGTCCTCCAACAGCTCGATACGCCGCAAGCGCTGTACGAGCAGCCGGCCAACATGTTCGTGGCCGGATTCGTGGGCAGTCCGGCCATCAACTTCCTGCGCTCCGAGCTGCGGACCGACGCCGGGGAGCTGGTCGCGGACGCGGGGCCGTTCCAGATCACCCCGCCTGCGCTGCTGGCGGCCGCTTTGCGGCGCCTTGGGCAGCCGTCGGTGTATCTCGGTATCCGGCCCCAACATCTGTATGACCGTGAGTGGGCGCCTTCGCTCCCGAACCTACAGCCGATACGCCTGCGCGTGGAGGTGGTCGAGCGATTAGGCAGCGAGCTGATCGTCTCCTGCGCGGAGGGGATCGTGGCCCGTCTCGATGCGCGGGCCAGCGTGCGCGCAGGGGATACGGCCGACTTGTTGGTGGACACGGCGCAACTGCACGCATTTGATCCCATCACGCAGCGGGCGGTGATGTAGGAACCTCACCCCCTGGCCCCCTCTCCGGCGCGGAGAGGGGGCCAGGGGGTGAGGTTCCCTCTCACACCAGCAGCCCCTGCTGCTGCCGGAAGGCGCGGCCGCCCTCAATGAGCTGCTTGCCGTCGGTGAAGCCCTCCTCGCGCCCGTTGAGCTCCTCGATGAGGAGCCGCCGCCATTGCGCGACGCGACTCGTGGCGTCGTCACGCCGGGCCAGATCGTGCAACTCTTGTGGGTCGTGGTCCAGGTCGAAGAGCTGCTCTCGCCCCGTTCCGCTGAACCAGACGTATTTTACGTGGCCGTCGGTGAGCCATTGCAGCGACTGGCCGCCGTAGGGATGCTCGCCGTGCAGGTGGGGACGCCATTCGCGGCCTTCGCCGCGGGCAAAGGGTAGGAAGCTGCCGCCTTCGACCGTTTCGGGGATGGAGAGGCCGGCGCAGTCGAGCAACGTCGGCATCACGTCGCGCAGCTCGATCAGCCCATTGTGGACGCTGTTCGGCTTGATGCCGCCGCCACTTGGCCCGGCAAGGATCAGTGGGACGCGCGCGGAGCCCTCGTAGGGGACCGATTTCCGGAAGAGGTCGTGGTCGCCCATCATGTCGCCGTGGTCGGCGGTGAAGCAGACGTAGGAGTTGTCGCGCTGGCCGAACTCGGCCAGCACCTCCAGGAAGCGGTTGATCTGGTGGTCGATGTGCGTCATCAGTCCGTAGTAGCCCGCGCGCGCGCGACGGAGCAGATGTGGAGCGATGTGGCCGGCGGCGGCCGTCGGGTCGCTGGGGCGGGCATAGGGCGCGAAGTCGTCGCGCCAGTCGCCGAGCGGTACGTTGGGCATGTCCTGATTCAGGTACTGCTCGAAGGCCCATGCCGGCGGGTCGAGCGGCGCGTGGGGCCGGTGAAATGACAGGTAAAGGAAAAATGGCTTGCGTGGGTCGCGGCGTTGGAGGAACTCGATCGCCTGCGTCACCACGAAGTTGGTCGGGTGCAATTGCTCGGGTTTGTCCCACGGCCTGGCGACGTTGGAGTTGCAGTTCACGCCGTGGTCGAAGTAGTCGGCATCCTGCCCGACCTGCCCTCGGAGCCAGGGGAGATAGTCGTCGATCACGTCGTGGTTGCGGTGGCGGTTGCGGGCGAAGTGCAAGTAGCCGTCGTGCAGGACGACATGCTGGAAGCCCATCTGCGAGCGCTCCGGGTAGACGTGCATCTTGCCGATGGCCTGCGTTTGGTAGCCGTGACGGGTGAACTCGCCGGCCAGCGTCACCGGGTAGTCCCAGAGCACGCCGTCGCGATAGCCCACGCGGCCGTGGCTGCGCTGCCCCAGGCCCGTGAATAGGGCTGCGCGGGCCGGCACGCAGGAGGGCGTGGCGGTGTAGGCGCGGCTGAAGCGCGCGCCGCGCAGCGCCAGTTGGTCAAGGTAGGGCGTGTGGACAACGGGGTGGCCATCGACGCTCAGGCAGTCGCCACGCCACTCGTCGACGCAGATCAGGACGACGTTCGGATGGTCCGGCATGCTAGTTCCTCATACTACACTTGCGCAATGGTACAGTTCGACACGCTCTACTTGGTCATTACCGGCGCGGGGACGGCTCGACGTGTGCCGGAGCTGCTGCGCGATCTGGTGGCGTTGGCTCCGCGGGTGATCGTGCTCATGACGCCGAACGCGCGGGCGATCGTCAGTCCGCGCGAGCTGGCGCTAGTGCCGGGGCATCGCCTGGTGGAAAGCTACTTCGATGATGCCATCCTGCCGCGACCGCCCCGCGGCGTGGTACTGGTCGCGCCGTGCGACTTCAACAGCCTCAACAAGCTGGCCCAGGGGATCGCCGACAATCTGGCGCTATCGGTCACGGCCGAGGCGATTGGCAGAGGTACGCCCGTACTGGTGGCCATTTCTTGCAATGCGCCGCTCTGGATGCACCCGCGTGCCCGACAGTCGTCGCAGGCGCTGCGCGAGTGGGGCTGCCATGTGCTGGAACCGGTCGTGGAGGGCGACGTCACGACAATGGCGCCCAATAATGCTATTGTTGCAGCGGTGCAGCGAGCGATCGCTCGCTGACGCGGTGAGCTTCCGCGCATCGTTGACAGCGCCGTCGCGAAGGAGAGGAGACCACGAATGGCCTATGCGTCGACGGTTCGCGTTTCCGTCACGGAGGGGGCGGCCGCGACAGCGAAATCGCTGGTCCAGCAGATGCTGGCCAATCGCCGGCATTGGCAGACGAGCGGTGATCTCCTGCGCGCCTACGTGTTTTGCTCGGAGGACCAGGCGCAATTTGAGCTGGTTTCCATCTGGGCGAGCAAGGCGGCGCACGATCGGCACGAGGATGATCCGGCCGAGGCTCCGCTGCTGCGGCAGCTCGTGCCCCACCTGACCGGCCAGCCGAGCGAGGTAGCCGGCGAGGTCGTGGCTGAGCTGGCCTGACCGGGCGCGCCGACACGTGAACGCTCACCCTCCAGTCGCGCTGGTCTCGCTGGATGAGGACACACGGCCGCTGAGCGAGGCGTTCAATGCCCACGCTGTCCATCCCCGATTCCTGGCGGTACTGTCACCGACCTGACCGGAGTGCCTCGACGGCGCCCGGGCGGTGCAGCAGTCCATCATCGAGGCATTCCCACGGGCGGACCTTGCTCTCTGCATCGTATGGATCAGCATGCTGCCGGCTGATGATCTTCCGGCAGCGCGACGGGCTGCCACTGGTTTCGACGATCCACGTATCAGGCAGTTCTTCGATCCGTACCGGCAAGTGGGCAGCGCCATTGCCGCGGCGCTGGGGTGGCCGGATCGGATCGCCTGGGATGTCTACCTGTTCTATCCGTCCGGCGCAGTGTGGCTCGACTGGCCGCCGGCGCCGGCGGCCTGGCTGCACCAGCTCAGCGCGAATTGGGCGGATCCCTCGCGTCGGTGCCGAGACGATGATCTGGTGCGCAAGCTCCGCGAGACCATGCAAGGGTTCAGGACCGGAGTCGGGTAGATCAGGTGGAATGCCACGTCTGTTGCATCTCGGAATTGTTTGCGACGCCGTTGGCAGGGGCGCTTGAGTCTGCCACCAGATCCTTGAGCGCATACCCCATGGCGGCGAGAATCCGCTGCAAGGTCGTGAGCACAACATCGTGTCTACCGTGTTCGATGCGCGAAAGGCTTTGCGGCGCGATGCCCGCGCGTTCAGCCAGCTCCTTGCTGCTGAGACCGCGGCTCGTCCGCAATGCTCTAATCCGAAGGCCGACCTGCCGGGCTTGCTCGTCGGCTGCAGCCGCAAGGTACGCGGCGTACTCGCCGTCGGTCAGCACGCGAATCGTGGACCATGGGACTTCAAGTGGGCCGTTACTCGTTGGTAGAACCACTTCGTATGCGTTGAAGGTAATTGCGCCCCCTCGCACGAACCCGGTATCGGGTGGAAGTAGACGCTCAATGTCGACGGCTACACGTGATCCGTCTTCGAATGACACATCGAGCTGGTTCCCCACGCGACTCGCTGCGACGATTCGCTGATACTCTCGCGTGTCCCGCTTGATCGCGGTGCTCATTTGATGGTCCTTCCCGGATTCAGGCGATCCCACGACGCGCAGATTTCATCGAGATGTTCCACCAGCAACTGGCGCGCGGTCGCCGGCAACGGGTCGCCAACAAGAACCCGCAGAGTCGGCAGCGCCACCTGCGTCGTGACGGCGTCAGTGACTGCGGACCAGGTTGGCCGCTTCAGCGGTATCACCTTCGCCAACATCACTTGGCTGTCTTTCCCCGTGACGTTGCTCGTCCGGAGGCGATCGCTCGGAGAGGTCCTGGATAACGCCGGACAGGTCGGTCGGTAGCGGCTGCTTGCGCAGAGCGACGAAGGCATTCAGCTCCGCGCCCAGGATGACGATGAAGGCGACGACCCAGCACCAGAGCGCAAAGATGCCGAACAGCAAGAGTAGGTGGCCGAACCAGGCCCGGCTCATGAAGTGGCCGACGTACCAGGGGAAGACGTAGCTGACCACCACGAAGAGCAGCGCCGCCAGCAGCGCTCCTCCCCAGGCGTGCCCCGGCCGGATCGGCTGGTTGGGCACGACCAGGTAGATCAAGTAGAAGAGCAGGAAGGCCACGGCAACGCCGACGACGTAACCGCCCAGGCTGAGGATTAGGTCCAAGCCAGGCACACTGCCGAGGAGGGCGCTCAGCGCGTGGAAAGAGCCGCTAATAGCTGCCGCCAGGACGGCCAGCGGGGCCAGCAGGGCGAAGATGAACACCATGGCGAGCGCCATGACCTTCTGCTGGAGCGGATTGCGGCTACGCACGCGGAAGACGATAGCGAAGCAGTTGTCCATCACGCCGAACAGGTTGGAACCTGTCCACAGGAAGCCCGCGAAGCTGAGCACCGCGGTCAATTTGGAGGCCTGGTGGAAGGCCGTCAGCATCTGATAGAAGTCCAAGTTCAAGCCGGTCTGCCCGGTGACGTCGCTCGGCAGCGCCGCGTTCACGGCGTCGGAGACTTGGCGGATCACCTGGTCCGGCAAGACCAGCGCGCCGATGGCGAGCATCCCCAGTATTAGCGGGAAGATGGCCGTGAGGAAGTTATAGGCCAGCAGCCCGGCCAGGTTCATCGCCCAGTCGTTGCCGAACTTGGTAATGAACGCGCCGAGCGGACGCAACCGATGCATACCGCGGTCCTTGCTTATCGACCCTCTCCTCCATTGAGAGTACCCGACGCCCCGGTCGCTACTGCAATACGCGACGGCACTTGTCCTAATCCGGAAGCGCGTTGAGCGGTCCGTCCACTTTCTGGGGGGACTCCCGCGAGCCCATCTTCTTCTGGCAACACTGCCTGCACAACAGCATAGGCATAGACCAAGGGAACGTTCCAGCCGCCGCCGCGCGCACGGGCGATCGCGTGTCCCACGTCCGAAACGGGGAGCGTCACTACCGATCCTGGTAGGGCCTGTGCGGGATTGTCATGCTACTTTAAGGTGGCCGGAGCACCCAGGTCCTGCGTCCGAGGGTGAGCATGTCCGGCGTCCTGCGATGCGATGAAGTACCGACTCCCCGGTCTCGAGCTCATCCTGACGCGCAGCTTGGTCGACGGGGCGATGACAGCGCTCCTCGTCGTGCTGTACTTGCTCTTCTTCGGCATCTTCGCCCGCCTGTTCACGAGCGATGGCAACCGGGTCCAGCCCGCGCTGCTGGTCGGATTCTGTCTCGCCGTCAGCCTGACGTTTCAACCGGTGCGCCAGCGCACGCGCGGGCGCCTGGAGCGACTGGTCTACGGCGGCCGCTATGACCACGTGCGCACCTTCCGAGTGGTCGGAGAGCAGCTCGCGGCGCAGCGACCACTGCAGGATGTGCTGGCCGACGTGGCCGGCAGCCTTGCCGGGGTCCTGGACGCACGCGGCGTCGTGCTGATGCTGCCCAGCTCCGACGGGCGGTTGACCGTATGGGGCGGCAGCGGCGATTTCGATGAGGCCGTGCGAGCCCCGGCCTCATTGAACGGGGAGACGTTCTGTTGCAGCCCTGGCGGCGGGCAATGGCTGCGACTGTCGGCTCAAGGGGAGAGCTATGGGCTGCTGTACCTCGGGCCGCGGCGCGGCGATGGCGCGCTCGACGGTGGAGACATTGGTCTGGCCCAAACCGTCGCCAGACAGACCGCCCTTCTGATCGCCAAGGCGCGCCTGGAGGAGCGGCTCAAGGCGGAGTTGAGGGAGATCGCCTTGCTGCGGGACAAGGTGCTCTGGGTTCGGGAGGAGGAGCAGCAACACCTGGCGGAGGTGTTGCATGATACGCCACTGCAGAGTGTACAGGAGATCGTGGCCCACCTGAACACGGAGGTCGAGCGACTGCAGGCGTTCCCTTCCTCCGAGCAGGCGGCCAACTACCTCAAGGGCGTTCGGAGCCGCCTTGGCAAGCTCGTCCGGCACGGCGAGCAGGCTGAGTTCGTCTTGCGGGAGGTCTGCGGCGCCCTCTACCCGACCGTGCTCGGCGACCTGGGACTGGAGACGGCGCTCCGAGACCTGGCGACCAGCACCATGGAGGACGAGTTCCTGACCGTCCATCTCGCCTGCGAGGGCTATGCGCTTGACCGGCAGCTGCCGTCGGCTGTCGAGGATGTCCTCTTCCGGATCGCCAGGGAGGCGGTGGAGAATGCCTGCCGGCATTCGGAGGCCCGGAATGTCTGGACAGACCTGAAGGTAGCTGCGGGAGCCGCTGTGCTCACCGTGCGCGACGACGGACGCGGCTTCACGGCCTCGGCTACCACGCTGGCCGATCTTCGCCAGGGCCGGATCGGCCTGGCCGTCATGCGCCAGCGTGTGGAGCGTCTGGGTGGAACGTGCCGCATCGACTCCCAGCCCGGAGAGGGCACGACCGTCTGCGCGCGACTCGCGATCGCACCTGGGGAGGAAGGACAGGGATGGCGGAATGGGGCAGGGCTGCCGAGCGGATAGGGCCGATCAAGGTCATGGTGGTCGACGATCACCCAAGCGTGCGGGAGCGCCTCGGCGAGTGGATCGCCGACGCCGCCGATCTGGAATTGGCGGGTCTGGCGGCTGACGCCGCAACGGCCCTGCGATTGGCCCGCGAGGAACGGCCGGACATCGTGCTACTGGACATCCAGATTCCCGGCCTCGATCCCGAGCATCTTCCTCCGGGCGTCCGACCGGGCGAGCAGGGCGGCGTCCAGGTGACACGGGCGTTGCGGGCGCGGTTCCCGGCGGTCAGGATCATCTGGATCACCGGCTTCGGCTACGCGCGGCACGCACAGGCGCTGGCGAAGTTGCGGGTGGACGCCTGCCTGACGAAGAGCGCCTCGTCTCGCGAGGTGGTTGAGGCGGTACGTGCCGTGATGCGGGGACGGCGGCTTATCGCGCCGGAAGTCACCAGGGAGCTCGCGGAGGCCAAGGAATTACTACCCGATATGCCGCTGACCGGAAAAGAAGAGCTGGTGCTGCAAGGGATTGCCGATGGGCTGCGCAACGACGCTATCGGCGCCCGGATGGGCATCAGCGCAGAGGGCGTCCATTTCCACCAGAAGAGCCTGTTCGCCAAGTTCCGGGTCACCACCCGCACCGAGCTCGTGGTGCGCGTGTTCAAGCTGGGCTGGTTCGAGTAGCGCTTATGGGAGACGAGCGCCAGTCCGCTCGGAAGGCATGAGGCACCCTCATTGGGGACTCATTCCAAATGCGTCTAGAAGCACCGAATTGAACGCTGCGGGAGACGAAAACACTACCTGAGACGGTAGCAATGACCATGGATTCTTCGCGGACTACCTCATTACTACCAACCTTGGTGGTGCAGAAACGGACAGGACTCCGTATCCTGCCGCGAGAGCAGGGAGTAAGGGCGAATGGATGCGCGGACACAACGGCAAGCTCATGGCCCGCGATCATCTTCCCAAGGGAGTTGGCAGCGTCCTGGTGTTTTCGCTAGTCCCGCGCAGCCAGGGGCGCCGACGCTCTGTATGGTGACGCGGATCGAGGTAGCCAGGCCCTCAATGCTGGTCGGGACGTTGCTCTCCTACCTTCACGTTCGCTGGCGGGCCCGTCGGGTTTCGGGTCTCCTGCAGACCGCGATAAAGGTACATGGATTACGTACTGTCATCCTGACCTCTCTATGGACGGACCGAAAGGCGATGGCGCAGTTTGCCACGGCTGTTGCCGGGCATGCAGCGGTAGTGCAATGGCTACGGGTGCAAGGCTCTTCGACATGGTCAGGGGTGTTTGAATTGAAGGGAGTCAGCCCCACGAGCGCGTCGTGGGTAGGACCGAGCAACCCAACACGCACCTCCGATGGGGAAAGCTTCTCGTGATGGAAGTCAGTTTCGTCGCGCGTGCCGTGCTGGCAATCGTGTTCTTGGTTGCCGCCTTTGGCAAGCTTCGTCACCCTGGCGCGTTCGCATCGACCATTCGCACTCTCAAATTCGCCTCGTCTCTCGCGCTGGCGGTGGCCTGATCCTCAACCTCGCTGTAGGGCTATGGGTGCTTGACCACGGAAGACCCGGCGTTTGTGACAAGCTCCGAACGGCGAGGCTCTTCACGGTGACGAGGACCGTCCTAAGTTTGGTCGTGTTGGCCTGGAGTGTGTTCCTGCTCACAACGGCTCTGACCGGCTGATCGAGACATCGCGAGAATAGTCCAAAGGAAGACGCAATTGGCGAGCGGATCGAGGCGGAATGCCTTCCTCGCAAGGTAAAGGGGATGGCGACCGAGGTCTGCGGATGCTGGGAGTGACAGCGCCCGACGCGTCGGGTGTGCCATGGCTTTGTGCGCCGTTCGGTTGTCGGGTGGGAGTAGCGTAGGGGGGAGCGGATCGGAACGGAGGTGACCATGGCGGAGCAGGCAGCGCGGCGCACGACGGAGGAGACGCGAGCGATGGCGCGGGCGGCGCTGGCGGCGACGGTGGAGGACGCCTTGCGGCGCTGGCAGCAGGCCCACCCGCGGGCGAGCGGAGACGAGCTCGTGGACGCGGTGGACGAGGCGCTGGGGC
>CALBSQ010000244.1 GCA_937967325.1 uncultured Chloroflexota bacterium
CCGACTCGCGGCCGGTTTGACAGCAACGTCGTCAGCGACGTACGCTGAGCAGGGCACGATTTCCGGTTCGTTGCGACACAAGCAGGGACGCACGGTGGCGATGAGCAGTCTCCTCTCCCCACTGGCCAAGGCGACAAAAAGGATCCATGGCAACCGATGGCCATTGCTTTTCAACACCTGATTAGAGACCCGAACGGCGATACGGAGATCGCCGGCGCCGGCCTCCGCGTGTCCACTGTCTTCACCCGCTACGAGATGGGCGAAACAGCCGAGTACCTGGCGGACCAATACGACCTTCCGGTCGCCGCAGTCCAGGAAGCCCTGGCCTACGCCGCCGACCATCCCGAGGAGATGGGCGCGATCCGGCAAGCGGACGAGGCGGCGGAGCAGCGCGTCAACCGCCGCCTTCCCGACCAGTTCCGGCGCGAGGCGGAGCTGGTGGCGGAGGCGGACCGGCAGGCGTATCAAGAGGCGGTCCGACGAGCCAAGGAGGCGCGCCGTAGTACCCCTCTACCTTGACGACTGCCTGAGCGACAAGGGAGTAGCGCGCCAACGGCGCGCAGCAGGCCACTCGATTTATCTTACCCCAGAGCTCGGTGTGAGGGGCCAGGACGATGCGTCCCACCTAGCGACCGCTACCAGCCTCGGCGCGGTGCTCGTCAGCCAGAACCAGCGTGACTTCGATCCGCTCCACGATCGCTGGCAGGCAGCCGGTCGGGAGCACGCCGGCATCCTCACCGCGACGCAGCGGCTGCCAACCGGCATCAAGATCCAGCGCCTCGAGCGCGCCGCGCGCCTCCTGACTTCAGAGACGGCGCACAACCTGCTCATGAAGCTCCCCTTATTCGATACCGAGGAAGGAGGGCAAGCGTACGTCCTCAGCCTGCTGCCACTCGATCACTAATTCGGACAACGCCCCCCTGCTGTCCGCAGGACATATCGCCGTTCTTCCAGAGCGAAGGCTCTCGCTCGTTTCAAGCCATCTCGTCGGCCACCGCTCGCGCCAGCGGCTCGTGTTGCTCGCGGAGGGCCGTTGCCACCCCGGCGCGGTCGGCCGGCGAGCGGTTCTGGCTGAGCTTGCGCTTGCCCTCGAGCCGGCTGATGGGGATCTCCACCCCGACGATGGCGCCCAGCTGCTTCTGCATGTACGCCTCCGGCAGCCGCTCGATGCCCCAGGGCCGCTCGAAGGACCCTTCGTATTCCTGCACCATCGCCCCGAGAAGGCGGCGCAAGGCCGCCGGCTCCTCAATCAGGCGCGGACGGCCGTAGGCGTGGACGGCCACGTAGTTCCAGGTCGGCACGCTCAGCTCGGTCTCATACCACGAGGGGGATATGTAGGCGTGTGGTCCCTGGAAGAGGACCAGCACCTCTGCCGGGCTCGCGAAGTCGCGCCATTGGCCATTAGCGCGAGCCAGATGGCAGAGCAGCGTCCCATTCGGCCCGCCATCCCGCAGTAGCATCGGCAGATGCGTGGCGACGAGCTCGCCATCGCTCACCGACACCAGGGTGGCGAAGCTGTGCTGACGCATGACCGCGTGAAGGATGTCGAGCCGGTCCTCGCGATTCGACGGCGGGATGTACACGTGCCCTCCTCAACCTGAGCCAGCGCAAAGGGTAATCACCGGGGTCTAGTGCAGCAGGCCTCCGGTGTCTTTCCCGTGGACGACAGTGTCGACCCTGTTCCCCGAACAGACGTTGCCGTCGAGGATCGGACGAGCATGCGCCGCCACGAAGATGCCGATCCGGTCGCCGTCGGTGCAGGAATTTTGTCGCGCCTCACCGCCGCTGCTGTCGAAGTAGCCGATACCAGCCTCGCTGCTCTGCCGGCAGACGTTGCCCAGCAGCGTCGGGTGGGCAACCGTGTTCAGGTAGATACCGAACTGGCCGCCGACGCAGGTATTCCGGAGCGCCGCGCCCGCGGCTTCCTCGGTAAAGGCGAGCCCGCTACTCGTGTTGTTTCGGCAGTGATTGCCGTCCAGGGTGGGGTGAGCCTGCGCCGCGACCGTGATGCCGTCCGACTCGTTGCGGTTGCAGGCGTTGGCCACGGCCGCGCCGGCAGCACTGGCGCCGTAAGCGATCCCGCAGCGCCGATTGCCGTGGCAGCTATTCCCGGTCAGCACGGGCGCCGATGTCCCCGCCGCGTGGATGCCGTACTGTCCGTTCGCGTTGCACTGGTTGCCTCGGGCGCTGCCATGGGCCTGCTCGGTATAGGCAATCCCGCAGGCCTGGTTGCGCTCGCAGACGTTGTCTTCCAGGAGGGGACTCGCCTGATTCACGACGAAGATCCCTACCTGGTCGTTCTCCCGACAGGTGTTTTGCCGAGCTGTCGCGCTGCTGGCTCCGCCGATCTCGATGCCATGCATGGCGTTGCCGGAACAGGTGTTCCGCTCCAAGGCGGGCCGCGCCTGGTCCGCTACCTCAATGGCCGACTGTCCGTTCCCGCCGCACTCATTCCTGCGGGCGGCGCCACCCGCCTCGCCGGCGTAGGCCAGACCGCTGGCGTCGTTCTCTCGACAGTGGTTTGCCTCCAGCACTGCCTCCGCCTGCTCGCTGATCAGGATGCCGTGGCCGGCGTTGCCGGTCGCCTCACAGTCGGTGACCACGCCGTGCGCGTGCCCGGTGATGTGGAGACCGTGACCGCCGTCGTTGGTCGCGTCCTGCCGCCGTCCGCCCGTAAAGTAGCAGCGGCTCAGCTCGACCTCCCCAGCGGCGACCTCGACACCATTGGCTGCCGCCAACCCCTCATGCGCGATCGTCAAATCGCGAATGGCGAACGCCCCGGCGCCGTCTACGCGCAGGACGTAGCCTTCATCGGCGCCGATCAGGCGCGTCTGCTCCACTCCGGCGCCGACCAGCGCCAGCGGCCGGCTCAGCAGCAACGGCGCCGGGAGCCGGTAGCTCCCGGATTCCAGGCGGATCACCGCTCCGGGTTGCGCCTCCCGCACCGCTTCGGCTAGGTCGGCAAAGGCGCCGCCTCCATCCGCCGCCACGTGCACCTCCATATTCGCATCCATGCCGCACCCCCTCGCATGGTTACATCAAGTGATGATGATACGGCCAAAACGCATCGGGCGCACCGACGGCGGCCAGGACCCTTCGCCAACCCCGACGGCGGACAGCGATCACGCGAGAGCTGATGCCTGAGGTGACGGAGTCGGCAGGCAAGGCAACGGAACATGCTGAACGAGGTGTTACCGGTGCGCGAGCATCTCGCCCGGCGTAAGGACGACCAGGCCGAACGTGGAGGCAATAGCCCCTGCCGCAGAAAGGATGTGGCGCTTGTCGAGTGTGACAAGATAATCGGCATGCCCATGCGCGGCAGCGGCCACGATGGCGGCATCTTTCGCGTGGACGATCTGCATTGCCCGGCGGACCAGATCGACGGGAGGATCGACAATATTGGTAGGCTTGGCTCTGTATAGGAGTAACTGACCCAGAGCTTGTGGTCTGCTTTGCGCAAGATTCCGCTCGGTTTCCAGCAAGACCAGCGAGGAGAAATACAGGAACAGCTGGCCTGCCAATCCGCTTTCTATCAAGAGCCGGGAGCTGCCTGTTGCTGAGGCGCAGGCTGCAAAGAAGACAGTGCTGTCGATGAACGCGCTACTCATCCTGGGTGGAGACGTCAATGTCGTAGATCTCCTTCATCAGCCGGCCGCGAATACTGCGACCGTTCTCGACGATCGCATCCAAGCTCAAGCCCTGCTCGCGCAATAACCGGTCTGCCTCGGCAATGTCGCGGGTCGCCAGCGTCTCTTGTGGGATCAGGAGCACACTGCCATCGTCGGTGACCGCAAAGCCGACGACATCGCCCTTCTTGATCCCAAGTTGCCTGCGGACCTCCACCGGGAGCGTCACCTGGCCTCTTTCCTGCACTCGGACCGATCTTGTGGTTGGCATAGCTGTCCTCGTAGGCGTGAAGAAGTCATACTTTCCTGCATTGTAGCAGCGGGAATACGAGCGAGAGCGGATTCCGGGGCTATTCCGGCTGATCGACTGGTTGCTGGCCCTGCCGCGGGAGCAAGACGAGGCTCTGTAACGCGAGGTCGTGCGGATAGAGGAGGAACGACGGATGCCCCATATCACGAGCATGGAACGGATCGGGAGGGAAATCGGGCTGCGAGAAGGGGAGCTGCGGGGACAGCGCGCCATGCTCCGCCGATTGATTCAAGCGCGCTTCGGGACGGTGCCGGAGGCGCTGGGACGGCAGATCGACGCCGCCGACGAAGAGCGGCTGGGCGAGCTGGCCGACCGGCTTGGCGCCGCCTCCTCGCTCGATGAACTGGACGTCGAGCCGGGTGGACCGGAGTAGGTTGCACGACGCTCCACCAACCAATCTATGCGATGAGTCGCAATTGACCCGCAGACTGGACGAGGGGACAGGCCGAAGCTGCGCGAGAGGACAGCGTGGCGGCGCCTTGGCCCGAATCTCGCTAACCAACCGGAAGGTTTTGTCGGGCCCCGGCGCAGAGCTGCTCCAGGTCGTCCAGATGCCGGTGGAGTTCCTTCAGGTAGGTGCGCGCCGGAGCGTACCGGTCGGGCTCGTCGCTG
>CALBSQ010000245.1 GCA_937967325.1 uncultured Chloroflexota bacterium
CTGGCTGGGCGTTCATGCGCCTACCGCCGGGCCGCTGGTACCGAGAACCCCGCTTCTCGGAACCGGCCAGCATTTTTTCCCCCTTGACAGGCCCCCCGGGAGGGTCCATATAATCGGTATGGACCCCGGTTATCGGAACCGGTTTCGCCCAGCCGTCGGCATTGACCCC
This sequence comes from uncultured Chloroflexota bacterium, assembly GCA_937967325.1. Classification (GTDB taxonomy): domain Bacteria; phylum Chloroflexota; class UBA4733; order UBA4733; family UBA4733; genus UBA4733. The sequence continues at coordinate 170 of CALBSQ010000245.1, forward strand.
GGCGACAGGAATCCGCCATAGTGGGACGACCAGCCAGAAAGGCGGCAGTACACACGTATGACGACACGAACCAGCCCAATAGCACTATCACCGAGCGCCCAGTATGACCAACCAGCGGCCGCGGCCGCTACGCGGGCACTCCCCTCCTCCCTCACGTTGGAGGAGGCGCTCAGCCGCTACGTGGAGGCCCTCACTGGCCGCAACGTCAGCCCCCTCACCCTGCGCGCCTACGCGGCGGACGTCCGCCAGTTCTGCGCGTGGCTACACGAGAACAACGTCGCCGTCAGCCGGCCCGACCAGGTGCAGCGGCAGGATCTGCGCGAGTACCTGGCCGCTCTTGCCAGACAAGCGCGCTCCGGCGTGACGCGGGCGCGCAAGCTGGCCGCCATGCGCGGCTACTTCGCCTTCCTCGCGGGTGAGGGCTACATCCCTGCCTCTCCGGTTCAGGGCATCGAGACGCCCAAGAAGGAGAAGACGGGCCGCACCATCCTGCGGCTGGACGAGTACACCAAGCTGCTCTCCCTGGCCGGCGCGAATCCGCGCGACTTCTGCATCCTGACCGTGTTCCTGCAGACCGGCCTGCGCGTCAGCGAGCTCTGCGATTTGCGGACCGGCGACGTCGACCTGCTCGCCCGCACCCTGACCGTCCAATCCGGCAAGGGCCAGAAGGCCCGCGCCATCGCCCTGGAGAAGAAGGCCCTCCAGGCCCTCAAGGGCTACCTCAACACACGGCCGCGGGCGCTGGAGGAGCGGCTCTTCCTCAACTACCGGGGCGAGCCGCTGGGCGAGCGCGGGGTGCGCAAGCTCGTGGCCAAGTATCTGGCGGCCGCCGGCATCACCAAGAAGGCCAGCCCCCATTCCCTGCGCCACACCTTCGCCACCTACAAGGCCGAGAAAGGGGTGTCCCCGTTTCAGTTGCAGGAGTGGCTGGGCCACGCGTCGCTCAACACCACCCAGATCTACGTCCACATGGCCAAGCAGAACGGCCGCAAGGTGATGGAGGCCACCAGCTTATGAGCAGCACCACCGTCGCGCCGACCCAGACGGAACAGCCCTCCCTCACCTTCCGACGCTACGCCCGCTTCGTGAGCGTGGACCCGGCCAAGAATCGCTACCGCTTTTACGTGCTGGCCTGGCAAGCGGACCTGTTCGGCCAGACCGTACTGGCGCGCACCTGGGGCCGCCTGGGCACGCGGGGCAGCACGCGCCTCTTCTTCGTCGGCGAGCGGGAGCAGGCGGCAGAGATGATCAGCCGGCTGGTCCACCACCGGGCCTTGCACGGCTACCAGCTCGTGGAGAGCGATTGAGACTATGAACAACGAACAGCAACCACGCCGGGACGGCGAGCACGAGGACCCCTACTACAACGTCGACGAGCAGATCGGCGAGGTCCGCTTGTGGGAGCGGAACTGGATGCTGCGCCTGCAAGCCCACGTCAGCGAGGAGGCCTACTCCCGCGGCGTCGAGGACGAGATCATCCCCTTGCAGCAGCGCCGGGGCACTCGCACCTACGTCCACGCCAAGCCCTATATCCTGCAGCCCGACTACCGCGTCACCGTGGCCCTCAACGCTCAGCCCGATCCGACCGGCGCGGTCGGCACGATCGCCGGCAGCGAGTGGGCCGGCATGCGCCGCCGGCTCGTGGGCAACGCCCAGGGCTGGTACTACCCCAGCGAGCAGACCATCATTCTCTGGGAGTGTTTCTTCGAACCCTCCTTTGCCACATCCGGCAGCCGCACCGACGATCCCAACCTGAACGTGCTCTGGCGGGGCTTCGAGCGCTTCTTAGTCGACCACTGCCCCGGCGCCCGGCAGATGGTCACCACCTATGATGATCCGGTGTACGAGACGCAGGCCTACCAGCGCTTCCTCGGCGAGCTGGGCTACCGTCGCCTCAGCACAGTCGCCTTCGGCAAGGAGGTAACCCGGCCATGAGCGAGCGCTTCGCCAGGCCGCCGCGAGCGCTGCGTCAGCGCGGGGTGCGGCTGGACAACCTGACCCTGGCGCCGGCTAGCATGCTGCCGTACCAGAACCTCTGGCAGCAACTCGCCAACCGCTTACCAAGGGGCAGTGTGCTGATCCTGCTGCCTACCACCCGGCGAGCGCCGCGGCGAACGCTGGAGAAAGTCGCGGTGCTCCTCAGCGGTAAAGGTCAACTCGTCGCCACCTTGGAGGCGGCGCGCCTTGCCTGAGTCTGTCAAGACCCCAATCGCTTGTCCTGGCAAGCGAATCGGCAATTCAATATTAGTCTGGCTATAGAATTACGTGGGGTGAAGCGGCGTTAGATCGCCGTCATGGGATCGAACCTTACGGGGAGAGATCGTTAACTATGAGAAAGCTTGCGGGTAATCAGCCGAGCCGCAGGATGTCAGCCTGATGTGTGCAAGTCACATCCATCCCACGCAACAGAGGGGAAGGACAATCTGCCCTTCCCCTCGTGCGAGGATCACTCTCAAGTGATCGAAATCTCTGCAGGCACCCGAGAATAATTCTCCGGTACGTTGCATATCAATGAGCGTCGGCTACCGTCCAAAAGGATGGCGGCCTTTGGTGTCGGTCTTCTTGGCATTCTGATCCGTGAAGTGAGGTTCCCCTACCAGGTTACCGTTGGCATCGGTGTCCCAAGAGATACGGCCACCGAGACCAGATACCGTAGTATGAGTTCCACCACCCGATTTGCCCTGCTTTGCAATCACGTCAGTCTTGCCAAACTGCGTGTCCCGGGTCATTGTCGACCCCCTTCGCATGGAAGACTCAACAGGGGTTTTACCCGATTGCCTGCCCAGCGCGGCCGCACCTGTCAACCTCAGGTCTGACCCCGCCGGGTCCGGCTCGCCGATCGAGTCGATATAGAATTGTAGGCTATGAGCCCGTCCGGTACGGTCGTGTTTGTGCCCCTACTTCCGCATCTTGGTGCATACATTGCACAATAATGTGCGACCTGGGCCGCTGCGTGTACTATGATGCCGTCAGGAAGGGCAGCCGTGGTGAAGCGCTTTGGGGAGCTGATCGAGGCCTACCGCCGCCGGGCACAGTGGCGACAGCAGGATTTAGCCGAAGCGGCGCAAGTGCATCGGAGCGCTATCTCCCGTACGGAGAATCCCCCAGAGGATAGCCCCGATTATCCCCCGCTGGCAGTGGCGCGGACCATCATGGGAGCGCTCCATCGCCAGCACCCGTTTCAATGGGGCGAGTTACAGGAACTCGCCACCGCCTACCTGATCCCACCGGCGTTGCGCGACGAGCAGGGTCAGTCCAAAGTGATCGGCGTGAGCGTCCCGAGCGGCGCCCGCAGCGCCATTTGGAGCTGCATGGTCGGCGCCATCGAGGAGGAAGCGCGGCAGCGAGGCTACATGATTGTGCTCTGCCAACACGATGAGGAAATCGACCAACAACTCGAGCATCTGGATTTCTTCGCGGACTTGCCAGGGCTCGCCGGCCTGATCCTGGCGCCGGCGGTGGGCATCACGGAGCCCCCGCGCTGGCAGCGCTACGGGCTGTACGATGCCCTCGAGCCGTTGCGCAAACGCCAGGTCCCGATCGTCTTCATCGACCGCAAGGTCCCGGCGCGGGTCCCCGTCCCCTACGTCGGCCTGGACAATGTCGCCGCGGCCAAACGGGCCGTCGAGCACCTGATCAAGGCCGGCCACCGGCGAATCGGGGCATTGCTGGCACTCCCCCATGCCAGCACGCAACAAGAGCGCCACGACGGGTATCGGCGAGCGCTCGACCGCATCGGCGCGTACGACGAGACCTTGGTAAGATGGGGCGAAGAGGTACCGCGCGCGAATCGGGAGAAGGATCGGGCTCGCTACGGCATCCGTCGAGGACTGCGGAACGCGACGGAGCTCCTCAGCCTGCCGGAAGGGCAACGCCCGACCGCCATCTTCTGCGCCACCTACTACATGGCGCTGGAAGCGCTCAAGGCGATGCAGACGCTTGATCCCAGCGGGACTCGCCTCTCTGTGCCCAAGCAGCTTGCCCTGATCGGCTTCGACGACGTCCCCGAGCTCGACATTCCGACCCCACAGATCAGCCGTCTGGAATATCCGGTGAGCGACCTGGCCAAACGGGCCGTGGCGAAAATCGAGACACTGATCGCCAATCCTCAAGACAGCCGTGCATTGCAAGATGCGCTCATCAAGACGTTCTACATCGCCGAGAAAGGCTCGGTCGGGGGAGCCTAGCTGTCGAGCCTGCCTTGGCCTACGCCCGCGGGCTGGTCGAGCAGCAACACCAAGCGCGCCGGCGCGGCTGGGAGCGGGTGGGTGGGGCGGCCGGCACGGCCGCCGCTAACGCGACGCTAACGGCCCGCCAACGTGGTTCTAACAGGCCTTCCGTATCCCATGCATGCGGCGTCGGGGTCGTGGCCGCCAC
>CALBSQ010000246.1 GCA_937967325.1 uncultured Chloroflexota bacterium
AGAGACAGGGGTGGGGCACTTTCAGACCAGCGTTCCGAGGAGCTCGGCCAGCCGGTCGTACGATTCCGCCGCGCCGGCTTCCATCCCTGACTGGAGGACGGTGTCCCGGATTTCTTTGGTCGGGTAGAGGGTCGTGGCCGTCACGGTGGTCCTGCCGGCTTCTTCGCGGAAGGTGACGGTGGTGACCGCCGGATCGCCGCTGTTAAAGGGTGCGACGTCGTAAATCTCGGTGTGGACCACGCGCTCGGGGGGCGTGACCTCCCGGTAGACGCCGGTGAACGGCACCTCGACCCCGCTCTCCTCGCGCGTCACGTAGCGCCAGGAGCCGCCGGGGCGGACCTCAGCCTCGCACACAATCATGGTGGAGCTGCGCCAGCCCCACCAGTGACGCACGTGCTCGGGCTTGGTCCAGGCCTCGAAGACCAGGTCGCGCGGGGCGTCGAACGCTCGGGTGACGACGATCTCTCGATCAGACGGGGTGGTGATCTTGAGGCTGGAGCCGGGGGGGTAGGTCATCGTCTCTTCTCCTTTGCTTCCTTCATCGCACGCAGATGGTCGTCCAGGCGGCTGAAGCTCTCGTCCCAGAAGCGCCGGTAAGGCTCCATCCAGTCCGCGACTTCGCGCAGCGGCGCCGCCTCCAGCCGGCAGAGACGCCACTGCGCCTCGCGGCTCTTGGCGATGAGCCCCGCCCGCTCCAGCACCTTCAAGTGCTTGGAGATGGCCGGCTGCGACATCGGGAAGGGCTGTGACAGCTCCCCCACCGACGCCTCGCCGGAGGCCAGCCGCGCCAGGATCGCGCGCCGCGTGGGATCGGCGAGGGCCGAGAAGATACCGCTCAGGTGGTCGGTCGACCTCTGCATAACCATATAGTTATTTAACCATATGGCGATGTACGTTGTCAAGGGGCCGGTTCGAGTCGTAGGGATGCACTTCATGCCAGCCATGCCGTACAATGAGCTATATCGCGATAGTGCGTCATGCTGCGATGTATCGCGATCCAGCGGAGAGGAGTCGAACCCATGTTTGGACGTAGCTTTGGTCGGCCCGGGCCGGCGTTCGCCTGGGGTGGGCACGGTCCGCACGCTCACGGCGGCCGGCGGCCGTGGATGGGCGGGGAACAGCAATGGGGTGGGCAGTTTGGCCCGCGGTTTGGCCGCGCGGTCGGCCCCATGCTCTGGCAGTTCGCCCAGCGCTTCCCTTTCGGGTCGGGTGGCGGCCCCGGCTTTGGCCGCGGCGGCCCGTTCGGCCGCGGCGACCTCAAGTACGCCCTGCTCAAGCTGTTGCAGGAGCGCCCGAAGCACGGCTACGAGATGATCAAGGAGCTGGAGTCGCAGTCCGGCGGCTTCTACACCCCCAGTACCGGCGCGGTCTACCCCACACTTCAGGAATTGGAAGATCGCGGGTGGGTCACCGGGCAGGCGGTAGAGGGCAAGAAGGTCTATACCTTGACCGACGCCGGACACGCCGCCCTGACCGAGTATCAGCAGCGCGGCGAGTCCTTCGGCAGAGCGGCGTGGTGGCAGCAGCACGGCGCGCACGGCCCCTTTGGCGGTCGCGCCTCGCCCGAGCTGCAGGCGCTGCGGCAGGAGGCGGTCGCCGTGGCCCAGCTCGTGCGCGACGCGGTGCTCGCGACCGTGAGCGATCCCAAGCGCCTGAGCCAGCTGCACACCATCGTGAAGCGAGTCCACGCCGATCTCGACGCCTTCCTGGGCCAGGGTCGCTCGCGTGGCGGAGACAAGGGTACGCCAACCGATTACATCTAGCCGCCGGCCTCAGCCGGGTAAGCGGCCGTAGGCGCGCAAGATGGTGAGGGCACGGATCGTCACCCAGCCTCGCCACTCGATCGTGGTGGCCGCGTTCCAGGCTCGCCAGTTGAACGACCACCCGCCGTCGGCGCCCTGGGCGCGCTCCAGCAGGTCAAGGTTGCGCTCGATCTCGCCGTCAGAGAACCAGCGGCGAGCGAGACTCGCCGGGCTCGGCGCATAGTCGAGCGGGGAGTGGTATTCGCCCGGGGCATAGCCGGGTGACACGGGCGGCTGGTCGGGGGTGTCGGGATCCAGCAATACGAGCCGCTGGGTTCGCACCAACTGGCCCAGCCGCTCGGCCTCCCGCCCGGCACGCGACCGGTCCGGCGCGTTATCGAGGAACTTGACACCGTACTCGACCTCGTAGGGGTGCGTGGTCGAGATGGCCGCGATGCTCCGCCAGCAGAAGTCGGTCGCGGCCGCAAGCCACGAAGGCTGAATACCATGCTTATGCATCAGGCCTACGATCGACGCCGTGGGCAAGAGGGAGGCCGGCGGATCATCTTCTCCCACGTCCCACCAGGGAGCGCGGGGCGCCAGGCGAATGCTGGGAAAAGCGATCGGCACGCCGCCCTCCGGCGTGGCCACGGAGGCCAGGTAGTCCAGCGTCCGCGTGGCCAGCGGAAGTTGAAACTGCCCGACCTCGTCCAGTATCTCGAGCGCGGTGGCGCCATGGGTTGGTTGGCTCGCCTGCCCACGGCTGTCCGGCTCGATCGCGTTGCCAAAGCCGCCGTCGGCATTCTGGTACGGGCGCAGGGCGGCGACTACTGCTTCTGGGTCGCCCCCCTTGAACAGGTACGCATAGCGGTGACGGTCGAGGATGCGGGCGTTGAGCCAGATGAAGGTTTCCGCCGCTGCTATCGCAGCGCTGTCGAGCATGTGCCGTGCTCCTCAGGCTAAATAGCAAAGTCTACTTGATGCTTGGTCACAAGTGTCAGGATGCCCACCAGCAGGCCTTTAACCGCGTCGGAATGTCGCCTGGCGTGAGCGTAGTGGTACGCTGCGAGCGCTTGGGTGGCGGCGCAGTGTGAGGCCAGCGGCCATGTCGAGGTCGCTGCTCCCGTCGCTTATACGCCGCCAGAAGCTCGTGTGCTCAGCACCGAGACTACCAGGTAGGGGTAGGCATGAACCGAAGGAGCGTCCTATGCAGGTCAGTCACCATGGCAACCATCTGATCCAGCTCACCACGCTGCCCAGGCTGTTCCCTGTCAACTGCTACCTCGTCCGCGAGGACGACGGGTTCACGCTGATCGATACCAGCATTCCCGGTCGGGGGCCGGCCATCCTGGACGCTGCGAGGATCCTCGGCGCGCCGATCAGGCGCATCGCGCTGACCCACGCGCACTACGACCACGTCGGCTCACTGGACGCGCTGCACGCCGCGCTGCCCGACGCGGCAGTGCTCATCAGCGCCCGCGACGCCCGCTTCCTGCGCGGCGACCGCACCCTCGACCCCTCCGAGCCGAAGCCGCTACGCGGCAGTTTCCGCGACTGCACGACGCGGCCGACCCAAGAGCTCGCGCCGGGTGATACGGTAGGGTCGCTGCGCGTGATCGCGTCACCCGGGCATTCGCCGGGCCACGTCGCCTTTCTCGATACTCGCGACCAGACGCTGATCGCGGGCGACGCCTATCAGACCCGGGGCGGCATCGCCGTGGCCGGCACGATCCGGCCACTCTTCCCGTTCCCGGCGCTGGGCACCTGGCACAAACCTACTTCCTTGGAGAGCGCCAGGGCCTTGCGCGCGTTCGATCCGGCGCGCCTCGCCGTCGGCCACGGCAAGGTCTTGGAGGTGCCGCTCGCCGACATGGACCGCGCCATCGCCGCTGCTGAACGCAAGATGGGCCAGGTGCGACGGCAAGCCTCCTAGCGGGCGCTATCCCTTCGCCAATACCTACAGTTGGGATATGCATAGACTGCGGGTGCCAGAGAGGCCGGTACCCCCGCCGCCTCGGGTATCGCCTACCTGCACAACCGACGCGGCCCAGCGTCGCAGTCCGGCTGTGTAGGCCGACAATGTCGTCGACGACGCCACGAGTTGGCGTTTACCGCCGGCCGCTCACGAGGAAGCCGTCTCGGGTGCGCCAAATCGCTGCTCCAGCTCGGCGCGGCTGAAGCGCAGGCGGACAACCTCCCCGGTGATGTCGGCGATGGCTGGCCCCGGCACGATCAGCGTGCGGGTGTCAAAGGCCTGACCGTAGCGCACGACGAGTTGCTCCACCCGGCCGGTTGCTGGATCAAGGCGTAGATCCTCGACGTGCCCGAACGGGCCATCAATGGCCTCGACCGCCGCGTCCTTGTCCACCATCGCCCCTCCCTCGGGCACATGATGCTCGACGACGGGCGTGGGGATCGCCGGCGCGCCGAGCGGGCGCAGCAGGCTATCCAGGGCGCCGAATAGATACTGGGAGGGGAGGTAGCCGAGCGTCGGATGCGGCTCGTCCGGCCGGAGGAACACCGTCTCCTCGAAGCGCGGCATGGCCCGGAGCTGGGTCAACGTACCCGATAGCTCGATGCGCTCGTGAGTGGCGCGCACGACCTGGGCCAGTGGCACCAGCACGGCCGCGCCAAAGTGCGGGTGGGTGTCCACGATCAGGTGGGTTACGCGGTCTGTCGTGTCATCGATGATGACCTGGCGCAACTTTCCCGCCGGACCGTCCGCGCACTCAACCGACGCGCCGACATGCAACGTCTGG
>CALBSQ010000247.1 GCA_937967325.1 uncultured Chloroflexota bacterium
CACTAGTGGGTCGTTGGTATCGTCGGGCGCCATTCTCCCGGGGATCGCGCAGCATCGACTGGCCGGGTAGGGGCAGGTCTCTGTGCCTGCCCTGGTAGCAGCCACCACGGAAGTGTCCGCTTGTGCGGAAAGCAGGGCAGGCACAGAGACCTGCCCCTACCCGGTCGCCCCCAAATGGCGTGCCGCACGAAAACTGGCCCACTAATACACGTTGAGATACCGGTCGATCTCCCACTGGCTGACCGTGTTATGGTAGGATGCCCACTCGCGCGTCTTGAGCTCGACGTAGTAGTCCACGAACTCGGGGCCGAGCGCCTCGCGCAGCACCGCGTCCGCCGCCAGCTGCTCGACCGCTTCTTTGAGGTTGCTGGGCATCAGCTCGATCCCGAGCTCGCCAAGCTGTCGCTGGCTCAGGTCGTAGATGTTGAGGTCGTTGCGCCGGCCGGGCGAGAGGCGCCGCTGGATGCCGTCCAGACCGGCCGCGAAGACGGCCGCGGCGGCCAGGTAGGGATTGCAGGCGGAGTCGATGGAGCGATTCTCCACCCGACCCGGTCCGGGCACGCGCAGGAGCTGGGTGCGATTGTTGCCGCCGTAGACGATCGCCACCGGCGCCCAAGTGGCGCCCGAGGTCGGGGCCACCGCGACCAGGCGCTTGTAGGAGTTGACCGTCGGCGCGGTGATGGCCGCGAGCGCCTTAGCGTGCGCCAGTAGCCCGCCGATGAAGTTGTAGGCGAGCTCGCTCAAGCCTAGCTCATCCGTCGACGACCGAAACAGGTTCTCCTGCGATCGGGCATCGCTCAGGCTCAGGTGGAAGTGCGCGCCATTGCCGGTCTTGTCCGACCATGGCTTGGGCATGAAGCAGGCCAGGCCGCCGAGGTCGTGCGCCATCATCGACACCATGTAGCGGAAGAAGACGTAGCGATCGCCGGTGGTCAGCGCGTCGGCAAAGCGGAAGTCGACCTCGAACTGGCCGTTGGCATCCTCGTGGTCGACGGCCAGGACGTCCCAGCCGAGCTGCTGCATGTTGGCGACGAGCTTCTGCAGGAAGCCGAGCGAGCGGCTCAGCAGGCGCATGTCATAACAGGGCCGCTCCAGCGTGTCGGCGTCGTCGAGTGGCACGAGGCCCTGCTCGGTGCGCCGGACCAGGTAGAACTCCGGCTCAAGGCCCACGTCGGCCTGGTAGCCGATCGTGGCGAGCTGCCGCAGGACGCGCTTCAAGATCGTTCGTGTACAGAACTGATAGGGCTGCCCCTCCAGGTAGACATCGCAGGCGAAGCGCGCGACGTGGGGGGCCCAGGGCAGGATGGTCAACGTATCCCAGTCCGGCACGGCCGCCAGGTCGGGGTGGTGCGGCGCCTGCCCCATCCCGTAGGCGGCGAAGCCGGCGAAGAAGGCTCCGCCGTCGGGGCCTTCGAGGTCGCGGATGTGGCTGGCCGGCACCAGCTTGGCCCGCGTGGTCCCGGCCAGGTCCACCGACTGGGCAAAGATGAGCTGGATCCGCTTTTCCTCGATGATCTTCGCGGCGTCGTCGATCGTCATCGGCACCCTCCTGACTCCGAGATCCTCCCCCTAATGGGATACGGCAGCGGCCGCCTTCTCGCCAATGAGCAGGTTGTCGCGGAAGCGCGACAGCGCGAAGGGCTTGATCAGGTCCGGCGTGCAGCCCGTCGCGATCAGCTCGGCGATGCGCGTGCCCGATACCGGCCCCGCCTTGAAGCCGTAGGTACCCCAGCCGACATCCAGGATGAAGCCCTTCAGCCCGTCCACGGTGCCCATGATCGGACTGTAGTCGGGCGTCATGTCGCAGATGCCGGCCCACTGGCGGACGATCTGGACCTCTTTCAAGCGGGGAAATAGCTCGACGACGTGACCAGCGCACTGCTGCAGGAAGGGCAGCGTGGAGCGCAGGTTGTAGCAGGTGTAGGGATCGATCTCGGCGCCGGCGACGACCTCGCCGCGATCGGTCTGCGTCACGTACACGTGCAGCGTCGCCGACACGATGACCTTGTCGAGGAACGGCTTGAGCGACTCGGTGACGAAGGCCTGGAGCTGGTGCGTCGTGATCGGCAGGTCGACGTCGACCATCCGCGCGACGGTCGAGGCCCAGCCTGCCGTGCAATTGACGACCGTCTCGGTCTTGATCGGTCCGCGACTCGTCTCCACACCCACCACCTCCCCGTTTCGCCGCTTGATCGCGGTGACCTCGGTGAAAGGATGGAGGTGCGTCCCCAGGCGATCGGCGCCGCGCGCGTAGCCCCAGACGACGGCGTCGTGGCGGATGATGCCGCCGGGCGGATGCAGCAGCGCGGCCTGAACGGGAAAGCGCGGGCGGTCGCTCAGGTCCAGCGAGGGGACGAGTCTCTTGATCTCGTTGGGCCAGATGAGCCGGCTGTTGACGCCGAGCAGGCGATTGGCCTCCGCGCGCACCCGCAGCCCGCTGACCGCGGAGTCGCTGTGGGCGAGGGTCAGGTGGCCGTGCTGGGTGAACAGGACGTTGTAGTCGAGCTCCTTGGACAGCTCCTCGTACAGGCGCACGCTCTCGTCGTAGAAGGGGATGCCCTCGGCGGTTCGGTAGTTGGAGCGAATAATCGCGGTGTTGCGCCCGCTGGCCCCGCTGCCCAGGTAGCCGCGCTCGAGCACCGCGACATCGGTGATGCCGTGGCGCCTGGCCAGGTAGTAGGCCGCGGCCAGCCCGTGGACGCCGCCGCCGATGATGACCACGTCGTAGCGATCGCGCAGGGGACGCTTCGACCACATCGGTTCCTTGCGGAAGATCTGCATCTCAGGCCTCCTCGGATAGCGTCCGCCCGGCGCTCAGGCCAATCGGCACGATACCGAACTCCCCACCCGCGTCGAACAGAACATCCCAGAGGTACTCACCATAATCGCGGGATATGTACAGCTCGTACGTAGGCAACCCGGTACGGTCGAGGCGCAGGATGAGCGCGGGTACCTTGGCCAGGCCGACCTGGGCGCAGCTCTCGGTTGGTACTACTCTGTCGCGTAGATCGGCCGACGTGAGCTTGCGCAGCAGGTCCCGACAGCGCGGACCAACCAGGCGCAGGCCGGCCAGTGTCGACGTCACATCGGTCAGGTGATGACAATCATTCTCCGCGCCCATCGTGCCTGAAATCGCGTCGGTCATGCCTCCCCGCGCGCCGGCCGGCGTGAGCACCAGCGCCTGATCCTCGGCCAGTCGCGCCAGCACGACGGCAGAGCCGCCGACATCGACGCGGCCGACCTGGTGGAGGCCGGGCGCCGCCGCATCGCCGCACAGCCGGGCCAGCAAGCCGGCGACGCCCGTACCCTTCAGGTCGAGCTTCCCGGCTGGACTGACGTCCACGACGCCGACACCTTCGCGTGCTCGCCGGACCTCATTCTCAACGCCGCCTATCCGTTCGGCCTGCCGCCAGCCGTCGACGTCGACCAACGTCGCGCCGGCCGCGACCAATCGGTGGTGGAAGGCGCTGAGCTTCGGAGGGGTAGCCGCCGACGCTGGTGGCGGGCCAGCCGGTGGTTTCCAGTCGCCTCCCCGCAGCCGCGCTCCTTCGGGATCGTAAAAGGGCAGCGTGACGACGCGGGCCGGCACGTCGCGCTCGTTCCAGCGAATCGAGAGGAGCGAGCCGGGGGACGCTACGTCGATGGGGACCCAGGCCATGCCGATCGACTTCTGCAGGGTCGGGCTGAACCGCGAGCTCGACACGCGGCCTGCTGGGCGGCCGCCGGCGATGACCTGGCAGCCTTCCTCGGGGACCATCGAGGGCTCGACCATCTCGTACCCGATCAGCTTGTTGCGCAGCCCTTCCGCCTGTACTCGCTGGAGCATCGGCCGTCCGACGAAGTCCGGTTTGTCGAGCTTTACCGCCCAGGCCATGTCCGCTTCGAGCGGGTTGGACAGCGCGTCGGTGTCCTGCGTGACGATGATGTGTCCCTTCTCCAGGCGGAGGACGCGCTGCGCCTCCACCCCGAAGGGGACGATGTCGTGCCCCTTCCCCGCCACGAGCAGCGCGTTCCAGAGGTGCTCGCCGTCCTCGGCCGGGCAATGCAGTTCGTAGCCGATCTCGCCGACGAAGCCGATGCGCAGGCAGAGCGTCGGGACGCCGGCAACCTCAAACTGGCGGGTCGCCAGGTAGGGCAAGGCCCTCGAGGAGAGGTCCTGGGTCGTCAGCTTGGCGAGCACGTCTCGCGCGCGCGGACCGGCCAGATTGATGGCGGCGAAGCCGGCGGTGACGTTGGTGACGTGGACGCACAACCCCGTTCCGGCCGCCCACCAGGTAAGCCATTCCTCGATCGCGCTGGCTCCGGTCGAGGTCGTCGTGAGGAAGAAGTGGTCGCCGGCCAGGCGGGCGAGCGTCCCATCGTCCAGGATGATGCCGCTGTCGTCGCACATCACGCCGTAGCGCACGCGCCCAACGCGCAGGTCGGCAACTCGGTTGGTGTAGACCTTCTCCAGCAGCTTGACCGCGTCCTTGCCCCGAACATCCAGCTTCCCGAGCGTGCCGACGTCGATAATGCCGACACTCTCGCGCACCCCGCGTACCTCGTCCAGCTCGGACGCGTAGCTCCGCGGACGCTTCCATTCGCCGGTGTCCATCAGCTCCGCGCCGAGTGCGATGTGGCGCTGGTGGATCGAGGTCACTTTCACCGGCTCGTGGTCGGGGCCGGCCAGGGCGCCAAGGGCGACGGGATGATACGGCGGTCGCGCCGTTGTCGTCCCCACCGCGTCGATGGATTGCCCGGTCTCGCGGGCAGTGAGCGCCAAGGTAGCGAGGGAGCACATCTTCCCCTGGCACGGTCCCATAGCGAAGGTGGAGTAGCGCTTCAGCGTCTCAACGTGGTCGAAGCCCTCGCCAATCGCCCGGCGCACGTCCTTCTCGGTCACATCCTCGCAGACACAGACAAACTGCTTGCGTCCGGCGCGAGCTACGGCCCGCGGGTTGCGACCCTGTTGGCGTGACGCGGAGTCGCTCGCCAGCTGCGCAAGCTCGCGCTCGAGAGCAGCGAGCCGATCGGCAGCCCCAGGAGCATCCGGCTGCAGATCTAGCGCCGCTCGCAGCCCGGCCAGGCGTCCCTGCGCGAGCAAGATTGGGAGGGCCGTCGCGCCGGTCACCTCGCCTGCCCCGTAAACGTCCGGCCCAACCTCGCCCAGTGTGAGCTGATCGAGGGTGTGGTCGTAGTTGAACGTGCATCCGGCCTGGCGGAGGAGCGAGCTGGCGACCTCGAACCCGGCCGAGACGGCGATGAGGTCACACTCGATCCTGATCTCCGAGCCCGGCACGGGATCGCCGTGTTGGTCGAGCTTGGCCAGCGTCGCGCCGATCACGCGAGACGTGCCGCGCGCGGCGGTGACCGTGTGCGCCGCGAGGAGCGGCACGCCGGCTTCGAGCAGCTTCTGAACGGCTGGCAGCGTCGCGGGCACGGCCGGACGCAGGTCGGCCACGGCGGCGACGGCGATGCCGGCGTCCGACAACTCGCCGGCGAGCGCGAGCCCCTCATCGCTCGCCGCCACGACCACTGCCCGTTGCCCGGGACGCACGCCGTCGAGTCGCAGCAGCCGCAGCGCGCCGCTGCCCAGCATCACGCCCGGCAGGTCGTTGTTCTCGAAGACGATCGGGCGCTCGAAGCGGCCGGTCGCGAAGACGGTGCGCCGCGCGCGCAGCTCAACCAGGCGTCGACCGCGCACCACGCCGATGAGGTTGCCTTCGTAGAAGCCGAACGCTGTCGCCCCGTCAAACACCTCAATGCCGGCGCACCCGGCGACATCCTGCGCCAGGCGCCCGGCAATCTCCGACCCGGTCCGGCCCTTGACGCCCGGTCTCTCGTCGTAGACGTGCTCTCGGAAGCGCAGGTGTCCGCCCAGCGCCGGCTGCTCGTCTACGACGGTCACGTCCACACCGTGGCTCGCCGCTTCCAGCGCCGCGATCAGGCCGGCTGGGCCTCCGCCGATCACGGCCACGTCGGTGTGGCGATACTCGCGGTCGAAGTGGCCGGCGGCATCGTTCGCCGCGCCGAGAGCCCCGAGCCCCGCGATGGTGCGCAGGATGCGCTCGTAGACCGGCCAGAGCCGCCGCGGGCGTATGAACGTCTTATAGTAGAACCCAACGGGAAGTAACCGATCGAACTTGTCGAAGACGTTGAGCACGTCCCGCTCGAGGGAGGGAAAGGCGTTCTGCGACCGGACC
>CALBSQ010000248.1 GCA_937967325.1 uncultured Chloroflexota bacterium
CATGCGGAGTCTGCCGTCGAGACGATGGCCGCGGCGATAACGAAAGCAGTTGCCGACTACATCACCAGCCATAGAGACGCTGAGTTTACACTCACCGAGATTACTGACTTCGTCGACACCCGCATGCGAATGGCATCGGTCCTTGAGCCGAACGCCAGCGCGGCGCAGATAGCGTCCGTCCACGATGCGACGGAGGCGGCGACACGACTCGCCGTGGAACGCATGAGCGCGTGACGGGGAGGCCCCACCCCCGACCCCTCCCCAGCGGAGCTGGAGAGGGGAGACCACGAAGGCCGACGAACGAACCGCCCACTTCGTGCCCGTGCTCCCCTCTCCAGCTCCGCTGGGGAGGGGTCGGGGGTGGGGCCTCCCGTCAATGCTAGACTGTAATTGAGCGAGGGGTCCGAGCAACACAATGGCGTGTGGCCCGGCATGGCGGCGCCGGCCCATCTCTCGCCGCCCCGGCAGGAGAATCCCTCGATGGCAATCCTCAGTCCCCCGGTCCCCGAGCAGCTCAGCGCTTACCAGATCGCCGTCCAGCAGTTCGACTCCGTAGCTGA
Organism: uncultured Chloroflexota bacterium; assembly: GCA_937967325.1. Lineage (GTDB taxonomy): Bacteria > Chloroflexota > UBA4733 > UBA4733 > UBA4733 > UBA4733. Next base: position 561 of record CALBSQ010000248.1, read on the forward strand.
GCGCCTGCGCCTCGACCCTGGCATCGCCGCTATCTTACGTCAACCGAAGCGAGAACTGATCGTCCACTTTCCGGTAAAGATGGACGACGGCACGCTGCGCATCTTCACCGGATTCCGAGTGCAACACAACGTCGTTCGTGGGCCGGCCAAGGGCGGCATCCGCTACGGACCCGACGTGACCCTCGATGAAGTGCGCGCGCTGGCCATGTGGATGACCTGGAAATGCGCTGTGGTCGGTATTCCTTTCGGCGGCGCGAAGGGCGGAGTTCGCTGTGCTCCGGACCTCCTGTCGATCCACGAATTAGAGAATCTCACCCGGCGATACACCACCGAGATTTCTCTGCTCATCGGGCCGGAGAGCGACATCCCCGCCCCCGACATGAACACGAATCCCCAGGTGATGGCTTGGATTATGGATACCTACAGTATGCAAAAGGGCTATTCGGTCCCGGCCTGCGTCACGGGCAAGCCGGTGTCGATCGGCGGATCCGAGGGTCGCCTCGAAGCGACCGGGCGCGGCATCATGGCGGTGACCAAGAAGGCCTGCGAATACGCGGGCTTGCCGCTGCAGGGCGCCCGTGTCGCCGTGCAAGGCTTTGGCAATGTCGGTAGCGTCGCGGCGCTGTCCCTGCAGGCGGTGGGAGCGAGGATCGTGGCGGTGAGCGATCAGGATGGCGGAGTGTACGACGATGCCGGCCTGGATTTGGCGCTGCTGCGCCGAACCGTCCAGGAGCATCGCAGTGTGATCGCCTGGCGTGGCGCCGAGCGCATCACCAACGAACAGCTTCTGACCTGCCCCTGCGACATTCTGGTACCGGCGGCCACTCAGAACCAGATCACCGCGAGCAATGCCCAACGTATCCAGGCCAAGATCGTCGTCGAGGGGGCCAACGGACCGACCACGCCCGCGGCCGATGCCATCCTGCGCGACCGCCGGGTGCTGGTGGTGCCGGACATCCTTGCCAATGCCGGCGGTGTAACCGTTTCCTATTTCGAGTGGGTACAAGATCTGCAATCGTTCTTTTGGAGCGAAGACGAGATCAATGCCAAGCTGTTTGCCATCATGGAGCGGGCTTTCGGCGCCGTTTTGCGGCGCAGCATCGATGAAGGCGTTGACATGCGCACAGCGGCATACATGCAGGCAATCACGAAGGTTGCCGAGGGGTATCTGCTACGGGGAATCTATCCATAGCAACGGACGATCAGTTGCGGGCGAGTAGCAAGCTCGGTTCGGATCGCATAGGGCAATCCGACGCGGGCGCCACACCGTACGACGCCGCGTACTACGAGGCCCGCGAGGGGTGGCGCGATCGGCACGTGGAGAGCCTCGCCGCCGCCGCGTCGGTAGGCGCGATCCCCGGCGGTGTCATCATCGACGTGGGCTGTGGCACGGGACCGCTGCTACCTCTCCTCCGACGCCGTCATTTGCTGCCCGTGGGAGTCGATACCAACCTAATGGCGCTTACCGTCGCCAACCGTCGACGCTGCGGTTCCGTCCTGCGGATGAGTCCGCGGCCTGACCTGCCCTTCTTATCAGCATGCGCCGGAGCGATCGTGGCGCAGCACTTGATCGAGCACGTCGATGACGCCGCGCTGGTGCTCCAGGAATGGCGCCGGGTGCTGCTGCCCGGGGGCCGGTTGGTCCTGCTCACTCCGAATGCGCAGCATCCGGACCAGGCCATTTTCCACGATCCGCAGCACCGCGTCCTGTTCTCAGCCGGGTCAATCACGCGACTCCTGCGGTCGGCCGGATTCGAGACCGTCGCGGTGCAGGGCCTGTTTCCCTATCTTGGCGCAGGACGCTTAGGCCGTGCCCTAAGCCGCCGCGCCTGGCAACTCGGCCGCCTACGCCCCTGGACCCGTCGGGCGCGGACGCTTCTCGTGACCGCCCGACGCCATTCCTAAAATATGTGTGAAGGCAAGGAAAGTGCGCCACACGTTTTCGCGCCGGCCAGTTGGTCCGAGGCGGTAGGATAG